>CALVCQ010000092.1 GCA_944326115.1 Candidatus Gastranaerophilales bacterium | reverse complement strand
TGGCAGCTACTCACTACAGTGAATCGCCATATAGCGAGAAGATTCCGTTGACAAAAGAGACCGTCCTAAAGTGGCAAAAAGTCTCAAACAACTGTGTTGGATTTTTATCCATCTGCTTGTGGGCATATCTTAGAAAGCCGTGCGCAAACACGAAAGACAAATATGAGGCACTTCGGCATTTTGTTATGCAAGTCACTCCTGATAAAATAAGCGGAATGACTTTAAATACGGTTATTCGGGGAAGGTCAAGGGAATTGCTTGGTGCTGAACCTAACGATCGGTCAAAAGTTCAGCTTTATGACATGCTTTATGAAGCGCTTAAGATCTCGTTTGATAATCGCGAAAATATTCCGAAATCCAATGCTGACGGAACTCATCGGCGATTCTTCAATGCAGTAAACTATATACATACGTATACTGTTTTCAACTCTGAAAAAAGCCAAGTGTTCTCTGAAGAAGCGGCTAAGCGTTCTCTGATTGAAAAGACAAAAGCGTTGTCAGAAGAGGTGTCGAAAGAATTCGGCGTTAAAGAAAAACGGTATCGAAAAATGTAGCTCATGCTGTTATAAAAAGTAACCCTCCCCAAATCTGGGAGGGTTTTCTTTTTATCTGTAAATGAACCACTGGAATTTGCTTGTAGCGTTTCCAGAATTGCCGACATACAAATTGCTTGCGTCAGCGTTGATCCAGATGTCTCCAATATATGCGTCGAACAAACCATCTTCAACGTTTACTGCTGACGGAGGCTCACAAGGAGATACCCGATAGTCTGTCGGTGTATATCCGAGATTGTGAGGAATAACTGTCTCATAATACCCGATCAAATCATCGTCCATTTCAGAACTAGCTATTGCCGCTAAGATAGTCTTATCAGCCATGCCAGAGAAGTTGCCATAGCCAGTAGCAATAGGGCCAGTATAAGGGCTATCGTTATTGTTTGACATTCTCATCAATCTCATCATAGAAAATCCTGTAGCTTCACTGACGTTGGCATTGATCGCATACCAGCAATCAGCCTGCTCATTAAAGATAGCCATCAGATATGCTCCGGCTACAATGGCTCCAGCATGAAGCGGCTCGCCAGAACAATCCAGGATATTTCGAGCAGGACCGTCCAACAGTTTCAGGGTAGGAGCTTCTTCAATGGTAGCTGGAACTTTCACAGCTAAGGTATAGTTATCCCACAGGCCGGAGTCAGAGATACTTACAAGAAGATCTTTACCATCTCCAGTACCGTTTACAATCGTATACGGAGTAGCATCAAGCTTCATGCCCTTGATGATTCGGAAATAGATTGTGTCTCCTTCTGATAAGCTTCTGCCGATGAGTATGATTTCGCCATCTACAGTTTCCGAATAATCTACACCCTGACCAACCAATACGTAGTTATCCAACACGACAACCAAATCGTCACGGTATGGATCATAGCTTGGGACAATGATTCGAGTAGTACCGTCTACGGTAGCAGTGAAGCTCTCGTAGATTGGTTTTACTATCTGCTGATAATTGCCCGCACTCGGCAGAATCCCACCGATGTTGCCCAGCTCTTCCACATAGCGACTGATGGTATAGACGACCTGATCTCCAGGGACAAAGCTGCGTTCTCCAAGCAGGTTAATCGCCTTCGCACCAAAGTCACGTTCATAGTCAATTCCTTCACGCAGAATCGTCTGATTCAGATTGATGATCATCTCATAATCACCATCTCCGAATTCGGGTACTGCCAACGTCTTGGTTTCTTCAGTAATGTCAATCTTAATGTTTGACGTATCCAGGGAGAACTTTCTGAAGCCTCGACGGATGCATTCTACAAACTTTGTGATCGTAATGAATACGGTTTCGCCTTGCATCAGAGACAGCCCGTTTAACAACATCAGAGAGTTATCTTGAAGAGTTGTATAGTGATTACCTGGCTTGGTTATAGTTGACGTCAATTCGATCTTCTGTTCGTTCATAACCAGTAACTGGAATTACCGTCTCGCCATCGATCTTGGCAGTGTAGCTGTAATAGCTTACAACCGGCAATACGGCATGAGTGGTATTGTTGTCCAAGTCATTATTGACTAACAGCCACTTTCCTTGGGCTGCCAACCAGATGACCATAATCGATGTGCCGGCAATTTGACCGCCTGAAATATTTGCTCCATCAGAAGCAATAATATTAGCAGCCGGTTCACCGTTATAAGAAAGCGTCGGCTCGTTGGATAAATCCGTATGCAGCTTGATGATAACAGCAAGTTGGTCGATCAATTCAACATTCGGAACGTTAACCGCAATAGTGGATGGCATACCAGAAGAAGTAGCACGATATACATGCTTTGAACTGTCAATGATATGATCATCATACAGCAGGTTATAATCCTCCTGCAATCCACCGATGGGACGTTCAACTGCTTGAGAAGACGTATAAGGATAGAGTAGATCCCATTCTTTAGTATCTTTGTTTGCTTTCCGAATACGTACAATTTGTGTAGACATATATTTCACACCCTTTTCGGAGAATGTTCGCTATTAACTTATAGTTTTGTCGCGACAGCACTTTTTGAGAAATAAAAAGCCCTCCCCATTTCGGGGAGGGTCTTTGCTGTAAAAAGTGTACAGGAGGGCATCTTGAAAAACATACTATACTTATAGAAAGGTATACAGATACCTTTCTTAGTTAGAATTACAAAATCTAACGGAAGGAGAATGCACGATGAAGATCGTTCCGATCGACGTCTCTACTGGATTCATTTCAGGAAGAGATAAGACTGTTGAACGTTCAGAATCGAATTCTGTTAGCATTGATGGAACCATTCCGTCGATGTTGTCGGATGAGGATCGCAAGATTCTGTCCGATCATAGGATTCGAGAAAAGGTCATGTTGAGATTCTTTCTCGACAATGATCTTATCTGAATTCTCAGACTCGATTGAAAGTAATCTAACCTAAGTGATTGAAGGCACCAATCGCTGTGAAGCATTACTCATATGAGAATGCCAGATAGAACGAATGAGTCAACCTAAATCGGTGGGCTCATTCTTTTTTTTTCTTGATGCCGCCAAAGTACACCTGAGCAAAGCTAAAATGCGACGTTTCAGTATTACTAAAATTCGCGCACATAGTATAATTAGGATGGGGATGGAATTGGCGGTTCCATCCCCAGGTCGTTTTCCGCCCCCGGAATGGAAGGAGGTGAAAGAAATGAAAATGATTGAAGGGCCACTAGCCCCAATCTACTTAATGATGCTGTCGCTATCTCAGCGCATTAAGTACAACCCCTATGACATAGGGGATCATCCCGGACCAGTTTCCGAGATGAAGGTCAATCTCGATGCGTTCATGCATGCCAACGCGTAACGTATGAGATTAAAGACGATAAGCCCTGGCGTTTCGCTGGGCTTATCTTTTTGTTATTGGTGTTTCATTTTTTAATCTGCTATTTTTGATTGTCGGAAAAGAAACACATACTATAGCGATGATGGTAGAAACAGTATGGTTACTAAGCCCACTGTTGCAGAAATGCAGAAAGTGAATCCAAGCAGAACCGGGAAGGAGCTAAAGCCTAAACGACAGACCATGATGGTTCTCATGGCTGGTGGCGAAAGTGCAGTGAAGGATG
>CALVCQ010000091.1 GCA_944326115.1 Candidatus Gastranaerophilales bacterium | reverse complement strand
AGGAATAACACCTGGGGCAGGAGGTTCTTCAACAACATATTTAGTAAAACCGCCCAATGCCAATACATTAATTATGGCTTGTCGAATATTTTCCCCTGCACTTAATACAGTTGGAATCCCAGGCAAATATCCATTCCTAATTCCTGTTAATTTCGCCATTAAATCAAGTAAACTTAAAGATAAAGTATTAGTAGATGGATTATATTGGTAATTTGGTGCATCAATTATGTAAAGCCCACAATTTATATATTCTACTTCTCCTGATATAAAAGAAAAAATACCCACCCATATTCTTAAATATTTATCTAACCAAATTTTGCTGCCTGAAGATACTTCGAATGAACTATTGTTTACGACTAATTCTACACTTCCTGTCCTTCTCATATCTGAGTTAGCATCAATAGAAATCGAACCACTAATACATACTCCCTCAATAGAATCAACAGTTTGAAATTGATAATTCAATAGTTCTAATTTTACATATCGACTTTGAATATTTTGTAATATAGACTGGAATTGTGCTGATGTAATATTTAAACTTGGCATAGTTACACTCCTTTAATCAGGATTTGGCAATATTCCATTATTATATAAATCTGCCTGATTAGTAGCATCCCCAATTTGAATCCAATTAAATTGAATTTGTGGAATAGCCATACCTGAACCAGATTTATAAGTGACTTGAGGGCTATCTACTACGATGCAGAGCCAAATATTGGAATTCCAGTCCTTCAATATCTTAGCCTTCTTATTCGTCAAGAAATCCTTGATTATCGTCTTCTTCTCTACAATCGCAGGAGCATTAACAAGCCCCGTATCTTCAAAATCATCATTTAATATAGTAGCTGATACTGTACCACTTTCATAACTTAAAGCTCCATTAGCGATAACAATAGGATATTGATTACCCAAAGGTTGGAATGTACCAATTTGTTGATTTCGGGCATTTGTCCCATATTGAACATCATAGAAAAATTTATAAATAGTTGAATAATCCCCTATAAACACCCCATTAAACTGCGACAATATACTATTAATAATATATTCGCCTTCAACATCTTCCATAATCGGAACTAAAGCATAATCGTATGTAGTATAATCAGCATTTAATAAATCATTAAAAGCGAAAGTTAAATCTTCAACTGTATTAATAGGAACCGTATTTAATGTAATCCAATCAAATGTTCCCTGAACCCTTCTTTTGATTTTAATTGCTGAAATTTCTTCAATAAGAAAATCTACATTTCCTGCACTTAAATTTCCATCAAATGAAGCGTCTATAATCGTATCATAATCCCATACTGTTGGAATTGTTGTAGATACTTCTGTAGATGTATTTCTTGTAATATTAAGATGGTCATAAATGGCATTTGTTAATTGAATATTATTTATTCCATCTATGGCAGAAGGAGCATTGTTTAAGGCATCGCCATCTGAGAAAAAATTATATCCTACAAATTGTAACATAGTACCCCTCCTTATTCCGTAAGTAATTGTAAATTATAAACATTATTTACTTTAGTAAAATAAATTACATATCCTTCTGTACTATCTAGAGGCGTTACATAGTTACTATATATATAATATGGGAAAGCATTTATAGACTCTACATAAGCCTCAATATAGGCTTGCAAATTATCTGTATTTACATTTTCATATCCTAACATAAACTTTAATTTAATAGTCTGCCCACTAGTATTACTAAACTGTACTAAAGTAGTGTAATTATTAGGGTTCCTAAACCATACACGAGTTAATATGTTTCCTGTAATATTGAATCCTTCGTTCCATTGTACCCAACTGCCATTATCTGTCAAGTCTACTTCTTGATTATCAATATATGTAGGAGGGTCAGGATTGCTTGTTCCTTCAATTAAAATAATATTAGATTGTACTGTTATATATCCTTCATCACAATTATTGGTTAATTGAACTAAAGTAAAAGTATCAGGTTGTATATATTGTACTGTAATTTGTTGCATAACAGTATTGATAACTGTGCCTTCTAATGTTGTTCCTACTATTTGAATATAATAAGTTGTAGCATTATCAAATCCACTAAATAAATAACTACCATTAAAAGGAACTGTTGTGCTATTAGTATATTGAACACCTGAGGTCGATATCAGCGTTTGAAAAGAATTATATAAGTTAATGATATAACTATTTAACGGTTCATTTTCATTTTGCGTATAAGTAAATTCAAAATTAAATGAAGCATTAGTAATAATATTACTTGTAGGCAAATTGGTAAAAGAAATTATAGGTGTAGTATAACACCAAAATTGAATAGGTACAGATTCCGCAGATTGATTTCCGTCATTATCAAAAGTTGAAATTGTAGCATTATAATAAGTGCCATTGGTTAATTCATTGGCATTAACAATATGTGTATAAGTAAATGTTTCTTGCTTTTCTTGATATACAATATCATTAGTATCTTGATTGCGAATAGTTAATTGGTTTGCAACAACTTGGGCCGAACTACCTTGGACTGTAAAAGCAAATGTCTGTGGCTGAGTTGCATCAAATGCTACTTGAGATAATAAAGTTGGTGTGGTTAAAGCCATGTAATTTCACCTCCATTTTAATATTCAATAATATAATCAATAGAAACAGAAAAAGGTGATGTTGCATAAAATTGCACATAGCCGTTGAAACTTTCAATGCCAGACAATTTATTCCATTCTATACTTTCTACGCTTTGATTGGTCCACTGTGGATAAGCATTAGGGACACTTTCGGCAGTCATATCGGATATACTAATTTGGGCCTGATATTGATAATTTCCGCTAGATGTAGTCCAACTATTAGGTTCCAATGTTCCACTAAATTTCTTTACTCCACCGGCATTGGTAACCGCACTATCTACATAATCTTGTGTAGCAGCTCCAATATCTGCAAGGAAGTGCTCTTTAGTTCGGTAATATACCCAACCAGAGCCATCAAATACACATACACCCTTGAAATTACTGGAACTTAGTTCATAAACCGCAGTAGATTGTAACCAAGTACCAGTTAAATGTTGCCCTGTTAAATTACCAGTTAAAGTACCACCTGTAGTTTTTAGATAAGGTAAATTTTCACCGGATATAGAATAAGTATTACCACTTTGTGTTCCTGTCAAACCACCAGTTGCTTCAATAGTCAAAGTGTTGACGCCATTCACAGTAGCATCAGCGCCATTTTGTCCCGCAGGACCTGGGTTCCCTTGAGCGCCTTGTGGGCCACGAATGTTTACTGTTGCTGGGTTACTCAAACCTTTATCATTTGTCCAGCTAAGGTCTCCGTTAGAATTTACTGAGGGCGTAAATGTAGCACCATTTTCACCATCTGTACCATTTGTTCCATCTTGGCCTGGATTGCCTTGAGGCCCTTTAATATTTACAGTAGATGGATTATCTAATCCTCCGTTGTTGGTCCAGCTTAGATTACCCTCATTATCAACAGACGGAATAAAATGTGCCCCAACTTCACCTTGTGGGCCTTGAGCACCAGTATCACCTTTTGCACCAGTTTCTCCTTGGGGGCCTTTTATATTTACTTCTGTAGGATTATTTAATCCTCCATTATTTGTCCAACTAATAATACCATCTTCAGATACAGAAGGAATAAATATAACGCCATCATTTCCTTCACCACCAGTATCTGAACCAGGAACAAAAAACCACGATAAGGCTTGATTTCCTTGTGGAACAATAACTTTTACTACATCCCCAACATTAATTGTATTATCCCCATATTGTGTAATATTATGTGTTTCGCCATTATATTGAACTGCCCATGTATTATTATTGTTATTACTTACTATTATACCATTATAACATTTGGTTGTTTTTTTAAAGGCATTTTCTATCATATAATTAACACTTTGTAAAATTTTATTAATGCAACTATTATATAAATTCATAACTAT
>CALVCQ010000090.1 GCA_944326115.1 Candidatus Gastranaerophilales bacterium | reverse complement strand
TGACTATTTCATCTACCTATTTCACTCATGGACGCCAACACTGTTTATGGGAGGGTCTGGGACCTTTACTTGTTGGAGCGGCAAACGGGACTCGAACCCGCAACACTCGCCTTGGAAGGGCGATGCTCTGCCATTGAACTACTGCCGCATGCTTACTTCTTGACCGTGATTGTGACGATGAATGAGTCATCAGTCTCTTCGGTCACAGTTCCTACAACACTTCCAAACGCCTGCACTTTAACATGCTGGCTGCTTACCCCTCGTTCGGATGTTATTCGTGGAGGCGTGCTACTATCTTCACCGCAGCCAGATAAGAGTGTCATTCCTAAAACTGAAAGTAAAAGAATTGTTCTTTTCATTTCTATCATCCTTATACAATAAGATATGTGGTCGGGGCGACCAGATTCGAACTGACGACATCTTGTTCCCAAAACAAGTGCGCTACCAACTGCGCTACGCCCCGATAAAATTATTTAAGTGTTTATGTACATTCAAAAAATAAATAAGGTGGTGTTTATATATGGCTATTTCGAAACGAATTCTTATCAATCTTATTGAAAAAGGTAAGATTACCATATCTCCATACGATCCCTCTCAGCTGATTCAAAACGGCTACAAGTTAAAATGCGGTACCAAGATAGCAAAGTTTGAAAATAACTCATCTGCTTATCTTACAACAGCTGAGTCCAATAAATCGCAGACACGCATTGATTATGAGATTCCTGAGAATGGAGTAATACTTGAACCAAGACGAATCTATGAGATTGAATTGGTTGAGACAGTAGAAAGCGAAGATTATTCTATTCAGATTGTTCCATGGGAAGATCTAGCAAGTTATGGAATATCATTAAATGTATCGTCTAAGATCGACTATAATCCTCCTGGGAAGTTGACTATCACTATTACATCTACTCAGCATGTGACCTTATATCCAAACCAGGTTATCGCCTTGGCCTACTTCACATCTGCTGAAGGAGATGGAGTTCCGACCGGCGGTATTATAATGTGGAGTGGCACCGATATTCCTTCTGGATGGCTGCTATGTGATGGCACAGAAGGAACTCCCGATTTACGTGACCGATTCGTTCTTGGCTGGGGAAGCCGGGATATCGGAGATGTAGGTGGAGAAGAGAACCATACGCTTACCGTTGACGAGATGCCATCACATAATCACGAGGCCGGATCTCTTGAAACAATCGGCGCTAGTTCATATGGAGGCGGACTTGAAGGCAATGGCGCAATCGCTACGCCTAGAGCAGTTACTGGATATACGGCAGAAACCGGTGGAGGCGCTCCTCACAATAATATGCCACCCTATTATGTGTTGGCATTTATAATGAAAGAATGATTATCTCAGAAAATTCATTCTTTATTTAACTGACAATTGAATAATGGCCGATATAAAATCATCTTATCGGCTAAATCTAAACATAAGGAGATCTCCTAAATGAAAACTTCTGTTTACATTACGGACGCTAAGGTTCGCGCTGCGTGCAAGGAGCTCGGCAAGACCAACGACATCGGCGTGATGTTCGATAAGGTTGACCATGAGTTCGGTCTGAAGCACGACGATCTGGCTCGTGCCATGTATGTCGCTCTGCTGTGCGGCACTGACGACAAGGACAATGTGGCTTCTCTGCTGAGTGTCAGTGAGAAGAATCTGCTGAAGGACGCCCACGCTAAGGGCGAGATCGGTGTCGAGTATCTGGCTCGTTGGACTGATGTTAACTAAGGTTGCTGAAGTCTAACAGGCCGTCGCCAGCATAATTCAAAACAAAGAAGGAACGGAGAGGGTGCTCTAACCCTCTCCGTTCATGTTTCGTCAGGTTCACGCAAAGTTAAAGTATCTGGCGGCCTCATCGTGCAAGTTTTGAGTTGGAATACGATGAGCATCACCACAGTATTTTCGACATACATTGCCAAGCAGATTGTAGACCTCTGCAGACGAAATCTGCATCACGCAACATATGCGCCTCTTCTGTAGAAAGAATAAACATAATTCTTGACGTAAATCATCAGTGACTTCTTCTGGCACTCCGATTAAATCCTCCATTATCGCATTCGTAGTACACATAATATCAGATTCATCGTTGCATACATATTGGTTTTTCACTACTTGCGCTACTCCTTTCGAATTAGTAGAAAAGGAAGGCTACCCCTTCCTTTATTTTGCTGTCATTCAAATCCGTCAAAATGAACGCTTTTATAATAGGCAGGTGATTTTAATGGCTTTATACATTACTGTATCAGATAAAGGAGTACATGTAAGCGGTCGTAAAGAACCAGTTGTCGAAGTCTCTGATAAGCCGGTGGAAGAAATCCCTCTTGATCCAGAGGTTGAACCGATATATTCTGTGCTCTATGATAAACAGATCCAGAACACATCGCTTATTCAAGCTAACGTTGTTGAGATCTTTGATAAATGGTTTCAGAGTTTTTTCCCGCACAACTACTTCAGAGAAGTGCGTATAGCAACAGAAGCTCCATTCACTGAGTTCAAATCTGCAATTCGTCAGATCTATAAGAAGGAGTATCCGTTGCTCCTGATAAATCCGGTATCTGTAGAACCGGTTGATGATTTCATCTTCTCAACCAATATGATAAATCGTTATTCTCGAACAGACCCGATGAACGATGGAGAAACTGGCATGAAGCTTATGTACAGCTTATGCCTTATGGAGACCGATAAGATTCATATCTTATATAGACGGAATAGATTTGCTTTCAGGTTTGAAACCATGATCGTAGAACGTTCTGCTCCACGTCGAGATGATACGTATAACTTCTTGCTGATGAATATGCGACATCGCTCCAAGTTCACGATGGCTCGTCGAGTTGCTACTTACATTCCATTACAAATGATGGTAAACGTTGCTGCTTATCATGGATTGGATATCAAGTCAGACGAGTTCATGACGTTCGTAAATCAGATCTCCACATGTCCGATTGAGAAGCGTATGACTCCAAACGGCAAGACGCAATTCTATGCTCATCAGGAGATTCACGTTCATGTAGATATTCCTGATTTCCCGAGTCGAGACAGCGTGGACAAAGCTGGGGCAATTGATATTGCTGCTAGATTGACTGACAGCTTCGTGTTCACCGTTGATTTGCCAGCTGAATTCATTGCTGTTATTCCTCGTGATAAAGCTTGCGAATATCGTAAGTGCGGCAAAGATGCGGAGATTGATCCAGATGAACTCTTCTACATCAATAATGAGATTGTCAGTGTAGAACGCGATCTGTATGCTCCTCGTAATATTGGAGAACGGTTTAAGCTGATTTCTCGCTATGACGTACAGCTGACTAAGACAGATCGGAATGTCGTTCACATCATGGACTTCCTGAAAGACATGGATGTAGAATTGGCGGCCTGGGTGCAACTGGCTATTGAGCACGGGCTT
>CALVCQ010000089.1 GCA_944326115.1 Candidatus Gastranaerophilales bacterium | reverse complement strand
AAGCGGCTAAGAGACAGACTGAACAGAACTCGATCAATAATCGTGGGTTACACCGTCTCTACACCATCTATAATAACATGAAGGAACGATGCCTGAATGTTGGTGGCCGTGACTATGCAGACTATGGTGCCCGCGGAATTTACATCTGCGACGAATGGCTCGGAGAAGACGGGTTTGAGAATTTCGTAGCCTGGGCTAAAGTTAATGGATATGATGACACGTTGACTATAGATCGCATTGATAATGATGGCCCATACTCTCCAGATAATTGCCGCTGGATTGAGCGATATGCTCAGGCGTCGAATACTAGAATAACGGTGAAACTCTGGGACGGAGAAGAGATTCTTACGATGACCGCCTTCATCGAAAAGTATCATCTCTATAACGATCGCTTCATCTTCGGCAGATTTGAAGCTGGCTGGAATTTAGATGCAATTATTCATTGCGCTAAGCATCCAGAATTAGGAATGCGGAAAGTTCCCGGAATTAACGGTCGCTATATCAACAAAAATGGTTTCATGGTTCTTGTGCCGAGATATTTCAATCTTGCCCCAGAGAAAGTAAAGAAGGAAATATTAAAGCATGAGCGTGCCCGAAGCCAGCGTCTCAGTGAAACCGATCGTACTAAACTGCGCAATAGATTTAAGTCGCAGTATTTTGGAGAGGATGTTGAACTATGAGTAAGAAAGTTTCCCCGCAGGAAAAGATGATCCGCCAAGAGGCAAAGCGTCTTAAGAATAAGACTGATGTGCTCGGCCCGTCCGCGATGATGATGATGGCAAGTGGTGTGAGCAGCTCTAGAGCAATAATGAATGCTAGCCAAACCGGCCATACAGTTGGCATATTGAACCCAGAGCCGGCACTTGTTTCTACTGGGTTTGAAGATGTTCTTGGTGACTATTCAACTATGCTCACCAAATCTGATGGAGATTATGAAATAGTAGCTCGTTTTGATAAGAATCTGTACAATTACGTACTTGTTGGCTATGATAAGAAGCGTCGTCACTATACAGCTTGGGAACGCCATGAACTCGAAGAACATTCTGAAGGATTTGCCACTCGTTGGAAGAATACCTTCATGGATGATCTTGATGTAGGTTCTAAGATTAAAGAAGGTCAGATCATCAAGAAGGCTGAGAACTTTGATAAGCATCAGAACTTCTGTCTTGGACGAAATCTGAACACCATCTACATGATTACCACAATGACTATGGAGGATGGTATTGCTCTGATGAATGGCGCTGAGAAGATGATGAATACCATGCGCTCTTTCACCATTGACATCTCCAAGAATGATAACCAGCTCTTCCTTAATCTGTATGGTGATAAGAAACATTACCAGGGATTTCCAGAGATTGGCGAGAAAGTCAAGAAGGGAATTCTGTGCGCTGTGCGTACGGTAGATAATTCCAAAGCACCGTATGCATTGAAGGGTAAATATCTCCGCCAGATTGAAGAAGGCGACTTCGTATACTCTCAGGCTGGTCGAGTTATCGATATCGATATCCGCTTCAATAAGGAGGCCAGTAAGCTGAATGATTCTGAAGCAGATGCTCAGATCAATAGACTCTACATGGAGCAACAGAAATACTCCCATGTTTTGTATAAGTATATGATCGATATTGTAGATCATGCGGATGAAGGCTATACTTATTCCGATGAGTTCAGTATGATCTGTGAGAATGCGCACAAATATGTAGATGCTACCGCGTTCTTCTCTGATCAGAATGAGAGCGTTTTCGGTAATATGATGATCAAGATTACCGTTATGGAAGAAGAGGAAATGTCAGTTGGTTCTAAGATGGTAGGCCGAAGTGGCAACAAGGGCGTTGTATGCAAGATCGTTCCCGAGGAAGAAAGCTGGCATATGGAAGATGGCACTCCGATCCATTGTGTATTGAATGCTCTAGGTATCGTAGGTCGATTGAACCCGGCGCAGCTGAATGAACACTCTGCCAATGAGCTTGGTCGAACCGTTGTACGGATGATGTCGCAAGTGGACGATCTTGATGAGAAGATGGAATTCGTCTACGATCTTTTGGACATTCTTAACCCGAAAGAAAAGAAGGCGCTGAAGAAATTTTATAAGAACTTGGACAATTCTGCTAAGAAGAAATTCGTCAAGAAGATTGAACGCTTCGGCGTTATCATAATCCAAGATCCTATTGAATGTGCGAACATTTTGGACTATGAGAAGGCGTATGATAAATTCGATGCTAATTGGCAGCACGTTGTAATTCCTGGTAAGGGTAAAACGCTTCGTAAATTACTCTGTGCTCCGATGTACTTCTATCGACTGAAGCAGGATCCGCTGGATAAATATTCAGCTCGTTCTCGTGGCCCGGTGAATCCGCTCTACAACTTGCCCGCTAAATCCAATTTGAAGAAGCGCTATCTGGAAATGTACTCCGACGTTGCTGTACGTTTGGGTACTGCGGAGATTGACGTTCTCAGCATCTGTAACACTCCGGAAGCAATTGCTGATTATATGGCGGCATCTTCTACCTCTGCAGTGGCTAAGGATGCCATTGCTGAGTTGTATGACGCAGATCCGTCTGAGGAGCTGATTATCGATGATTGCAGCTCCAACAGCAAGAAGAATCGTGAGATTCTGGATGCTTACTTGTCCGTTGTAAATGACCGGTTGGTATTCGAATATGAATATGCTCCGGAAGGATATCTGTTTGAAGTGTAAAAAATATGGGAGGGCCTTAAATGGTCCTCCCAATCACTTTTCGAGTCATTATTTTTCAAATACATACTATATAGACGTACGATGAGGAAAAATTCTAACTAAAAATAATGATTAGAAAGGATGATACATATGAGCAAAAAACGTCGTAAGAAAGAGTCAGGTGCATTAAAGCCAAACCCCACATCGTTGGGCAGAGCTTTAATGTTCACGCACTCTCTGGTTCCTCGACTTGGATTTCTTCAAAATCTCTTTGGTGAGAAACTTGATCGAATTCGAGAGGGTGACTGGGATGGTGCGGATCTGACTCTGGAACAGTACGAAGAAGCCCTATCGCTGACTGACTATATTGACGACATGCCTGAAGCTATTTCTCCTGAAACAGAGATGCTCGAAGTGGCAAAACGGATACTTCAATATGGTAAAGCATGGTTTGAATATTTCCCGGACGCCGAAGCCAATCCTATTGACGACGCAATGTATGATCGTCTGATGTCCGCCTATAAACGCTATGGTGGGATTGAACCGACTGGCGTTGTTCCGGCAGGAGCCGATAAATCTACATCTATCAGCCATCCGGTATTGCATAATAATCTGGATAAGTGCTATCGCATTTATGACAGTGAAGACATTCCGGAAGGTACTGCGGAAAAAGACTCCGTAGAATCTTGGCTATCCAGATGCTATGAGATACTATCCTTGCCGAGAACTGAGACCATCCGTCTTATGCTAGCTCATAAGCTAGATGGCGTATCAGTTATTGCCGATGTTGGTTCAGATGGTCGTATCACGGCAGCACAAAGTCGTGGCGACGAAGAAAAGGCGATGAGTATGCCCGGGCTTATTGGTCTGAAGGTATGCAGTTCCATATTGGGATCTTCATTCAAGAGCTGCACTATTCAGTACGAGATGTTCTGTACGAATGATCAGAAAAT
>CALVCQ010000088.1 GCA_944326115.1 Candidatus Gastranaerophilales bacterium | reverse complement strand
GCCGCTACGCTGCGCTATACTTTGACTCTCATCAAAGACCAGACTATATCTATCCCATATAGGGCGATGCCACTTCGGCCACCAAATGCTTGTGACCTACTCTCTTCCGAGATAGTCGTTGAACCTTGACCTAAACGGCCCTTGGCTGCTGATTGCCCATTGTTAGTGATACTTAGGGTTTAACCATATACCATTCAATTATTTTTTTTCTACTTTCGCAACCATCACACTTGCCTTTTCAAGCTATGTTGTGGTATAATTGATTTTAGGGTTTTCCAGCAATTCGACATCTTTTTTCCTTTCACTTTACAATAAAAGGGAGCAAATATTTACTCTGTTAGTGCACTATCTAAAGAATATACTTCTCCAACCATATCGGCAATAATGTCTATACTTTTAGACATTATCAAATTTGCTTCTTGAAAACTAAGTTTAAAACTATCATCGGTTTGCATAGATTTAGATAATGTGTTTAATTGCTGTTGAATACTTGCAGTATTTAATTCAGCATCAACTAAAATACTATAATTAACAGCCATGTTTCACTTCCTTTGTTACTTTATTTCATTGAATAATTCCTAACATAGAAGCACAAATTAAAATAGCTTCAGCTACATCATCTTCATTATATTTACTATTTGGCGAAATCCATTTTAAATTTAAATTAAAATAATGATTCGCCATTTCAATTGCTTTATATTTTAAAACATTGCGTTTTTTGCCTTCTTGTGTTCCATCAAATAATTTTACTCGACTTCTCCACACTGTTGGGGAAATGAATTCTATCGGAACATTATTTGCAGCTGCAATTCCATAAACAAATCCTTGCACACCACCTAATATCACTAAGGTTTTAAGTCCTCCTGCGGTTTGTAATGGTACATCTTCCATATAAATTTTAGTTGGTTTATACTTTTGTATAATAGAAGATAACTCAGGCCCTTGATGAAACAACCTATCTCTCCAATTATCACCAATAGGCTTAATTGCATGATAATAAATTAATTTATTATTTATAAAAACACTAACCCCTGTGCATGAAGTTGAGGCATCTATCCCCATATATACCTTATTTTTCATCATATTCCCTTCTTTGAATGGAAGCTTTACGCCGATTAAAATTTAATCCACTCAAAGCCATTCCTTCTTCGAAATATTTTCTAAGAGTATTAATCCCTATTTTTTTCTTTAATGCCGTCCAAACATCTCTTTTTTTTGCCCAATATTCATTCGCAAACATAGGATTTGTTTTAGCATATCTTTTTGTCCCACTATTAATTCCATATCCAAAATCGCCTGACAATCCTTGATATATGGTTTCGGCTAAATATTCACGAAAGTCTTCACCACCATAAACCGAACTATGTTGTCCATTAGCTCCTACAGACATTTTTTCAGGGGCATATTTAAAAGTTCCTCTTACATTACTATACCCACTTTTAACATCAGTATCCCATGCTTGTTTAAATTCGCCTGTTCTTACATAACTTTTGTCAAGTACAGGATTTGATGTATATGCACTATTCGCACCTGAATATCCTTGCCCTTGAGCTTGATAAACTATTTGTTCAATTAACTCTCTGTTATCATTCCAAATTTTTTGCACAACATAATCTATGGCCTTTTCTATGGCAGGAATTAACATGCGAGACAATTCTAAATCATTTCTTGCCGCCATTATTTTTTCCTTTTTTATTAATGGTTTCTAATTTATTTGATAGTTCTTTAACAATTGTAGTTAAAGATTTTTGAACAGAAGTTGTATATGAAATTGCTTCTTCAATCACATTATAATTTAATACACATTTTTTAACATTGTCTATTAAACCGCTTTGTAATAACTCATCATGTGTATACTTTTCCAATTGTTCTCTTCCTATGTCTGTAACATAATATAAAAGCAACATATCAATATTTTGTTGCTTTTCTGCCCATGTATTTGTAGTCACAATAGAATTTACAATATTTTGAATTTGAGCATAAGTAAGATAGGGTTTAATTGAAACGTCATATTTTTCAAGATATAATGGCGAAATTGATTTTAATTCTTTCATGTTTAATATTCTCCTTTATTCTTTATCTATTACCCTTAATAATCTCATGGCGGGTTGTACTACTGTGTGCATATAGCCATTTCCTCCAGCATTTTCATAATCCTTAAATAATGCCCAAAAAGCCTGTGCTTCCATTTGTGTCCATGATTGGCTTGGATTTTTTTCTGTATCAGTATAATATCTATAATTTTGAAGTAATCTATCTTGTAATTTATTTTTGTCTCTATCTTTTAATTCCTTTTGTAAGTCATTCAAAGTTATATATACTTGATTTTGCGATTCTACAATTTTTTCTTGTGCAACTTTTAGCCCATTAATTTCATCTTTTAATTCTTTTTGAATTTGGCGACTTTGTTCTCTGTATTGTGGATATTTATTTACTTCTTCAAGCACTGTATTTAATTTTTCATCTTTTTCTTTTTCATCTTCATATTTCTTAATAGCAAGTTCTTTTTTATTTTCTAAAAACTTAATAACTTGTTTATATAATTTATAACAAAAGAAAAAACTAAAACCAATAATAACTAATTTCGAAACAGTTATATTTCCAAATAATGTTAAAAATTGTTCAAGTCCCATCATTTATAATCTCACCCTTCATATTGTTTTAAACGCCATTTACCACTTTTTAATTTTGTAGCTTTAACATATAAAGGGACATTATCAAATGGATTTTGCACAATTTCAATATGTCCATTTATATCTATATATAAATTCCCTCGTTTTTCAAAACATACTTTATAGTATCCTTGAGGCGTTTCTATTTGTTGTTTTATTTTACAATTTTTTGGCATAGCTAAAGAAGGCTTCCATATATTTTCTTTATTACAAAAATACATATATGGACAATTTTTATTTAAAATTTTACAAACATTATTGTTTATTATATAATTGCACATATTAATACATTCCTTATATAAAAAATTAGGGAAGAGAATATGTTCTCTTCCCTAACAAAATTAACCAGCAGTAATTGTTACTGTAGCGAGTGCAGGAGGTATAGTTTCATGTCCTGTTAAGGTTGCAGAAACAACACAAGCACCACTTGTAGCACTATCCGCAGTAATTACACCTGTATTCGTACCTACCTCTACTCCAGTAGTAGTAGAAGCAGGAGACCCTTCTATTGCAAAAGTTAAGTCGCTATTATCTACTAAACGAGAAGCGACAGAACCACCAAATACGGCATAGACCTGAAGGGTGGCTGTACCGCTTGCGCCTAATGCAACCTCAGGAGTTGCCATAGCTAAAGCGATTACGCTATCTTGCCAAGTTTCTCCATATATTTCTTCTGTCATAGTACCATAGAAAGGATTTTCTTCGCAAGAGCTGGTTGTATTAACTGCTAATGCTGAACCAGTTAGAGAAACAGTAGCAGCAGATGTAGAATTAAGAGAAAGGTCTTGGTTGCCATCCATTTGTAAACGAGGTATATCAGTAATTAAACGCCCATATCTTGTTGCAGAAGATAAATTATTAACATCACCTGAGAATAAATCATTTAAGATAGTGACATGAAGTTCACTAGGAACATATTGAGTATTAATAGTAATACTTTTAGCATTAGTATTTTGATAAAAATATTTAACACAATATGTAGTATTTGCTTGCGCTCCAGGAATGGTCATTGTACTTCCTGATATTCCAGATGCTATAGTCCACTCATTATCACTTTGAGAAGGAAGCCTATACCAACCAATAATGCTTCCATCAAAAGCTACAGGAGTATTAGTGAGTGTAATCGTACCACCTTCTGATGTTTGTAGGCTTTCCTCTGCAACAGATAATCCGCCCATATTAACATCGACTCCAAGAGAAGCCGCAATATATTCTATATTGAACATTGCATCAGTTAAAGTGACTTGAAGGTTACTATCATGGAAATATTTTCCCCAAAGTGCATTACCTTGACCGCCACGAATTTCCTCGCCAGTTATGCTAAAATTAAAGGTACTTTCTGTTAAAGTTTTTGCTACACCAATAAGAGAATTTCCCTTAAAAATTAAAGCTCTACCAACGCCAGCTAAAAAATGTTGAGCCATATATTATCCTCCTTATTTATTAAAGTTATTAAATTGTTGCAAATATTGACTTCCAAGTTGATTATTTATGTTTGAAATATGAATAGCATTTTGATTGCTTCCCATACTTTGTGCATATTTATCAACTTGAGTAATATATTTATCCATTTTATTCTTTTTCTTTTTAAATATCCAATGCTCTAATTTATTATCATTTCCACTAAAAGCAACCGCAGGACGAATTGTTGTGAAATCTACTTCATTGTAAACTTCTTCAAATAATAAACTATGACTTCGATAAGTCATATCCATTTGTTCTTTTTTTGAAAGTCCTGTATGTGCTGTGATAATCGCCATTTTTCTTTCAATAGTAGGATAATCAATATCTTTATTTTTTAATTCATCAGTTTCTTGCATAGCTTTTTTAAGCTCAGGATTAATATAAGTATCGTCAAACCTAATTAAATTTTGATATAATATAATTCGCCTAATATCTTCAAATTGTAATTCATTGATTGAATATTTACCTTCTCCTTCTATTAAATTAAGTTTATTTGCATTGGTTATCTGTATTCTTGGGTCATCCATATGCAAACACAAACTTAATAAATTAGTAAATTTAGACAAATTAGTATCATCCGCAGGAAT
>CALVCQ010000087.1 GCA_944326115.1 Candidatus Gastranaerophilales bacterium | reverse complement strand
ATTGAACCACGGCCTCAACTTGGTCTTGTGTTAATAATTTTTCTGGCATTTTCTACCTCCTTTCTTAAAATACTAACTGAATTTGGTTAATATCAAACTCCTGTTTTTGATTTTGTTTATTATATTTATTTTCAATTTTTTCAGTAATATAGTTGCCATATGCTAAACATACAGCTCTATCTTTATAACCAGACCTCGGTTCACTGAGGCGAACTAAACCATTTTTATATTCAGCACTGAGATTCACACATTCTTGAATAACCTCGTCAGTTTGAATATATGGCAATACAGCCTGAGCAAATTCTTCAGCCGTCATATCAAAATATTCACCACTATCTTCAAGATAAGTTTGGTATTCCTGAGCCGAAATTAAAAACTTTACATTATTTACTTCAAGTTGCTTTTTTAAACTTTGCCAAGCAAGACTGTTAGTTTCGCTTGTACCTATAAAAGGAATTATACAAGGTATAGCATTTTTATCAACTGTGCGGTTTCTCAATTCATCGATTTTGCCTTGTCCAACAACATGAAGTGTCATATCATTAGCCACTGTAAATCCACTATCATTCCAATTACTTCCACGCTCAGGATGAGGCGTTTTCATTGAAAGATAATCATAAATTACTTCGCCACCACTTCTATGGTCTTCTATTAAATAATCTGCTTGATAATCCCAAAATAGCTCCTTTAATCTTAAAACAAGCGAACTTGCATCTCCACCAGGGCGAGTTTCAATATAATCTAAATGTCTTTCAAACCTAAATTTTTTCCAATGAAGCGACATACACTTGATAACTGTGTTATCATTCTTTTCTCGATTGTTATTTCCACTAAAAGCAAAGTCTGCAATAATCAATCGAATCTCATCTGGTGCTTTTTCTTGCATACTTAAAGGCTTCTCTGCAAATATATCTTGAATAGTCGGTGGTCTAAAACATTCTGTAAGCTCTTGATTATTCCTGAACTCCTTAAAATCAAAGTAAGCATCTTCGCCTTCACTGAACATTTCGTTTAAAATTTCCATACGAAACAATTTTTTAAATATAAAGATTTTTGATTACTTAATATATTCCCAATGATAACCACCACAGGTTTTTTGTTTTCCTTTGCAACAAGCAATAACGCCAGAAATATATTTACCAACAAACGCAGCAGCCTCACTAACACTATCAAAAATAGCGCCAGTTTCAACACACCGCACTTTTTTAGTAGTTTTTCCTTTGTGAGATTCAGACATTTTTTTAATTGTTTCTTCAGACAAAACCCTGCTTTTATTTGATTCAATAATTCGTTGGCGATGATAAGCAGTCAATTCTCTTCCTAAACAATATTTGTTGCCTAACGCAGTTTGTCTTCTTCTTTCTTTTTGTTCGTCATTTAATTTCCAGCGCTTTCCTTTTGCATTTTGATTTCCAATTCTACTTTTACTCATTTTCTGTTTAGTTTCTTCAGAAAGGTGTTTACCATACATATGGTTGTCTTTTCCTTTTTTAATTAACTCTGGATGTTCTATAAATCTTTGTTTCGCAATTTGGCTCATTTTCTCTTTGTCTTCTTCTGTATGTTTATAGCCTAAAGTATTCCCAGCTATATGACATACATTGTATCCATTTGGAACAAAACATTGATAATAATCCATCCAATATTGTTCACGCTCATTTAATGAATCTAATGCAATTTCTTTTTCTAATATAGTAATCTCAAAGTTTTCTATACCATATTTTAATATCGCCTTACCAATCACTCTATTACTTTCTTGCCCAGAAAAATAATCTTGCATACGACCATAAAAATTTTGAGCTTGACCAACATATTTTTTATTGTTAATTAAATTTGTCCATAAATATATGCAACTAAAATTAAATTTTTCTTTATTATCAATATCAAAAATCTTCATACAACATTTTCCTTTCTGTAAAAAGAATAAATTATAAACTCAAAGTAATTTATTTGTTTACAGCCAAATAAAAATAGTTTGCAACCTACTGTCCTTTGAGTTTATTGTTTTGTTGTTAAGGACGCTACTCCTACATCGCTTTTCAGCCTATATATTTCTATATAGATAAGACTATATCTTCATCCTTTAAGGATGCGCACCACTTCCACTGTCAATCACTTACAGTGTACTCCCTTGCGGGATAGTCGTTGAACGTTCTCCTATTAGGAGCTTCGCTGCTGATTGCCCAATCTTTACAATTTTCATACCATCACGATTTGGCTTCTTTCATCCATGCGTTGTGGTTTGTAAAGCTCTTAGGGTGTTCCAGCAATTCAATGCGTTATAAATATACATTACTGTATAAGTGGACTTTCTTTCATCCAATTCAGACATCGACCTTTTATTTTTTCGATAATCAG
The DNA here is from genome assembly GCA_944326115.1 of Candidatus Gastranaerophilales bacterium. GTDB lineage: Bacteria > Cyanobacteriota > Vampirovibrionia > Gastranaerophilales > Gastranaerophilaceae > Limenecus. The sequence goes on along the minus strand of CALVCQ010000087.1, from coordinate 11,726 downwards.
CCCAAGTTCTGGAGCCATCTTCTATTGCAGTAAAAATATCTTGAGCAAAAGGCGTATATTTTTCATATTTTGATGTATAATAATTCGTTACAGTATCTCTAAATTTTTTAGCAAACCATTCATAAGAATACCTCGCAGAAGATATATAAAAAGACCTGGCTTTTTCTTGCCATCTTGCTACATTATATTTTGGGTTTAACAGATATTTGGCCTGACGAGCATGACCCATTGGTTCAAATACTGAAGATACGATAGAAGCCTTCAGCAATCTACTTTCTTCATAAATATTAAAAGTTGAACGTTGTCCTCTTGCTGACTCCAAACATGGCAATACACTAATAGTAGAGCCATTCAATTTGTTCTCAATAGTATAAGCCCCACCATCCGATGTATTTGATTTTGTAATAACAATATATTCATGTTCATACATATAAAGTAGATAATTTGATAATTTCTTGATTATCTCATCACGAATTTTTTTCTCTACTAATTTAGATGCTTGAGGAATAGTTGATGAAGTAATAACAATTTCAGAGTATGGATAAAGACAAAAAACCACTATCGCCGCTAATGCACAACGCCATGATTTTGCTGCGCCACGAGTAGCAATTTCATTATATTCTTGCGATACACCCATCATATGCAAAGAAAATAATTGTAATGGATATAATTTTATTTGAAGTACCTCTGTTGCAAATAAATCCCAATTTCTTCTATAACGAGTTATCCACTTTTTAGCTCTTTCTTTTTGTTCTGTGGTTAAATCACAAGCTCCACCAATTGAAGTTGTAGATAATTGCTTATGTAGAAATTGCCGACGAAGATTTCCTCCATGATTAACTGCAAGCGGCATAATTATTGCCCCTCTGGAGGTATATCAGGATAATTTCTATCGCCCGTTAAAATATTCCTCATAGACCTCATAAAGCTGTCATAAATTTTTTCATAACCGGCAATATCTCTATATTTACTTTCATCTTCTTCTTCGGCTGGTTCGGTTTCTTCAATCATCCAAGCAATTCTATCAATAAACTGCTTTCGTTCATCAGACTCATTCTTTTTAAAATCACTAAGATTTAACATATCAAGCATTTTTTTTAAATTATCTTGAGCCTTAGCAATCTCTTGAATGTCCCCGCTCTCATCCGCTTTTCTTTTTCTTAATTCGGCCTTAGCTAAATCTCGATAACGGCGAATTAAATTAGCATCCATTTCAAGTAAATCTTTTGTATAATCTGAAAAAGTAAAATTTAAATAATTATAAGCCTCTTCATCTATTGACCCATCTTCTTTTAAAAATTTACCCCAAATATTAATTTGTTCATACCAATCAATAACTTCTTTAATCTCTTGTTTTTCTTTTTTATTAATATCAATCAAGTCATCGAGCATTATATTGCTTTGCCAAAATCCTTCTACTACAATTCCTAACTCTTTAATAGTTCTTAAATAAGTAAGCAATAAATCAGGTTTTCGGCCTACATTGGTTGAATTAAAAATAATTTTTTGAGTTAGCTCCCAAACCTCTCTAAGAAAAGGAATTCCTAATTCTGCCAATAAACACCATAAAGCAGCACCATCATTACCTAATTTTTGAATATATTCTTTTATTCTTTTATTACAACAAGTTTTACACATTGGTAAATATTTTTTACCAATAACTACATGATTATGAAAGTTAGAAAAAGACTTAGAAGATTGACAATTAGAACAGTATGCTTCAGTCATTCTATTCATAATTTTCTCCTTTATATAGAAATAATGGCGTAGATACAACTGCGCCATTATTTCAATTTCCTTTTATTCAATTTTAACGACAGTTCGGCTTTAGGCCGCTTATCGTAGATATGTGGCAAATCGCCACTGGTCACCTCCTTTCTTAGTAAACTATACTTCTGTTATTCACAAGTGGATAGTACACTTGAAGGTAACCTCCTTTCCTTTTCAGGATATTTTAACGGCATAGCCGTTTTAACCTAAAATATAATCTCTCGACCAGCCATGGCCATCTTCACCATAAATGGCAAAGTAGGCGCTTGGCCTTGATGCTTGCCGTATTCGCTTTGCGAACGGGTCAATACCACATATCGAACCAACTCGATAGAAGACTCGATTACCAATATCTGTGATACCAATACCCTTGCTCTCAGGCCGATGAAGATGGCCCGCATAAATTTCGTCAGCATCTACATTATAAAGATTTGAAAAATATTCAATAGTTGTAGTCAAATCTTTATCTTCGCCGTGAATAAACATAACATTCACAGGCCCTATTGTCTTAATCGCAACATCAGTGTAATCATCTATTTGGATATTAGGGCATTGGGCAAGCCTGAGCTTCAAAAATTCAACAACAATCTTGCATAGATTTTCTTCTTCAAGTTGAGGTTGTTGTCCTAAAATACGGTTAATGTCGTGATTACCGCCAACTGTTACAATTTCAATAGGCACTTCCAATCTATTTTGTAGTTCAACAAACCATTGTGCCATAAATTCGCTAAACTTAATAACTGTATCTACAACAGGCTCACGAAGTTTTGTCAGGCTTGATAATCTAAGTACATTCTCAAAGAAATCACCAAGATTGGCGACTACCAATTTATCAATAACCATATCATCGGATTCAATCATACCAATCAGCCTCCATAGGCGATTCTTCATAATTTCAAAATCATACTTATTTACAATTTCGCCATAAAGCCCCTTAACTTCATAAGTAGACCCAGCATGAAAATCTGATAGACACAGAAGCCCAATTTGATCACTATACGGCGAAACTTCTATATGCTTCACCTTTACGGGTTCTAATCTGCTAATTGCTTCAGCAATCCGTTCTTGGAAGAGTTCGCCTCGCGCTTCTGCTCTTGCATTGGCATTATATTCAAGATTTGCAGTTTGAATTTTAATACGTTCAGCTTTAAGGTCTTCAATAGCTTTTTTAATTTCAACAACTTTATCTTTATCATCAATTTGTTCAATTTCATCATTTTGAAGATTTTGAATAAATTGACTAAAAAATTTCGCTATTCGTCTTGTACTTTCTTCACTATATAAATCTTCTCCAACAATAGCTCTTCCCCATTGTTGATAATTAATTAATCCATCTAATAAAGCATCTGTAACTCGTTTTACAAAAAACAAATAAGATTCGTGTTCTTTTCTATTAACTATCATCTTCTTCTAAAGTAACCTTTCCTTTAAATCTATCTTTTTTTTCTTTAAGCAATTTCTGAAATTTTTCTTTTGAAGCCTGAAGTCTATCTTCTGATAATTTGCCATTAATATCTAAAATTTCTGCTCTTACTTGTCTTTCATAATCTCTTTTACTTAATTTCCCAGCTTTTAGCCTTTTTCGATATTGTTTAGTAACGCCTTGCATATTAATATCGTTAATCATATCATCATGAGGCGTAAATTCAGGAACATCTCTTGGAGGCACTTGATAAACCACTTGTTTGCCATCCTCGCCTTTTTGTACCTGAACGCTTTCCCCAACATGTCTAGTAGTAAAAGTTCCTAAAACAGGTGTTCTACAAGATTTATTATAAAATAATTCTCGAATAATAACTTCACATGCAGCATACCAATATTTAGCACAAGTTCTAGGGTCATTTACATCGGCATATCTTGCCATTTGTGTAAAAAATTCTTTGTCTGTTAATGTAATATTTCCCCAACTCATATATTATCTCCTTCAATCTCTGTATCTTCAAATAAAGGAATAGTTAATTCCCTCATTTCTGATTTCCATTGCCTTTTTTGTCTAAAAGTCATTACATTATAAGCAGGAAAATCTTTAATTTCTTTTTCGCCTGTTTTAAAATTTGTATATTCCTTATTTAATTGCTTAGGACAATGTCTCCATCCAAAATAACCTAAATCGTTAAAAGTAACTTCAACCTCATTTACCACACACTCTTTAACTATATCAGAATATGTTTCTAATATTTTTTGAATTGTGGTAGTAGGCAACCCTGTACGATTATAAACCTCTCGAATTACTTCTGACATTTTTATTCGAGGCCTTGCCATTTATTTCCCTCTTTCCCTAATAGTTATATATTTTAAAATTATTTAAATCAATTAAAGCCTTAATTTATCTACATTAAAGAATTATTTCTTCTGGCAACAATTCTTTCTTTTCGAGCTACATTATAACAACTTTCTGAACAATAATTTTGATTATTCTTCTTCAACTGAAATCTTTTCCCACAAATTTGACAAATTTTGTCATTATTTTTCAAATTATTTTATAAATTAATTACAATTATATCTCCAAAAGACGCCCATAAGGTTTTCTTTTGGGAAAATTGTCTTACAGTATATAAATAAGCAACAAGAGTATTAACAATATAATCCAAGCTTTTATCTTTACAATCTGTTACAATCTTTTGTCGAATTTGTTGATACATATATATATCTTCTTGTTTTTGATGCTTATCTTCTTCAATATTAAATAAATATTGTCTTGCATTCCAATAATCATATGATTTAATTACAGGATTATTAGATAATATGCTAAAATCACAATTTAAATTCATTAACATACGATAATCAAACTTGCTAATAGTTTTAGAAAATTTAATTTTAGGGTCTGGAATTTTAGATGCAATGCGATTCATAGTGGAGTTGTTTGACAACTCTACTTGAGAAGGCAAATTAATTTCTTTTTCTTTATTTGTTTTTGGTTCGCCTCTTTTATCTTTAGCATATTGAAAAAAGTTAGGAACTTTTGCCTTTGTATAAGATTGTATGGTCTTAGTTATTTGTTTTGGAGGCTGTGGCAACCAAAGAGTTTTTGCATAATCAATTACTGCATTATTATAAAAAGTTAACCATCCAACAACATTTAATTGTTCTTGCCCAATATTTTCACTGTTCCAAACTTTAGTAATATTATTACTTATTGGGCCAATATTACCACCTGTATAAGCATGAACCATACCTTCATACATCGATTCCCAAGATAAGAATCCACCCTTTGCTTTTTGCAGATTATAAGCTAATGGAACAATATTTTCCATATTACGTTTAGCTATTTTTATTAATAATCTATCTTTAACTACTAATAACTTATCTCCATCCCAATCTAGCTGCACAATTCGTGAAATCAAATCATGACAACTCGTATACACACATTTCGTTCCACCAAACCATTTTTCAGTTTCTTTATTTCTTTTGTTTACTCTAATAGGCCATTCTCGATATAAATGTGGACTTCGCAAACAAGCTAACTCATCACCATCACGAAATTCATTAACATAAACTTCGCCATCTGCCAATAACCCTTTGGGATTTTGTTCCCCAAGAAACAACCATTCACAAAAAGCATAGAGGTCAGGAGAAACAAAACGATATCGGCCATTCACTCTAAGGCGACCAGCCTTTGCTTGTTTAACCAAGCTCTTTTTGGTTTGCTTTAAAATATCCCGACAATATTGGTCACGAAATAATTCAGGATACAACATCAATGCTTGTTGAAAATAACTTGGGTTTTTATTATAATCTGTTGCACCTAAAAGCCTCATGGTAGTTTGATAGTCATTTCCAATAGATTCAATTTCTTCAATAGTAGGCTTAATTAATTTATCCATCTCTTCATCTTTCATATCGCTCAAAGTCTGAAGCATCTGGTAGTTAATTCTGGCTTTGGGAATGTAATCTTCCTCAATGTTGCAATAACAAGCTTCGCATTGATTGTTTTTGAACCGTTCTTTGTAACAGTCCCAAGAATGGAAATATTTGGCAAGTTTGAATTGGCTCTTAGTGAAGATATATCGAATACCTTCGACCAATATATCGTGGTCTTCGCCATAAATATCTGTCACTATACATTGTCCATTAGGACATTTTTCTCTAATAAAATCATCAAAAGGAAATTGAACTAACAATCCTTTAACCCACGGTAATCTAACCATTCTTGTCGGCCCATCCAACATCATTCCACAACCATCTGTTTGACATATTTCAGTATTGGCTTTTTGTCTTGTAATTTTATATGTTATATCATCAATAAAATCAACTTCACCAAACACGATAGATTCAAAATCGTCAACTACAATTGACTTATCAATATCAAAATCTTCCCAAACATCTGTAGCGGAATTATTTAAAGCAAGATAGCTTAAAAATTTATTTGGGTTTATTCCCCCTTGGTTATTAATATCTTCAATACTTAAGCCACACATAATTCTGCTTTGAATTTTTTGATATGCACTTTCTTTTACAAATACAGCTCTTTTAGTACGAATTTGACCAGCAGATGCTGTAAGAAAAATATATTTTTCGCCATTATATTCAAATCCATCACGAACTAAACTTTTAAACACTTGAAAGAAAAAAACATTGACAATCATTAAATCATATGTTAATGTATTAGTTGAAATATCTAAAGCCCTTGTTAAAGCACTCTCAAATAAGCTAATAACATTTTTATCAATTAACATAGATGAATTTAATTTACGAGGATTGTTATTATATAATCTTTGCTCTAATAATTGAACTAAATTATCTTTTCTTTTTTTTATCAAACGATTAACAGACGATTTTTTCCATTTAGGTAAATGTTGTTTGCGTAATGTATATAATTTTAATAATTCTTGATGTATTTGTTGTTCTTTTGGTTCATAAAATGCACTTGTGTCTATCGAATATAAATGTATTTGTTTGGTTAAACTCATTATTTTTATCCTCTGTTTCTTGTTGTTTTTGTGCCTCAACATTTAATTTATCTAAAATTTTATTTTTAACCAAATTATAACTCATTTCATACCAAATCATTATCGCACCTCCTTAGATTTGGTTTATTTTGAGTTAATTATACCACATTTTACACAAAAAGTCAATAGTGAATTTATTAATTTTGCCAAAAAAATAAATATTATATATATAATAAATTTATACTTGACTTTTTTAAATATTTATGATATAATATATTATATAAAATATTATAATATTATATAAAAGGAGATAAGAATAACATGTTTAATAAGTTATTACAAAAACAAAAAACAAAATTAGAAGGTGAAATTAATGATATAAATTTACAAATTCAAAATAAAACTAATGAACTAAATATAAATAAATTTTATAAGCTATAAAATAATATATTATTAAAAGGGGAAAATACAACATGACCAGAGAACAAAAAGTAAACCGCCATCTTGAAATCGCTAAAGCCCTTAATCAACTCTACGATTCTAAGGGTCATGATTACGGCGACTCCTTTGGCGAAACATATCAAAAACTTGGAATTATCTCAGCCTTAACTCGTATCAGCGACAAATATAATCGCCTAATTTCTCTTGCTACTAAGCCAGAAGAAGAACGTAAAGTGAAAGATGAATCTATTCAAGATACGCTTCTTGATATGGCTAATTATTGTATTATGACTGTAATTGAAATGGAAGCTGAACGAAATGATTAAATCTTTATCTTTTAATCAACAGGAAATTATTCAAAACATCATTTCTTTATACATTCCTTCTAAACAAATTGACCTTGATCCAACTTATTCTAAAGGCATTTTCTATAAGAACGCTTCATTCAATCAGCCTACGCTAAAATATGATTTATTTCCTCAAATAGATGGCGTACTTCAAGCAGATTGTAGACACTTACCTTTACAAGACCAAAGTATTAATTCTATAATGTTCGACCCTCCATTTCTTGCCACAACTGGACCAAGTCTAAATTCAAGCCAAAATAATAATTTAATCAATAAACGATTTGGTGTGTATCATAATGAGCAAGCTCTTCATCAAATGTATTGGGATTCACTAAAAGAATTTTGGCGTATTCTAAAACCTGAAGGTATTTTAATATTTAAATGCCAAGATAAAGTAAGCTCTGGAAAACAATATATGACTCATGTATATACTATAAATATGGCTGAAGACATTGGTTTTTATACTTTAGATTTGTTTGTACTTGGCGTAGAAAGTCGCCTTGTTGCAGATTGGCAAAGGAATCAAAAACATGCAAGAAAATTTCATAGTTATTTTTTGGTTTTTCAGAAGCCCAAGAATAAAAGAAAAATGTCTTGGAAAGAATTGAAAAAACACTTGACAAATTTCATTTAGTATGATATAATTGACATATCCTAAACAAATAGTCTAATATATTTTACATTAACCGAAAGGACTTGATATCAATGCCGTCTGACTCGTTGCCCCGTTTGACCGAAACTCGAATTAACCATTATCTAAATCTTGCTCATAATGCTTGTTATTATAGCGACTTTATGAAAGCTCGTCTTGGCGCTGTGCTTGTCTACAAAGGCAAAGTAATGTCTGTGGGTTGGAATAGCAATAAAACTTCGCCTCTTCAGCGTGAACTAAATCGTTATAGGGGGTACGATGTTGATTCTTCCATCGCCCACAATACACTTCATGCAGAAGTTGCTTGCCTTACCAAAGCAAAAGATTTAGATATTGATTGGGGCCGGGCCAGTATTTTCGTTTATCGAATCAAAAAAGATGGAAGTGCGGGTTTGGCGAGGCCCTGCAAAGGCTGTCAGGCTTTAATTAGAAGCATGGGGATTAAAAATATATATTATAGCACTGATGGTAGCGGATGGTGCTTTGAGAGGATGATGTAAATGGAAAAGTGTAATTGTTGGGAAGAGAAATATCAAATAATTGGTTGGTATAACGAAAGAACACCAATGTTTTCTAATAAACCAATTCAACATTGTAATGGAACTAAAGAACGTAAAGAATGTACTTGTGATGGAGATACAACCAAATGCAATTTCTACATAGGAAAAAGAAAGGAAAAGAAAACGATAAATACGTCCGAGATGTGGTTAAAGGCGCAAGAAGACGGATATTGTTATGAAATGATAATGCCGCAAAGTAGTAATGATGAATTTTTTTATCAAAAAGATAAAGGATTGTTTGACGGAAACGGCTTTCAAGTTACAATGGATAATTTTGAAAATTTTGATGAATTTATGAATGAACAATGGAAACTTCGTACTATGACTAAATCTGAAGCTGAAGCCAAATTCAATATCAAGATTGTAGATGATTAATATGTCTAAAAAACAAAACATATATAAAGGCTTTTATGATTGGCCTAACAACGATGAATTCAGTCATCATTATGCTTGCTGGGCTATAAATCATATGGGCTGGGCAAAAATGAAAAAGTTTAACAAAAAGTTAGCAAAAAGAAGGCTCAAACAAAAAATGAGGAAAGAATTAGAAAAGGAATTAAAAAATGACGAAGTAAGAGGCGATAAATAATGGTCGAAACAACTGTTGAAAGAGTTCAAGGCGAAGATTATTGCAATGTATATACAGGCGAAAGAAAATTTGTTAATAAGATTCTTGAACTTCATAAAGAGTATCCTAATGAAGTTATTATTACTGATTATGGCGATGGATATTTGAGCGCCCATGTCCCTTATGATTGGTTCCGTTTCGTCAAGCCACCTACGAAACGAAACTATACAGAAGAACAACGCAAGGCCATGAGTGAAAGAATGAAGAAGGCAAGAGAAAGTAAGGAATGAATTTAATTATTTGTCTTAAAGGATGGTGAAGGTTGAATAAATGGCGGTAATTGTTGAACAAGAAGGCAACCCAAATTACAAAAAAGTAAAATGCAATTGTTGTAATTCTATTTTAAAATATCTTGATGTGGACGAACAACAAGATAATTATATAGATGGTTATTTCGGCCCAGAAACAGTTGCTTATATTATTTGTCCAAATTGTGGCGATAGAGTTTTAACTTGGGCAATGTGCGCAACCGATTTTGCTGATTATAGAATTAAATAAAACAAGACCCAGGGATAATAAGTCCTTGGGTCTTTTACTGTTTATTTATTTATTTATTTCTGTAATATCAAACATCTCGGTTCTCCTTCTCTTCAATTTCTTTTAATTTTTCTTTAAATAGGAAATCGGGTTTCCTATCTATGTTCATTTTTGCGTATAGCTTTCTCTCGCTACCAGTAAAATCATCTAATTGTTTAATAGTCAAAACTTTATTGCAAACTTCATCGGTTATTTCATCAAGGGCAGGATATTCTTTGTAAATTTGGGACAACTTCTCTTTTAACCAACTCTCTTTAGGCGGTGTAATGACCTTAACTCTTTTCATTTTGCAATATTTACCATTGGTTGCAAGATATATTTCTTTATTTAATTCTTCATTGAATCGGCGCAATTTATACTCAGGGATAAAATAACTTACTTTTTCTTTATTCTCCAATTTCTTTTGAATATAAGATTCTTGAAGAAAAGGGAAGCACCTTTCATACACTTTGTTATAAATAGACATACACAATTGGTCTAATTCATTTATATGGTCTTTAGTTGTTTGAGGTACGTCATATTTAATATAAAAATCGCCTTTAGAACCATGTACTTTTTTGTATACCCTAAATCCACGTCCAAGCCTAATAACGCCCCGCTCATCCATTGAGGTTAATTTATGTTCTGTCCATTGCTTTAACACTCGATAAACAATATCTGTCATGTTATTCATATAAAGATATTCATTGCCTAATTTTTTCATTGCTTCCTTGTCAAATGTCAGGGCGAAATTTTCATTAACTTCTTGGAATAAAGTGATTAATTCTATTCCAGATACATAAAGTGGTTGCCCATGATTTTTAATTAAAGCATGATACAAAGCGGCGTCAAATGTGGCTTGAAATCTATTATTAGTTGAGATGCCATTGATTACTTTAAACACTCCTTCGTATACTTCCTCAACAATAAATCGAGTTGGCTTGTCAAGAATAATTAAAGTGCAATATGTTTGTAAGTCTTTAATTTGCGCCCTTTTTGAAGCGCCACTTTTAACTGGAATGCCTATTGATTCGCACAAGTCTTTATACTTCAATTCTTGTCCTACTAATGTTTTCAGATTGATTATGTTTTCTTCTGTTAGATAATTTATTGTCAAAAATATCCTCCTTTATTTTTGGCTAACAGGTTCTTCATTGGCTGTAGTAATAATCAAACTATATTTTTAATTTTTGGCTAAATCGTCGTATTATCTCTATAAATTAAATTATAGAGAATAAATGGTGAGTTAGCCAAAAATTTTTGATGACAAGATATAGCCATTATCTCATTATTATTTTACCATAAATTTATAAATAAATCAATAATATTTTGTGAACAATTTATAAATAATACAAATCATTCTTGGAATATTATTTTGGGAGAGAAAACAGGGTTTGAGATTTAAGTAGAGTTAGATGGAAATTAATATAGGGAAAAGTATTGTGGATTAGGTGTGTTTGGGATGTTATAGCTACATAGGAAAATTCTCCCAATTCAAAAACGGTTAGCCATAACTAACCCCCACCTTTTTTCCAATATATGGTAAAAGTCATATAATAATAGGCCATTATCATATGGTATTTACCAATTTTTTACATGTGAATTTTATTTAATAAACTGTAAGGAAATCTTAACAAAAAATTAACATATACGTTACGCGAGGGGGGTATGTTTGTATACGCTCACTTCCATTTCTTAACAATTCTACCCTATAACACTTAACTTCCCTAACTATTCTAACATCAAATAATTAATTACATAAACAATTATTACTTATTAATAATTATTAATATAAACTATTATTACTAATTAAAGTATTATAGTATTAAAGTATTAACATATTATTACATTAATATAGTAAAGTATTATCATCAAATTAAAGTATTAAGACATTATTACTGTACTAGACTAATACTTTAATTA
>CALVCQ010000086.1 GCA_944326115.1 Candidatus Gastranaerophilales bacterium | reverse complement strand
TCTACAAGAAACTTGGACTTGGAAAGGAGGAAGATGCTGAAATGGCTGAAATTGAATTTGCCGCTGTAAATATTGGAGAACTATGGAATAATGTTTGGAATGTTGTTCGCAAGCATTCAGATTGGCGATATTCTGTTGAAGGAATTTATGAACAAGACAATAAAAAATTTGCGATTCTAAAAGACGGCGAAGGAAATCTATATCGTCTCGATTTTACTCTTACAGAAGAAGAAGGGCTTGTTGCTTCTGATACTATTGTAGAAGTAAAGCAAGAATTTATTGAAACCGAAGATATTCAAAAGTTTGCTGAACCTGAAGGCGCTGAAAAGTATACTCAATTTGAAATCGAAGGTCGCAAGGCTTGGGCGAAGGTTATCAAGAAGGTTCAAGACCATGAAGGTGATGGCGCTTATGTAGACAGTATCGAAGATAACCATATCATCTATACTAAGGATGACGTTCGCTATCGTGTCGAAGCTGATGTTAAGGTTGATAAGGACGACAAGTCTGTGGATGCTGATATTAAGTGGGACACCGTTAAGAAAGACAGAGACCAAAAGATGGCCGAAATGACCCCTGAAGAAATGGCCGAAAAAATTGGTGAGCTTCAAAAGAATATTGAAGAGCGCGATAATATCATCATGGAGAAAGATGAAGCCATGAAGAAAATGGAAGAAGAGCTGTCTGACCTTCGTGAATTTAAGAAGACTTGCATGGAAAAAGATAAGGCTTGCGCCGTTGAATCTGTCATGAATGAAGTCAAGGATTTTATGGATAGTGAACAATTTAAGGCTCTTCGTGATGAAGGTATGGCTTGCGAATTTGCTCAAATTGATGCTTGGAGCAATAAGGTTAAAGCTATTAGCTTTGAAAGCGTTAAGGGTGCTAAGAAGAATAAAGCTGATAGCATTATGAAATTTAGTGCTGCTATTGATACTACTACTAAACCCAATTCTGTTTGGGAAAGACTGAAAAATTTATAAAAAATATAAAAATATATTGAAAAGGAGATAATAAATTATGGCTCTAACTCTACATGGTTATATTAATACCACTAAAATGTGTGCTGAAAATGTTGACGCTATGAACTGTGCTGGCGTTATTAATCAAGATGTTGATAATGGTGTTATCGTTACTCTAAGTTCTATTAATAAGAATGCTTCTGCCCCCAATCAATACTATATTCAGGGCTATGAGTACACTGTAGCTCTTGCTTCTAGTGCTACTACTGGTGATGTTTGGGTAGTTGCTTCTCCTGAAGTTGGTACTACCATTGACCAACAGATTCTATCTGACCCTCGGCATTTTTATAATGTAGCTAATCAACCTATGTCTCTAAAGTATCTAGTGGACGGTGTTGACTGCATTGAAGTAACGGCTGAATGCTTCACCGCTGGCCTACCTGATGGGACAACCAATACTTATGCTACCGTAGGTGCAAATGGTAAGCTAACTGCTGCTGCTGCCGCTGCCTCTGGCGCTGGTAAGCCTTATTTCACTCTTGAAGGACTTCATACTGTAACTATTGGCGCTACTGAAGTTCCTACTGCTGTACTTCGTTATCATCGTGCCACTGCTTAATTTAATATAAAATAAAATAGTAAAGGAGATATAAAAATATGGCTATTCTAATTCCTGAAGTTGTACAATTTGCCGCTGGCAATACTGATTTTTATGAAGCCGCTTATGATAATTATCATAACCCTTCTCCTGAAAAGGAAACTCTACTAAACAAGGCTTTCTTTGCTGAGGTTGAACGCAAGTCTGGTGTTTCTCGTGATGGTCTTACTCTCGAAGCATGGATGAGCCATCCTTCTGTTCAATGGGTAAAATAACAGCCCTCTGTATTAAGTGATTAGTACAGACTTTGCGTTAAATGCTTTTAATCCCTAAAGCCTACATACCTAAACAGTAACTTGAAAAGGTAAGCTGAATGGTTGTGAAAACAGAAAAAAGTTGTAGGATAGATATATGGTTAAATCCTAAGTATCTATACAATGGGTGTTTAGCAGGGAAAGCCCTAAACCTATAAAGGCATGGGAGACCCCCAACGACTATTCCCTTGAGGGGAAGTAAAGCCACAAGTAAATGGTGGAAGAAAAATGCAACTCTTATATATTTATTGACCGTAACAAGAAACAAGGAGGTGAATGAAAATGATATTAGATTCAACAATAATGTTAAAATGGAATGGAAATAATCGTAAAATATATGAACCATTAGGTTATCAATTTACTAAAAATGGCGATGAGTTTAAGGTTAAATTGGAGGATTTATCAAGTGGAAGCCATGCAAAAATCAAGGTACAATGTGATTATTGCGGCAAGATATTTGAAGTAACTTATTATAATTTATGTCGGTCTTCCAAAGAAAAGATTGCTTGCAAAGATTGTAAGAACAAAAAGACTATAGAAACCTTAAATGAACGCTATGGAGTAAACGCACCGATACAATATTCTGATTTTCGTCAAAAAATATTAGAGACAAATCAATCAAGATATGGTGTTGATAATCCAATGCAAAATAAAACTGTACAAGCAAATTTTGAATCCGCTATGCTTGAAAGATACGGAGTAAAATCCCCTTTACAATATTCTGAATTCAAAGAAAAATCAAAACAAACTTGTATTTCTCATTTTGGTGTAGATAATTCAATGAAGTCTATAGAGATTCAAATGAAAGCAAAAGAAACCATGAAAGAAAGATATGGCGTAGAGAATCCTATGGAAAAGACAGAATTTATCGAAAAAGCCAAAGCCACTTGCTTAGAAAGATATGGCGGAGAAAGCTCACAATGTTCGCCAATTATTAGAGAAAAATCAATGAACACTCTTCTTGCAAATGGTAGTGTTCCTTCTTCTAAGCCTGAAAGAGAAATGGTACTAAGAATACAAGAATTATATGGAAAAGATAATTGTACTCCTCAGTACAGTTTTAGTGGACTTAGTTTTGATTGTTTGTTTAATATTGGAGACTGTCATATTGATATAGAATATGATGGGATATTCTGGCATAATAAAAATAAAGAAAAAGATAAGCGCAGAGATTACTTTGTAGTTAAAAGTGGTTATAAAGTATTACGTTTTCGAGGAGAAACAGAACCTCCAACTTATGAACAAATTAAAGAAGGTGTTGATTATTTGGTCAATAGTCAACATTCACATTATACAATAAATATATAAGATGAAGATATAGTCTGAACTCATGTGAAAGCATGAGAGGTCTGCTTAATGCGTCTAAGTAAGACTGCATAGAATTTACGACTCTATGTGAACATATTTGCTAGTTTCGCAATCGTAGACGCTACTATTAACGCTATTCTACCCTCTGTTCTAACCCCCGCTTTTGGTGTATTTATGGATATGAAGTATGTTGGTGTTGGCGACATTGCTAAGTTCAAGATTATGCCCAATTCTCTATACACCGTCAGCAAGGGCGGTCGTGGCGAAAGAACCACTTTCCGTCAGCGTAAGCACGCTGGTGATATTATAGTTGTTCCTCAAGAACACATTATCACTATTTATGTAAATATGTACAGTGTTCTATCTGGTAAGGAAAGTATTGCTGAATTTGTTCGTCTAGTTGTTACTGCTGTCGAACAAGATATGTATGCCGAAGCTGTTACTGCTCTAACTACTGGCCTAAGTGCTCTATCTGCTCCTTACACCTATACTGGTGCTTTTGATATGGCTACTCTACTAACCATGGCTGAACAAGTACAGGTTTACAATCAAGGTGTTCGCCCCGTAATTGCTGGTACTGCTGTTGCTCTAATGAATGTTATTCCCGACAGTGCTTCTGGCTATCGTGGTAATTTTGACGCTAACGGTGGTTCTATCAATCTACTCCGTGGCGTTTATGGTTTTGATGTTCTGAAGCTAGACCAAGCTGCTGCTAAGAATGGTGGTTTGGTACTACCTAATGACAAAATCTTTGTAGTAAGTCCTTCTCAAGATAAGCTAGTCAAGGGCGCAGTGTCAAATGCGATGACCAATAGTAATCAATTCTATGATAATGCTGACCTCACCGAGGACTTCACTTATCGTAAGAATTACGCCTTTACTTATGCTTCTGCTGCTAAAGCTGCTGTTTATACTATTAGTGACTAATTGAATTTTATTTAGGAGGGGAATAATCCCCTCCTTTGAATTAAAAGAAAAGAAAGGGAAATATTATGGCAACCAATACTAATAAAACTACTGCCACTACTTCGACTACCAAGAAGGCTACTGAAGTTAAGGCTGTCAATGAGACGGTAGATAACGCTCTTGCACAAGAAAACGAACTTTTGAAGAAGCAAATGGAAGCTATGCAAGCTCAAATGGAACTTTTGGCTAAACAAGTAGCTATGAATACAAACACTACTAACACAACCAATCAAAAAACAGAAAGAAATATTGAATTTATCAATATGGTTCCTGGTACTCTTGTACTAAGAGGCAATCAAATTTGGAAGATTGAAGGTCAATTTAACTCTCGGTCTTTCCTAGAACGTGAAGCTAGAATTATCGTGAATAACATGCAAAATACTATTCGTTCTGGATATGTATATATTGCAGATTCTGATTTTATTAAAGAGAATGAACTGTCTGAGGTTTATAATACAATGCTGTCTGACAAACAACTTAAAGATTTACTTAACAAGAATTTTAAAGAAGTAGTGGAAATTTACAAGACTGTTCCAAAAGCTCAACAAGAAATTATTGTTACGATGATTAAGGAAAGAAAAGAATCTGGTGTTCAAATTGATGCCAATATTCTCATTAAGATTGGCGAGCTTTGCGGACAAGACTTGCTTCGTGGTGTAGAATATGAAGATGGGGAGTGATAATTATGCCCACCTCATTTGATACAATTATTGATTTAGCTTTGACTCTTATTGACGATTACAAACTAATAAAGTTATACAATCAGAGCCAAACTAAATTCTTAGCATATTGTGATAGCTTGCTTATAGCAGCAATTCCAAATTTTTTTAGATGTAATCAATCTTTAGAATATACTGCGGAAACTCGCCAATTTAGTAATGAACTTACAAATGCCGAGATTAGTATTTTGGCCGACTTGTGGATTATTGAATGGTTTGAGAAAGAAACTCAAGATAGTCGTAAGATTAATGCTTTACTTCAATCATCTGGCTCATTTAAATCTCATAGCGCCGCTCAAAATCTTAAAGAAAAATCTGTATATCTTGACAAGCTAAGAGAAAAAGTTGAACAAAAGATGACTAATTATCAATTGCAAAATATTGATAACATCTCTATTTAAGGAGATGAATATTATGAAAGTCACAAAAAAACAAAGAATTAATTCTATTTTTTATATTTTAATTCAATTTGAACAAATGATAGATGGTTCAACTGATGTTACAGAAGAAACTTATCGAAATTATTTAGATAGGGTAAATGTATGGTATCTTGGGCGTGGCGATGAAGAAATTGGGTATGCAATTGAAGGGCTGAAGAAAATGGGGAAAGATGTCTCTCATGAGACTGTTCGTAGGATTGTATTTCATATGATTGATATTTTAAATAAGGAGGTGCCGTAGTGTCATTGCCTTATTTTGAAAATGCGTTAAGTGGTGGGTATCTTCAAACGCCAAATGATTATTTTAGAGATTTACAACAAGCGGCAATAGATGGATTATTTGATTGTACTTCTGCTAAGTATACAGTTCAAGAACAAGATGCTATTGGTGCTTCTACTTATCACAATATTGATGTTTGGTTGGATTATATTGTAGGTACAACATCAAGTGGCGTAAAAAATGGATATGATTTCACCCAACTTATGTTTAGAGATATTGACCATGAAACAATACAAGGGTTATATTATATATTTGATAACAATTATCATCTTAGTTATTTTTATAATAAATATGATGGACTTGAAAAAGCATTGGCAGTTAGGCGTTGTAATAATGCTATGAAAATTATAGACCCTGAGAATGGGTCAATATTTTCTATTCCTTGTGTTATAGATTATGATATGACCTCGCCAAGTCAGCAAGTGTCAAGTTATATTATTACGCCAAATAACCATGCTATTGTTATGGTGCAAGGAAATGAAGATACTCTTCGTTTATTTAAATTAAATACACGGTATATGTTTAATGGGCGGCCTTTTAAATTACTTGCCTATCAAAATGCTTTATATTATGATTTGACAAATCAAGTACCAACTTTGCTTTATCTTGATTTATATCTTGATGAATTACACGATAAAGATGATGTAGAAAATGGAATTGCTTATAACGGAGAGTATGATTATGCCATTCAGATTAATGCTAATAATATGGAACTAACCAATGGCTCAACAGGTACATTGACGGCAACTGTTACACTGAACGGGGCTGAAGTTGATGGTAATGTTGTATGGTCAAGTTCTAATACATCTGTAGTTATGATTGATTCTAATGGGCAATATCAAGTTGTTGGCAATTCTGAAACAAGCGCCATTGTCACAGTTACACTTGAAGGAAATACAAGTATTACGTCATCTATTACTATTCAAGTAGTTGATGAGCAAGCTGTTCAACCTTTGGTAACTATCAATCCTACATTTAATAAGATTCGTCAATATGAATCTATTACATTTTCTGTCGAAGTAATGTATGGTAGCACTATGGTTATACCCGAAACAATTCAAGTGAGTCTCGTACAAGGAAGTCAAGTTTTATCTAATCAATATCTTACTATAATTCAATCAGGAAGTCAATATACAATTACGGCGAACGCCATTGCGCCTGAACCTCAGATTTTGTATATAACAGTACAAAACACTACTCCAAGTTTCCAAATTATACAACAATTTACTCTTAATGTAGTAAGTATGTTAGGATAAAGGCGGTGATAAGATGTATAATTCAATGTCACGCTTGCCTAATATCCCATATAATATTTTAACTTACTTAGCACAAGATGAACAAATTTTATGGAAATTATTGGCGTACAATGGCTATGATGCTTTGAGTCAGCCTGATTTAACGCCTTCACAAAAGCTGGATTTACTATGGAAGAATGGCGACCCTCAGGAGCCGTATAATGTATTTTTTACTAATTTAGTAGAAGATGCAATTCCTGAATCTAAGTGTATTTTAAAAATATATAATTATTATATTCACGCTAATCAATTATATACAGGAACTGTAGTATATGCGTTTGATTTTTTATTTGGTGGCAAGATGAGCTTGGTTGATTATAATGGCGTGCCTGTATCAAGGGCAGATTTGTTTGTTAATAGGATTTTAACTTTACTTAATGGCGCTTATGTTGGTGGCGTTGGGAAATTGACATTTTTTGATGATATGTCAAGATATGATTTAGGCCGTAGTGTTATTGGCAACTCTAAAACATTTACAGGTTATCAATTATTTTTAAGTGTTAATGTTGGAGATACGGGAGAGGATGAAGGCTGTGTCGATTGACATTAATTTATT
>CALVCQ010000085.1 GCA_944326115.1 Candidatus Gastranaerophilales bacterium | reverse complement strand
TCAGACTGTGTCAGTATTCTTATCGGCAGATTCCGCTTTTTTCTTTACACTCCTCCATCATCGCTATGCTATGCTATCAGGCATTATCTCTGCTTCTTCGCCATTTGTAAATCTTTTTTTACATTTGTTACATTGCGGGAGAAATATTTATGAAGAGCCCGAAACCTTGATAAAAAGTTTCGGGCTCACAGCAGAACAAATATATTAATGCGGGTTCTGCTGTTTAATTAATTAGTAGTTATGAAGTCAGGCTTCTACCATTCTCGGGCATCCGGCTCCGGTATAAACAGAAATCAGTGCAATGCCGGAGAACAGCATACTGATTCCCAGAAGCAAGCCTATTGTAAACAATGCGCTTCCCGGCAGTCCGAAAAGGATAAGAAATGCCAGAGCAAATTGTGCCAGACCTGCCAGTATTCCAACCCACCAGTGTTTTAACACTCCTTTACTTACAAAGGCTATTATCATAGAATTAATGCCTTCTAAAACAAAGTAGATACCTACGCCGAGTGTGATTAAAAATAGGTTGAAGAACGGTCTGACAGTCAGGTATGCGCCTGTGCCTATCATCAGTATTGCGATGATTGCGCTGAGCCATGATTTTTCTATTTCATCACGTCTGATTACGGAGCTTATCAGTTTGTAAATACCGGCAAGAATCAATGCAACACTAATCATAAGGCTGAGTGCCAGTGTTGAAACCTGCGGCAGTACTATAAGCAGCATACCTACAATCAGGATAAAAATACCTTCTACAAGAAATGTATTACAGAATCTTTTTACCATATCTGCCATATTTTTAACTCCTTTTTCCTTTCACTGTTTCATTGTAATTTGTGTTAAATGCTTTTTCATTAGTAAAATCGGGAATATTATTTTATAGCTCTTTCAGGTTAAATTTGTTTTACGAAAAGTTTATCCACAAGGATAAATGAAATGTGCTATATATAAAAACGTAAACTGTTTGCAAATGGTTGCAAGCACAATTTACACAAACAGGGACAACTGTGCCTTGTTGTTCCTGAAGTACTTAGATATATACTTCAATGCGAGAAAGGAGAGAGGATTGTGAAATTCTACTGCTGCGGGCTTGTGTATTCAACACAGGATCCTGAAACTTACTGGTGTATTGAAACTTATCATTTAAAAAATCCGGTAGATGATATCATTGCCGGGAAAAGGATTTATAAGCAGATTGTGTATACTCTCTGCTGCAAAAAACATGGCTGTTTAAAGCTTGAGCTTCACAGTTACGGAAAAGAAAACGGCAGATTAAAGCTTTTATACACCCAGTCCATAAAAGGAGAAGGTGCATTAACATTTTTGGAAAGGACAAAAAATATGAGAATCAGACAACCGCAATGCTGTCCTTTAAAAACTTATCAATACTCAAAAAGAATCCCCTGGGTTTACGGAAAAACCGTAAACTCAACTACTCAGGTAGTGCGTTATTTTGATGAATCAGGGAACAGACAGGTCTTTAAAGCACAGATGCCGGAAGGCAAGAAATTTGAACCGGAATACATTAGAGCACAAGTAATAATAAAGGAGATATAACTATCCTCAGCGATATTTTACATTCTTCGCACAATGTTGTTATAGACGAAAAGACTTATGAGTTTGCGTTTGACCATTCCGCTTATGCAGCGCTGGAAAAACAAACCGGCAAAAGTATTTATGAGTTTTATGATGATTTGCTTGTAAAGCATAATATACTGTTTCAGGAAACTTATGCCTTTATTTCAGCAGGACTTTTGAAATATCATACAGACAGTGATATTAGTGATTTACAAAATAAATTGAGAAAAAATCCCGGTCTATGGCACATTATAAAAGAAGCAGCATGTAGTGCATTTATTGATCCGCTGCTCCCTCCGGAGATTCTTTTACATACTAAAAAAAAAGTACCTGCGAAAAAACGCAAAAAATCAAAGACGCCAGATATAACTGGGTAGAAAATTATGTTATTGCAAGAAAAATTCTGGGCTGGTCAGATACGGAATTCTGGATATCCAGTCCCAGAAAATTGTATGCATTTTTGTATACTTATACGGACTTGCAGATTGAATCTGCCAAAAATGCAATGAAAAAGCAGGCACTTGTAGGGAAAGATGCAATAAATGCTCTGACACAATTAGCTTCACAAATTCGTTAGTAAAATGCTATAATCACAAAATGAAAAAAGTAATAAATACAGCACTAATACTGATACTCAGCCTGCCTTTGTGCGGGTATACGCTAAAAGGCGGAGTAACTTACACTGTAGAACAGGCAAGAAAAGAAGCTTTTGCCGATGTAGAATATCGCCTTCCGCAATCCATAATCAAAGCCCATCTTAAAGACCCTGATTATGAGGAAAACATGAAAGCTAATAGTAAAGGAATTATAGATTTAGGGAACAGGTTAGTAACGTATTTTTCCGACGGTGGATATGGCGTATTGTATAAAAAGAATCAATATTTTGAATACTATTATTATGCAGATGGAAAATTAGAAATGATTGGTAAGCGTACAAGTACAAGCTATCCTGCAAAAAGCTATAAATATGACACGAAAGGGAAATTGCAATCTGTAATATTATATGTAAAGAAAGGTGAATCATACAGTTTTACACCTTCCGGTCAATTAAGTGCTCATTGGATAGGAAATAAATGCTATGATTTAAACGGTAAATTGATTATTGAGAGATATTAATCTAGTAATTAAATGCTATAATCACAAAATGAAAAAAGTAATAAATACAGCACTAATACTGATACTCAGCCTGCCTTTGTGCGGGTA
>CALVCQ010000084.1 GCA_944326115.1 Candidatus Gastranaerophilales bacterium | reverse complement strand
CAAAACTACGTCCTGCGAAGAGCTTAAGCGGCATTTCAAAGAACAATTTAACATTAACAGCACCTACATCAATAGGGACTCAATTGCAACTCAGATAGGCTATGATCGACTCAATCTCCGTGTCGATCATAGCCGCAAGGTTCTCGCTGAAGCGCTTTCTCGACTCGATCGCTGGGCGCTGGATGAGGACACTAACCCAATCTGTCTGTGGGATAACACCGACATCAACTACTTAAAGCGACAGGTTGTTCTAGAGAAACTTGACGCTTTCCGCGACGAAGATCCGAAGAAGGACCGGTTCATTCTCTGCGCAATCCACATGAACCGGAGCATCATGTTCTGCAAGGAACATAATCAGGAGCGCAAGTATAAGGTGCCTGACAGCGCCATACAGCGCTTCTATCGCAATCAGCAGCAACCGATTTACGAGGAAGGGTTCGATATCATATTCCATGTCGACGGTAAGAAGCGGCTGGCCATCAACCCCTTTATTGCTAAGCTCTCTCAGTTCGTCAATCTGGATAAGCTTGGTAAAGCGAAAGGGGAATGATAATGGAGAAGATTGTTCTATATCGGCGCGTAGATGATGTTTACATTCCGTTTGGATCAGCGCAGGTGACAACAGCTGTCGCTCAACATTTGGCCCCTGATGGGTATGGTGCCTTCCTTCCCGAAAATTGGCCGATGGCGTTTTCGTATCGCGACGACAGCAGCGTCTATATGATCACAGAGCTGACGCTCCTCGAATGGCTGAAACATCCCGCCAGCGCTAAAGAGGCATATAAGAATTGTCTCCTTTTAGCTGCAATCAGCGATGATGTTGATCTGGCAGAATTTCTTAAACACTCTACGCCAACAAGAGTTCTCAATGCGGTTAGAGTTCTTATCCAGATTGCATTCGAGCAGACCGGTCCCGATGACAGAGTAGAGCTTGCCAGACTGATTGCTGAAATAATGAAGGCGTTTGTAACGAATCTTCTCTGTGGGGATTATTGCAAAGATAATAATTTCAAATCTGGAAATCGCTGTGTGAGCATGCTTCTTCGACTGAAATTTCTTATCTCAGAAGATGTCACTATGATTGAGACGGTGAAGATGTTGGCCTCAAATGGTGTTAGCAAGTCCGCATTCCAATCCACGTTCTGCAAGATGCGCGACATGTCGAAGACTGTCGACGAAACGATAGAGCGACTTAAAAGTCATGAGATTGAGCCGGCTCGATACGAGAACGAGAATAAACGATAAAAAGAACGCCCGGGTTTCCGGGCTTCTTTTTTTCATGGGTTTTAACATCTGAACTTTTTACACACATACTATATAGATAGAAGCGTAAAAGCTTCATAATAATAGAAAGGATGATAGCTATGAAAACCTCATTCACTGACATTGTAAATGTCGCATCGATCGGAAAGGATAATCCGATCAAACTCAACGATATCCTCCCTCTGGCAGAAGCGGAAGGATTCACCTCTGCAAAGAGGGCTATCAAGAAGGTCATGTTTCTTGGCATCGATCTTCAGAATGACTTTATGGAAGGCGCTCCGCTTGGCGTAGATGGCTCCATCCAGGATATGGAACGTACTCTGACCTTCCTGTACAACAACGCTGAGAAGATTACCAACTTCTCTGTAACTGTCGATACTCATCAGCCGCACCAGGTGTTCCATCCCTCGTACTGGATTGATGACTCCGGCAATCATCCTGCTCCGTATACCCAGATCACGGTCCAGGATTACAATGAAGGTAAGTGGCGCCCCCTCTTCTATCCGATCGAGACGCTCAATTATCTCAAGGATCTGGAAACCAACAATCGCCAGCCTCTGACTATCTGGCCATATCACTGCATCAACGGCACCTTCGGCCATTCTCTGGAAGGTCAGTTCAGCAACATGCTGTACTATCTCTCCGTTGCTCGTAAGGCTCCGGTTGTCGTCATCAACAAGGGTCAGGATCCGAAGTCTGAGATGTACGGCGCCATGCGTTCCGAGTCGTCCACCGGAACGTTCAACATCCGCTTCCTGGACATGCTGGCGAAGTATGATACTATCGTCATTGCTGGTCAGGCGAAGTCTCACTGTGTGTTGACCACCATTGAGCAGATCATCGAATACTTCTCCAACGATCCGGCAACTCTTTCCAAGATCTACATTCTTGAAGATTGCATGTCCAATATCGCCGGCTGTGAAGCTATGTCGGATGCGAAGTACCAGGAGTTCCGTGATAAGTATCACCTGAACCTGGTAAAGTCCACCGACAACTTCCTCGACTGAGAGGTGAGCCAAATGACCAGAGATGAGAGCCGACTCGAGTTCACAATTCGTTGTGACACAGAAGAGCAATGCACTGCAATCGGCGAAAGCATCTGTAACCAGCTTGTTGGTAATGAGGATTTTATTGAGAATAATATTCTCATCAACTATACCGCGAGTTTAAAAGATGTCGTCGTTTGTGTTGCTGTAGACACGCCATTTTCGTTGAACATCGAGTCCGATGGAAAAGACATCAAAGTTAAAATGGGAGGAAAGAACGATGAATGAATTTCAGGAATACGATGAGCTCGATTACGACCCCAGCGCGATCGAGGATACCAACAGCTCCATTGACGAGCTTGATGGTGAGGATGTTACCCTGATGGGCTTGGCCATCGATAACTCCGGTTCGATGACCTTCTACATCGGGGCTATGGCCGATGCCCTTGCCAGCACGAAGCAGGCTCTGGAAGCGTCGAAGAATGCGGAGGAGATTCGCATCTCCCGCATTGACTTCGATAACGAATCCGTTGCTAGCGGCTACATTCCCGTGTCTGACATGGATACGACCTACCCGAAGCCGATCAGTTACGGCGGCACTGCCATCTACGATATGATCGTAAAAGATGGCCAAGCGATGCGTGAGTATCGCAAGTATCTGCGCGAGAACGGATATCGCGTGCGTGCGGTGTTTGCAATCTTTACCGATGGCGAAGACATGCACTCCACTCACAGCATCCAAGAAGCTAAACAGGTGATTGATGCAATGGCTCGCGAGGAGATCATCACCGTCATGATCGAGTTCGGCGCCGAAGCGGCAGGAGTTGCCAAGGCGCTTGGAATTTCCAAGAGTATCTCCTGTGGCTCTACT
>CALVCQ010000083.1 GCA_944326115.1 Candidatus Gastranaerophilales bacterium | reverse complement strand
AACGCGAAGCGCTTGATCTTCTTCAAGCGCTTGTATTCTTTGTCGGCAAGTCGGATATACATCCGGCCACAATTGATCAGGATAAACCCATTACAAATGACCTCAAGTTTATCCGGATCTTTCTCAAACAGAACTTTCATTCCATCTGAGATTCTTAGGTTTACCATTCCAACGCTTGCTGAATCCTTTATGTATTTATTGTCACTAAGGATCTTCTCAAGCTTACGTCTCCACTTGTTACTCTTAGAGCGGGAAATGGTTTCTCTTGCGTTCTGATACAGAACAGCTTTGTAGTCCGAATTCTTAGCATTTAGCTTCATTTGAAATCCTTCTTCTAAATGTTTGACATGATTTATTGCATTAGTGTTCGTTTGAAATGTGTTTACTAATGATTCGTTTATTGTTGTTGAAAAATTTTTTATCGAGACTCATTGGTTTTGGTTTGAAATTTTGGATCATGTCGATTTATTTCTTTCTGCATGAAATCGTTTTCATTTTTGATTCGTTTTACTACCAATGAAAAATACAAGAAGCTGACTCGATGGTTGGCCTTTGTAATCTGAAATCTGGTTGACTCGTTATTTTCTTTTAGAAAGATTTTCTTCAGATGACTCGATGTACATTTATGAAAACTAAGTGGTCGCGACTCGTTAACCCTCTCGGAAATAGTCTGCACCTTGAGACTAAAACAACTTAAGCTGTCACCGTATCGCCGGAGACAGCATCAAGAAGTTCATTAAGAAGTTTGGCCGTGGTAATGAAATACCCGGCAACCGAAATTGGATCACTATACTCAGACATCATCTTCTGGATGTCATCGCGTTCATCGTTATCACAGACAATATCTACTGCGCTGTGAACGTCAGTCCCTCTATTGTGGAGAACGTTAATCTTGATACACTTGTTTGCAAGAATCATGCATTTTTGCGCACGCGTATCAAGCGCTGAGGTGTACTGTTGGAGCGACTTAAAGTCGCTAAACTTCGGAATTTCTACTACCATGCTGTGGCACCGCCTTAAAAGTATTTGCGCTATTTTATTTTGAAAAATATTTGATTTATGACTCATTAGTGCTTCTTGAAATGGTATGAACCCGACTGATTCGTTTTGCTTCACGCGAAAATTGATTGACACGAGACTCATTAAGCATTCACTGATATTTAGTTTGACATGAATCATTCATCTGGGGTGAAATAGTGTTGCAGATGGATTCGTTTATAATTTTTCGATGTGTTGGCTCACTTAAACTCGCTTTTTCGTTTTATGACGTTTTTACTTCGATGAATAATTTGAAGGATTTTGACATCGTCTTACGATATGATTCCTTTTGTCGGAGATGGGAGTCTATGAGAATATGAGTCGATTAAAATTCGTTTCTACGTCGTCTCTCCTTATGTTTTTTGAGACATAAACTATTTACCTCCTTTCTATAATTATAGTATGTATTTGATTTAGACTGACTCAAAACTTAAATAAAAGGGGCGATTTATATGAATCATGTAATTACATGTAATCCGATCGGTGAGATTAAAAGTCTGAAGCAACCGATTGAGAATTTCGTGGTTTGTCACTTCCATGAATATGATGCTAAGTTTTATCTTACTAAGAAGACGAAACCGATCTTCGATCTATATGTCCAGGACGAGTATTGCGACGATGTAGAATCACTGTTGGAAGAGTAGGAAAGCGAACAAGTGAATGTATATGAAGTTCCTGCATTAAGCGAAATTTCGGAAATACTTTCGCAAAACATCGCAGCAGAGTATAATCCAGACGATTTGCTTGATGAAAATTCAGATAAAGAATTGCCATGCGTATATCTATGCGCCGATGTTGATTTTTCTAATCTGATGACAGCAAGCTTGAATCGTTCGTTCCGAAATAAAGGATTAGAATTAGAAGCAATCAATCTGATGAAGTATTACAAGCTTACCAATTTCTCAAAGTTGGTAGATATGATGAAGACTGAATTGGAGACTCAGTTCATATATCCAGAAGATCCAGTGCAGTTTGCATTCGTTACTAACTTCATGCTCCGTGGAGGAAATAAAAGGTGGGTTATGTAAAGAAATGAGAATCTCAAAAATCCATAAGAGACTTAATCAACCAAAAGAAAAATCCGAGACTATATCGGTAGATATTCAGGTTGAGGAATATTACGACAATCTGGATCTGTTTGAAGATCCCAAGGATTTTCGTAAGTTCCTGATCAGGATGAAGTATCTGATCCGTAACTCGTATGAATATAAGAAGTTTGTAAAGTTCATGAAATATAGTAAGGGTATGGACTACTGTGGCATCCATCCCAATGTAAAAGCTCGTAAGGGATATCGTATCGAACTTCATCACACCCCATTTGTATTAGAAGATATTGTATATATCGTAATCAACAAGCGTCTCCAGACTAAAGAAGACATCAAGATGTCCTCCATAGCCGAAGAAGTGATGAAGCTTCACTTTGCTGGACTAGTTGGTGTATATCCGTTGTGCGAAACATGCCACACATATGCGCATGGGGAAGCCAATGACTTATTCATTCCGCTGGATTCTGTTTGGGGCGATCCAAAAGCGTTCTATGATATATACAAAGAATTCTTTCCGGATCAGTTGAAGACGAAGTTTGAGAATCTGTTGGAAGTGAATAAGGGATATCAGATTATGCAAGACATCGTCCCAGAAGGATTGATCAAGAATCTGATATATGTAGACAATGTCGGAGACGATGACAAACTCTCTGTACCAAGCAGCAGCAAGCTGATAGATTTTCTGAATAACGTATAAAAATAAACCCTCCCCGTTATTGGGGAGGGTTATTCTTTTCTCATTCCAGGCCACATCTTTTGCGATACTCATCCGGAATACGTTCGTTTGGGACAATGAGGCCATTCTCGGTATGAGCATAGATGCC
>CALVCQ010000082.1 GCA_944326115.1 Candidatus Gastranaerophilales bacterium | reverse complement strand
TTGAGGCGTAGGCAAACAGCAGGTGCGCCGTACGCCTCAGGATGCCCTCGGGTACAAGCGAGGTCCCACTCAGACATATTCAAATGCATGCCGGATTATGTACCAGCAGCACCCGTAAAGCTGCAAGAATTAAAAGCTTATATGCTTACCTTCCCGGAACAGGCGGCACCGGCGGTTCCCCAGGAGTAACAGGCTGCAATGCCGGCATCGGCTTCAATGCAGGCTGAGCTGTTTGTTTGACCGGTTCTAAAAAAGTATTATTAAAGGATACCGGATTCGGAGTTTGTACAGATTGCTGCTGATTAATCATATCTCCGTTAATATCTCCGTTAGAAGGAATTTCCGGTTTAGGAGGTTCTTCTTCTGTAAGATCTTCGTCTTTTATTGTTTTTGCCTCTCCGGCAGCATATCTTTTAAGTTCAATTTCCGGATAATCAAAATCAGAATTACCGAATTTTTGTGTAGCAACTCTCATTGTAGCTTTCCAGATAGCAGCAGGAATTGTGCTTCCGTATACACTGCCCATTTTTGAATTGTCATCATTGCCTACCCATACGCCTGTTACAACATCGGGTGTATAGCCGTAGAATGACGCATCTTTATTGTCATCAGTTGTTCCTGTTTTTCCGGCAGCAGGTTTTCCTATAGACGCAGAACGTCCTGTACCGTTTTCAACAACTGTTTTTAACATTGCGGTAACAACTGCTGATGTGTTCATATTAAGCACTTTCATTACCCGTGTTTTAGGCGCCTGATAAATAACTTTACCCCTCGAAGTCTCAACTCTTTCTATTGCATAAGGTTTGACTTTAAAGCCGCCGTTTGCAAAAGCACCGTAAGCAATGGTCATTTCATATAATTTTACTCCGTTTGAACCAAGAGCAATAGTCATGTCGTATTCTATAGGTGTCGTAATACCAAGAGAACGTGCAACACCGATAACAGAACGCACACCGACATCCTGAATAAGCCTTGCTGCCATAACATTAGAAGAAAGCATTAACCCCATGAACAAAGGCATTTGTCCTCTATATCTGTTATTATAGTTATGAGGTTTCCAGCCGTTTATATTAACCGGCGTATCCTCAAGCATATCATTCGGACCCCAGCCCTTTTCTATTGCTGCTGCGTATACAAAAGGCTTAAACGCAGATCCCGGAGGTCTTATTGATTGTGTTACACGATCATACTGACTTTTAAAGTAGTTTTTTCCGCCGATGTAAACATATATTTCACCGGTAATCGGAGAAAAAGAAAACACAGCAGCCTGTCTGTTGCCAACCTGCGAATTGATAGCATCTTCTGCTGCTTTTTGAGCAGCATAATTTAGTGTTGTTATTACTTTATAACCGCCCTGAGAAATTTCTGTCTCATCAAAACCTAATTCCTCGAGTTCTTTCATTGCATAATCAACAAAATATGGCGCTCTGTTTAATGAGTATATATTCGGATTAGGATTCAAATGCAGTTTTTCTTCCGTTGCCTGCTTATACTGTTCTTTTGTAATATATCTCATTTTGAGCATTCGCCCCAAAACCTGATTTCTACGTTCTATAGCGAGTTTTTTATCGTTGTATGGAGAATAAACAGAGGGCGCCTGCGGTAAGCCTGCAATAAGTGCGCTTTCTGCCAGTGTTAAGTCTTTCAGCGGTTTGTTAAAATATATCTGTGCCGCACCTGCAATACCATAAGCACCGGAGCCCAGATACACATTGTTTAAATACATTTCAAGAATTTTATCTTTAGGAATTGTTTTTTCTATTCTTGCCGCAACAATAAACTCTTTTATCTTTCTGTCAAAAGTTTTTTCATTGCTCAAAAACAGTATCCTTGCAAGCTGCTGCGTAATGGTACTGGCACCTTGCGAAAAACTGCCTGTAGAGATATTCACAATCATTGAACGAATAACCCCTATCGGGTCATATCCATGGTGATGATAAAAATTTTTGTCTTCTGTTGCTATGACTGCATTCTTAATATTATCCGGAACATCTTTTATATCTACTTTTTCAAATTTATATGCTGTAAATGTTTTTATTACTTCGTCATCAGCGGAGTACAATTTCGTTACAACATTAGGTTTAAAATCCTCAAGATGCTGTATTGGCGGCTGCGAAGATAAAAACAAATTAACTCCGATAAATCCGGCAAGCATAAAAGAAAACAGCATTATGAAAAATTGTCTCATAGGTCCGATATTTTTAGGATTTTTAAACTTCTTAGGCATTTCAAATTCTGACATAAATTATTTCCATAGTTATATATAGCCGTATTCTAGCAAATAAAACATATAAATACAATGTGCTTGAATTGGGACTTATATAGATGTTTTCGCCAAATATTATTAAGAGCTAAACATAATGTCATTTCAAACTTGTTTTGGAATCTTACCGCATCCAAGACCCTGAAACAAGTTCAGGGGGACAATTTTAGCTATTATTAGCGGATTTGCTATGTAAGTCCCATTGAATTAAGGAGTATTACGGCTGTTTAGCTTTTCATATTGTCAACTGACTCCGACTACTTGTTGAACCTGTGCAATAAGCAAGTTCAATATTTAACAATAA
>CALVCQ010000081.1 GCA_944326115.1 Candidatus Gastranaerophilales bacterium | reverse complement strand
CGAAGCAATGCGAACGACAGTACCGAGCGTGAAGAAAATCCAAGAAGTAGTCGGAGTCAGTTGACAATATGAAAAATAAAAAGCCCTGTGCCATGACAGCAGCAGGGCCTAAGTAGTATATTACTCAAGTTTTGTCTCTCAAGTAAATATTACAATAACATTTTATGTTTTATATGACTCTCAGGGGTTATTTTAGCAACTGTTTTGAATGTTATTATCATTATGGATTAAGATATAATAAACAAGATGTTCAAATTTGCTAAATATTTCTTTATAGTTTTTTTGATTACGGCTATTTTGCCGCTGGCTTTGATGTTTGCGTGGAATAATTCCCAGATGGAAAAGATCCACAATATTATGATAAGAAACGGTCTTAATAACGTTTATACAAAAATGGCTCATACCGTAAAAAACAATTTGAAAGCGCAGGAGGGCGATATCCTTAAAAAAATGTATTTTATGGATAGGGAAAATTACGGTATTGAAAAAATCAGAACCATATTAAAAGATTATAATGTGGAAATTACAAATTTACCCGAAGAAGAATCAGGTTCTCCTTATTCGTATTATGAAAGAAAAAATAACAACATTTATATGGTTACAATTCTCCCTTATAAAGGAAAAGGGAGTTTAAAAATTTCTCAAAAATTTGATTTTAACCAGATACACCCTTCCGGTCCTTTTGATCTTGCAATAACTTTTAATGACGGA
The DNA here is from genome assembly GCA_944326115.1 of Candidatus Gastranaerophilales bacterium. Classification (GTDB taxonomy): domain Bacteria; phylum Cyanobacteriota; class Vampirovibrionia; order Gastranaerophilales; family Gastranaerophilaceae; genus Limenecus. The sequence goes on along the minus strand of CALVCQ010000081.1, from coordinate 2,104 downwards.
AAAGTTACCGAATATAAATCAGCGGAAAATCTTGAATTTTTAAAAAAGAGAAAAAATGACAGGTTTTTATTAATTGCCGATAAAATATTTCATCTTTCTCCGGAATATCCGTATACCAAAACACTTGAAATAAAAAATAATAAAAACAAAACAATAGCCCTGATAACTCTTTCTATAGAAATAAAGCCTTCTAAAGTCAAACTTGATAACATTCTAACCGGTTTAATAATTCTTATTGTCGGTATAATTTCAAGTTTTGTAATAGGTTTAATAATTAAAAAACTCTTTGTTGTTCCGATAATGGAGCTTTTGGGTGCTTCGGCGCAGATTAAGAAAGGGAATTTTGCCTGCAGGCTTAATGCAGATACAAGAATTGAATTGATTCAAAGCCTTTATAAAAGTTTTAATGACATGGCGCAGAATCTTGATACAAAAGAAAAACTGCGTGCAAGTTTTATTTCAAACCTTACTCATGACCTGAGAACACCTCTTGTGTCGCAGGCACAATCGCTTGATTTTATTTCCCAAAAATTTAAAGAAATCGGGCTGCAAAACGAATATGAACTGGCGGAAAGTCTGGCTAAAAATAATGAACACCTGTTAAAAATGGTAAACCTGATACTTGAGTCTTACAGTTTTGATCCGTCAAAGTTAGTATTAAAAAAAGAACCCGTAGACCTGTACGAACTTATAGAAGAATGCGGAGAAAAACTAAAACCGTTGTTGTCAGAGAAAAATATTGATTTTCAAAACAATATTTATAAAGGCGGAACAAAGATAAATGCGGATCTGTTCCAACTCAGCAGGGTTTTTATAAATCTTTTGTCCAATGCAATAGAAAATACAAACGACGGAAATTATATTAAAGTAGCTGCGCATTTTAAGGACAATGATGTATTTATTACAATAGAAGATAACGGAAACGGCATAGCTCCCGAGGATTTAAAAATAATTTTTGACAGGTATTATTCGGGCAAAAGTCTTGAAAGAAAACTGGGTTCCGGTTTCGGACTGAGCGTTTGTCAAAATATTATTTCGCTTCACGGCGGAGAAATACAGGTCGAAAGTCAATTGAACAAATTTACAAGGTTTACAATAAAACTTCCTGCGGGTTTTAATATGAGGATTTAATTTATGAAAATTCTTTTGGTCGAGGATTATCAACATACAAGAAAAACAACAACATACGGTTTGAAATCAAACATAAAAGTGTCTGAGTGGGACCTCGCTTGTAGGAGTGGTACACGGAGTGCGAGTGGCGCCGAGTCTAGCATTTTACGGAAGTGACCCCATGCGCTTGTTGACTGTGCCGGACTTATTGTTAAATATTGAACTTGCTTATTGCACAGGTTCAACAAGTAGTCGGAGTCAGTTGACAATATGAAAAATGTAGAAATTTTTGAATCGGATAACGGTCTTGCGGCAGTCAATTTTATAAAAAACGGAAATAAACCTGATGTTATTCTTATGGATATCTCAATGCCTGTTATGAACGGTATAGATGCGGCAAAACAAATTAAAATAATGGCTCCTGACATAAAGGTAATAATGCTTACTTCTTTCAGCGAAGAAAAACAGGTAATGGAGTCTTTTAGTGCGGGCGCAAACGCTTACTGTTTGAAAAATATAAAACCGCAGGAACTTGTGAATGTGATAAATTCGGTTCTTGCCGGAGCAATGTGGATAGATCCGGCTATTGCACAGTATATACTGCAATTGTTTCAATCGGATACCGTTAAAAATGTTTTAAAAGAACAAAATAACAATGATTTTGACCTGACAGCAAGAGAAAAGGATATTCTTAAACTCGTTGCTTCCGGTAAATCGAATAAAGAGATTGCGGATGAACTTGTGCTGTCTATTCATACAGTTAAGAATCATCTTAAAAATATCTTGCAAAAACTTTGCGTGGAAGACAGAACACAGGCTGCAATACTGGCTATTAAAGAAAATCTTGTATAGTTATTAAATGTTTTTCTTTGTATTATTGATTTGTAAACAGTGAAAGAGCGCCTGTGGAGACAATATAAAATTGTCTGAGTGGGACCTCGCTTGTAGGAGTGGTACACGGAGTGCGAGTGGCGCCGAGTCTAGCATTTTACGA
>CALVCQ010000080.1 GCA_944326115.1 Candidatus Gastranaerophilales bacterium | reverse complement strand
TTATTGTTAAATATTGAACTTGCTTATTGCACAGGTTCAACAAGTAGTCGGAGTCAGTTGACAATATGAAAATTTGTATATCCAAAAATTTTTATATCAATTTCCAAAAAACATATACCAGATAAATCAGATAAAATAATCCGCATGTTACAAGGATATGTGCGCTAAAGTGTCTGTCCCGATACAAATTAACAAACAGAATCACTGTGGAACAATAAACCATAAGTATGTTTATTAAAGATTCCATACCGAACACCCACGGTGTCAACAAAATCCCTATTGCTGTCGGAATACAGCTTTGAAAAACCATTGCGCCTGTTATATTACCCAGAGCGAGTGTATCTTTTTTCTGGCTTACCCACAGTACGCTGTTGAATTTTTCCGGTAATTCCGTTGCAATTGGTGCAAGTATAAGGCTCAATACAAGAGGATTAATTTTAAATAAATCCGCAAAGTATGTTATTTGACCGACGAAAAGATGTGCAAAATAAATCAATGCACCGATAGAAACAACTACCTGCAGCCATACCAGAAGCGTATTATATTTTCTGAAAATCTTTTCAAATAAAAGCTCTTCTGTTTCCGCATTTTCACCGCACTGTGAATGCGAGCAGTTGAGAGTTTTGAATACGTATACAATGTAATAAATAAAAAGACCCGCTGCACATGCGTATTTTATAACGGGAATATGGATAAATCCCGCTGCTATTGCCAGAGTATAACTGAAGAAGAAAAATTTTAAATCTCTGAACATAACCACATAATTTGCATTCATTTTGCGTTCACGTTTGCCTGCAGCCCAGAATATAATTACAGCCACACCTGTAACAAACATTGCAAGAGTTGAGAGTAAAAACGGTGCACCGAGAATTGCTCCTATGCCTATTTCTTTACCGACATTTACATCCGTATGAGCGAGATAAGCCCCGAGAATAGCAACCAGAGGAACTATTGTTTCCGGCAAAGCTGTCCCGACAGCTGCAAGAATACTCCCTACAGCACCTTCATTAAGATTATAAATTTTGCCGAGATGCTCCACTGCGTTTGTAAATACAACGCAGCATCCCACAATTAAGAATAAATTTAATAATGTTAAAAATCCGTGAAAAATAGCTTCCATTGTTTGCTTTCTATATTTTTACAAATGTGTATATAATTTTATATTATAATATCTTTATGGATTTCAAATCATTTAAAGAAACGATAGAAAAAGCGCAGAGCATTGTAATAATTTCTCATGTCAATCCTGATGGAGACACACTTGGCTCTATGTGTGCGTTGTACAGGATTATAAAAGAAAATTTTAACAAAGCTCCAGATATGGCATATAACGGTATAATACCGGAAATTTACAGCTTTTTGCCTTCTATAAATGAAGCTAAAACACCGTCAGAGCTAAACCAGAATTATGATCTTGCAATAGCAATTGATATTGCCGCAAAAGACAGGATGTGTGATTCATTTTCGATTTTTGAAAATGCAAAAATAAAAATGAATATAGACCATCACAAAACAAATATCGGTTACGGTGATATAAATTTTGTAAACAAAGATGCCTGCTGTGCGGGAGAAGTTTTGTTTGATATAACGCAGCAGTTGAATTTGGTTCTTAATAAAGAAGCTGCTATTGGTTTATATACTGCATTTTTGACTGATACGGGCGGATTCAGATACGAAAATACAAAAGCAGATACTTTAAAAAAATCTGCCAAACTCATTGAATACGGAGCCAATCCCGCAGAAATTTCACGATATTGCTATGAATCAAAACCGAGAAATATGGTTCTTTTACATGCACATTGTATGGTTAATGCAAAATTTGAAAACAACAATAAAATTGCTTATGTATTGATAACAAACAAAGATATGGAAAAATTCCATGCAAAAAACGACTATACGGAAGGCATTGTGGAAGAATTGAGAAGAATGTCCACCACTGAAGTTTCTTTTGTATTAAAAGAAATAGATGAAAATACAACAAAAGCCAGTTTGAGAAGCAGGACTGCGGATGTGAGCAAAATTGCTGGAATATTCGGCGGAGGCGGACACACGTTTGCCGCAGGCTGCACAATTAGAAAACCTGTAGATATAGCCTGCAACAAACTGCTTGAAGAAATTAAAAAAGTTTTATAATAGTAAATTTATGAAAATATTTGACTCAACTTTTAATTATTTAAAAAATCTTATAAATCGTATTATTATTGACGATTTTTTGGGAATGGCTGCAGAAATGGGGTTCTGGTTTGCAATAGGAATTTTCCCGTTTATGCTGTTTATGATGTCCTTTTTTACCGTGCTTGGAAAAAAATCACTGTTTATGCCAATTATGCATTTTCTGGATTCTGTAGCACCTACTGATTCGGTAAATTTGATTAAAGAGGTATTAAACGAGGTAATTATTTTTGAACACGGCGGATTGATGGCGGTATTTGGGTTTTGTGTTACTGTTTTTTTATCTTCGAACGCTATTTTTTGTATTATTAAAGGTATGAACAGAGCTCTGGGCATAGAAGAATACCGCAATCTTATTGTCACCCGTCTGATTTCAATATTAATGGTGTTTGTAAACATATTCTTTATGTTTATTACTGTTAACCTTATAATATTTGGCAAAGTAATTCTTCAATTTGCGCTGAACTTTATTAATTTTTCAAATGCCACAATTATTATATTTCTTATAAGCAGATGGGTAGTCTCTTTTATTGCCCTTTATGTAACAACATATCTGAACTACTTTTTGCTGCCTGCTTGGCAGGGTTCCGATAAGCTAAAGAGCAAAAGCTCTCTGCCTGGCACACTATTTTTCAGTCTTTGCTGGATGTTCGGTTCATGGTGTTTTTCTATATATATCAACAACCTTCATACCTACAACCGTGTTTACGGTTCTATAGGTGCGTTTGTAATGCTTATGGTTTGGCTGTATTATACATCCTTGATAATGCTTGTGGGCGGAGAGATAAATTCACAGGCATATAAACGATTCAAAGAAAAAGATGTCTGAGTGGGACCTCGCTTGTAGGAGTGGTACACGGAGTGCGAGTGGCGCCGCCAGGTAGGGGCATAACATCAG
>CALVCQ010000079.1 GCA_944326115.1 Candidatus Gastranaerophilales bacterium | reverse complement strand
ACTTATTGTTAAATATTGAACTTGCTTATTGCACAGGTTCAACAAGTAGTCGGAGTCAGTTGACAATATGAAAAACGTGAACGAAATTTTTGACAAAGCGAGCACGCACAGCGAAGTGAGCAGTAGTGAGCCTGTCTCTGAAGCGCAGAGTAGGTGAGAGGCTTATGGAAAAGGTGAACAATTGCTGGCTGCGATTAGCCGGCAGCAATTGTGACACTAGATTAGTATATCTAAAAGATTAATTTCCTCGGTTTCATAAAATGGAACTATTTTTATAAATTCATCCAAAATTTTTGATGTTTTTTCTATTGAATCCTTTTCTGCACGCATTGCCAGAATATAATTTTCTCCTCCCCTCTGTCTGAAACCTAATGACATATATTTCGATACACCGTTAAATGGTGCATTTGTAACAGCGTCAATATCTATATGTGTTCCATTATTTTTTAAAAAATCTTTAAACAGTATTGAAAACAGAGTTTTTCCTGCAAAAGTTACTTTTTTGTCAGATTCTGCTGGCCAGCTGCAAATGGTATTAATTTTATATTCTCCTTTTTGTTTTGAAAAATTTAAAATTGAACAGGGTCTGTTATTAAAAACTCCAAGAAGACTCACATGGCTTTTGCTTTTTGCCTGTTCTACCGCAATATTAAAAATTTCCTGCCATATTTCATACATATAATCAAATAAATTTGCTCCTGGCATTAATTCTTTCATTTTTAGTTTTTTTAAATGATTAAGAAACGCAATATCTTTTTGCGTCAGTTCATAAACAATTATTGGCGTTTCTATTCTTTTTAAATAATTTTTTGTTTCCGCAATTTTTATTGCACCAAAAGTCGGATTATAATTTTTATATGAATTAATTTTCATGTTTTTATTTATACCTCTTTAAAAGAAGTAAACATATATGTAAAGTATAGTAAATTCTTATAATTTTTTATATCTTTACGTTTACTTTTTTCTGTCTTGTTACTTTCCCGTAAGTTTGAATATATGATTGGTAAAGATGATTATAATATTCTCTTGCGTCCTGTGCTCTGTAGTTAGGATTAGACCTTTTTGCCGCTGCAATTTTGGTTTCTGCTTTGTCTATAATTGATATTATGTCTTTAACTTCAAACATACGGGTGTTGTCTGTATTACGTTTTTTCAACAGGTAATTTATAAATTTCCTGTTGTTACCGTTAATCTTCAAATAAAGAGCAAGCGCATCCGCATTTGATGAATTAATTTTGAGCTTTCCTGCCGCTCTATCGGCTTTTCTTGTATCCGTAATAGAAGCGAATATTTCAGGTAACAGTCTGAAACGCATTTTTGTTGCTTTTGCACTAAAAATCTCTTTTTGTCTGTCAAATGTTTTTGCGCCGAGTTTTTTGTTAATAAAATCCAATACTGTATCAATAAGTGCATTTTTATCCGTTTTTGATTTTTGTGAAATATTTTTTTTATCCTCTAATATTTCCTTTGTGTTTATTGTGTTGATTTGAGGAATGTTGACAATTTCAGTTTTTTGAATTGCAGCAGGCGCAGCTTCAGTGTGAAGCATTTCTTGTTTTGCTGCTATTGTCACTGCTTCTGTTTTTTCAATATTTAAAGAAGTATCTTTTGTTAGTTTGTAACGAACTATATCAAAAAAGTTTCTTATTCTGGCTGCAGTGTCACGTATAAATTTTGTTCTGTCTTTTCCGTGATAACCTTCTTTGTGTTTTCTTATTGATATAGAAAATTGGGGCTCAAACAGAGGGTTGGTTATTTCTTTCTTTAATGTTGAAATGCGGTCATTACTATTAGTTTTCCGAATGATTCGAAATACATTATTTTTAAAAATATTTAATTTTTTAGACGAAATATTATCCAGAATTTCATTAACTTCCTTAATAGTCAGATCTGATTTTCGCAAATCTAATAATGATTTTGATATAAAGCTTTTTATATTCTTATCTTCGTCAATTTTATCATACAGTTTTCTTAGCTCTGTCAGATGTGTATTTGTTTCTTTTTCAATACTTCTGTATAAAGAGCTTTTAAATGTTTCAATAAGGTTTAATCTTAGCTTCAAATTTTTGTCTGTTGTTGTTTCTATTATTCTCAGAAGGTCAGCATCGTTTCCGTTTTGAAACATTGTTTGCGACACGTGAAAATATTTTAAAATTTTGCTTATTAATTGATTGTTGGCTTTGGAATAATAATCAAAGAATTTTTCCGCATTAAAAATTTCTGTTCCTTCAAAAGGAAATTGGAACATTATATTCTTTTTGCGAAGTGTTTTATTGTAAAAATCTGCATTATAAGTTCCTTCTTCTACCATTCTGTCAAGTATTTTAACAGCATCAGGGTTATTTTGTTGAAGTGTCAAATAAGATTTGTATCTGTCAAAATGTTTGACATATTCTTTGCTGTTTTTTGACTCCAGTAATTCAAATATAAGTTGGGTATTTGCATTTTTATCTTTGTTAAAGATTTCCTCAAAAACTTTGTTTGCAAAGTTCAATCTTTTTCTGCTGCGTCCGGAACTATTAATAATTCTGTTAATAGTCTCAAATGAATTGCTGAAATTTTCTATTAAATATTCATGAATTCTGTCAGGGTATCTGATTTGCTTGAAAATTTGAATAACCAAATCTTCACTTTCTCTGGCATCGGCAGGACGTTCAAAATTATTAAAATTGTAACAATTTACAAGTCTATCAAAAAAAGACATCCTTCTTGAAGAAATATTGTTTGTTAATTTGGCTATATCAGAAAGCGTATAATTTAGTATGGAAGCAGCTCTTGATTGTGCTATCCTGCGTGCAGTTGATATATATCTGTTACCGAATGATATGTTGTAATTATTCTCTATTCTGTTCATAATATGCTCCTTTGTCGAGTATAAAACCGCTCAAAAAATTTTTTGCTGTTTTTTATAAAATAAGTATAAAATGAACAGATAATTATAAAATAATTTGTCTGAGTGGGACCTCGCTTGTAGGAGTGGGACACGGAGTGCGAGTGGCGCCGAGTCTAGCATTTTACGGAAGTGACCCTATGCGCTTGTTGACTGTGCCGGACTTATTGTTAAATATTGAACTTGCTTATTGCACAGGTTCAACAAGTAGTCGGA
>CALVCQ010000078.1 GCA_944326115.1 Candidatus Gastranaerophilales bacterium | reverse complement strand
CTGATGTTATGCCCCTACCTGGCGGCGCCACTCGCACTCCGTGTACCACTCCTACAAGCGAGGTCCCTCTCAGACATCATCCTCATCGTCAAAAATAGGCAAACCATTCGGGTTTATCGTAATTTTGTCTAAACCGAAACTGTATTTTGCCATTCGTTTTGCAACATCGATATCTCTTGTTAAGTTATTTTCTTCGGGATTAAGAATGTACAAAAGGTCTTCGTAATTCAAATTGTTACGATCCACACCGGGTTCCGACAACCATTGTTCTATTTCATCAAGATATTCATTATACAGCTGTTTTATCCTGTATAAGGATGGTTTTTTATTTGCTGTAATGATAATTTCTTTATCATAACCGGTAGGTTTATATCTTCTTTCTTCCGATGGGAATTTTTTTACAAGATTAATAAGTTCTATATTATCCAGAAGATTTTCTATCTCCAGTCCATATACGTCTTCACATCCCGTTGCTTCATACAAAACATCCGCCATAGCCTGCTCCAGAGCAAGAGATTTTAGTTTTGATTCAAACATAAAAGAAGATTTTGGTGTGATGATAAGCCCGTTTGTTTCTTTATAATGTTTTCTTTTATGACAGCATCTTTGTAAAAATGCAGCCAGTTCATCATCGTCTAAATTCCTCTGTTTAAACTGAATCCCCAGTTCACCTGAATATAAATCCATATATTCGGCAGGTATAAAATCAAATCTTTTCATAAAAGAATATGCAGTATTTTTATATTTTTGAACCTCTCCTATATCTTGCCGTGAATTTAACAAAGGAATAACATACTCTTTGAGTTCAGCCGGCATATTAGACAAAAATTTGTCATTAAATTTTTCCTTTACAGAATCCGGATAAGCACTTTTTGAAGAGAACAATATATGAGCTGATTTTCCGTATGAAGAAATATAATCAAACAGCATCTGCTGAACCTGTCTGGCTTTATCCAATAAACCATCTGTTTTTCTACTGTTGACAGTATCCGGATTCAGATAAAAATACAAATGCATAATTGTATTGATTTCATCTCTGGTCAAATCCTTTTTGTATATTTCATACAAATCATTTATTCTGCGGGTATTAATTTTTTTATTCGGATTTATAATACGAAATTTAAAAGTTTCATTGGTTTTGTGTGAATAAATAACAGCGTCTTCACCGTTTTCCAGATGATACATTACTGTTTTAACATCTGAATTTGAAAGTCTGAAAGCATCCGGATTTTTTGTCAATTCATATATTGTATCAGCCATTGCAGCCTCAAGAGCTCTGTTATACCTTGCGGTTTCAGGTGTTTCATTCATAACAAAGGACTTAATTAACTCACGTTCATGCTCATCAACGGGCAAACCTTTCAAATTTTTAGTCCAGGCTCTTACAGCGGCTTCCGGTAATATATCAAGCACTTTTTCGTACATATCATTGTAGAAATTTTTGGGTATTGACTTTAATTTACCGTATACATGAGAATTATAGGCATCTTTGAATTCCTGTTTATAAGAAGGCTGTTCTACAGCTTTTGTATCATCAGAGCCGGTTTCTGCAGCTTTTCTTTCCGATTTAAATCTTTGAAGTTCGTTTATACGCTGCTTTTTATCACGCATAATCTGTTTTTTCAGCTCTTCAAAAGTTCCTCTCTGTATAGCTGTTTCTACCTTTTCGCTTCCTTCTCTTATTTTTTTGCCGAGCATATCCGCATAATCCGGATACATTTGCCAGAATTCTGTCATAACTTTTGACTGAAATTTGCTAAATTCCTGTGAAGAATAAAGTAAATCTGCGGGTTTGTATATTTGATTTTCTCTTAAATGAGCGCTTAACGCCTTTACCAGATTCAAACTGTTATTCCATGCATCAATCATCGCATATCTGGCAGGCTCAGCTCCGGCTTTCATTCGGGAAATATAATCGGTTTTTTCATCTGCGGACATTTCTTTCCATCTTTGAACAAGATTTCTCATTCTCTTAAGATGGAGAGTATCTTTATCTGCCTCAGATAAAGTTTCTTCAAATATTTCCAGGTTTTTGGTTGCCCATATTTTAAATAATTCGTCCTGCCCGAGAACAGAAGAACCAACTTTTATACGGCTGTTAGTTTTTTCAGTTTGTTGCGCATTTTCTATATTTTGTGCCGCACTTTCCGTTTCTGTTAATTTTTGCTGTTTCTTTGCTGCACGTTCCGATTTTTTATAGTTTTTCAGCATTACAAGAATATTTTCTTTTTCGGCAATCAGTTCAAGTTTTTCATTTCTTGTAAGCGAACCCCACCAGTTTTCAAAATTTTCCACTGATTTTTTAGCTCTCGGAATTCTTTGTTCCGGTGTTAAAGAACTCCAGAACTCTATCTGTGCTCTGGAGATTGTTCCTCCCACTATATCGGAATAACCGGCTCTTGTATATCTTAAAGACTGCTGATATTCCGCTGTCGGCACTTTTATACCGAGTGCTTTCAAAGTAGAACCGAGTATGTATGAAGAACCGGGATTTTTAAATTTAAAATCAGCTTTAAAATCCGGATTTAAATCGTTTTCCAAATCTTTATTGATTTCTTCTATTGTTTTGGCTTCCAGAAATACTTTTTTAACAAGATAAACAGTCAAGTTTGTTTTATCTTTGAGTATATCTTCATCAGACAAACTCAAAAGTTCCGCATCTTCTCTTGCAATTTGTAATATACCTCTGGTTGCGTGCGAATCCTCGGGATTCATCAGATAACGAAAAAGAGGTTCTTGCGGAAACAATTCTTTTATTTCATCAATATTTTGAACTGATTCCAGTTTTTCAAAGGCTTTTTTCTGCGCCTCAAGCGGCGAAAGCATTTTTTTATCCGGCAAAGATTCCACATAAGTTTTTACCGTATAAGGCATTCTGTCTTTATTTACGTCGTAAAATCTTTCAAGACCTTTATCAACTCTCGCACCAAAAGATAACATGTAGTCATTAAACTTACTTCTTAATTCAAATTTTTTATTTTCCACAGGTGCTGCTTTAAAAGCAGTATCCTTCTTTTGATTATCATTTTTAGACGGAACGATATTTGCATAACCGTGAACAGGATATATTTTCATAACACACTTTTACCTTTAAAAATCTACATTTTTACAAAACAGAGCAAATATTATTTTTGCTCAAAAATCAACAAATGTAAAAAAATATTAATTTTTAAAAGAAAAATGTCCAAATTTTCATATTGTCAACTGACTCCGACTACTTGTTGAACCTGTGCAATAAGCAAGTTCAATATTTAACAATAAG
>CALVCQ010000077.1 GCA_944326115.1 Candidatus Gastranaerophilales bacterium | reverse complement strand
TTGAGGCGTAGGCAAACAGCAGGTGCGCCGTACGCCTCAGGATGCCCTCGGGTACAAGCGAGGTCCCACTCAGACAAATTTTCCTGTTATTCATACAGCGAAATGACAGCAATCAAACGATACTGAGTTTGTTATACCGCAAAAATAACTGCATATTCGTTATCGGATTATAAATATTAAGTTTTGTCACCCTAAAAATATTTAAGGTTTTCATATAATTACAGATTAATATATACTTTAATAAAGACCGGTGATAAGGTCTTGGAGACAAAACAGGAGTTGGTATTTATGGCAGTCAGTAATGTTTATGCGGTAATATTGGCAGGAGGCTCGGGCAGCAGGTTGTGGCCGTTGAGCAGAGAATTGCATCCGAAGCAATTAATGAAAATAGAAGACAATTATACACTTTTTCAATCTGCTTTTATAAGACTGGTTAACTGTATTGATGACAAAAATATCCTGAGTGTTACTAACATAAAACTCGAAAGTCAGGTAAAGAATCAACTGAAAGAAATGCAGGATAAATTCTGCAGAAAATCAACATACCGTATTATTACGGAACCGGAATGCAGAAATACCGCACCGGCTATTGCCCTTGCCGTCAAATACATAGAAAAACTTCAACAGGACAAAAATATTAAAGAAGATGCAATTATTGTTGCCGTACCGTCAGATAATCTGATTACCGATAATGAAAAATACTGTAAAGCTGTATCCGAAGGCATAAAACTGGCTAAAGAAGGATATATCGTTTCTTTTGGTGTAAGACCCGACAGAGCTGATGTGGGACTCGGTTATATAAGAGCTAAAAACAACAGGAAGATAAGAACTATTGCACCTGATGCCCTAAAAGTGGAATCTTTTATAGAAAAACCTGATCCGGAAACAGCTCAAGACTTTGTTGATTCTGATAAATATTACTGGAATTGCGGAATGTATGCCTTTAAGGCTTCTGTTATGATGGCAGAGCTAAAAAAATACGAGAGAGATATTTATAATATCATCAAAGATGCGGAAATATCTTCACAAACTCCATCGATTCCTTATCAGGATTTTAAAGAAATGCCTGATATCTCTATAGATTATGCTGTTATGGAAAATACAAAAAAACTGGCAATGATTCCTCTTGATTGCGAATGGAAAGATGTTGGTTCGTGGGAAGCCGTGTATGAAATTTCAGAACTTGATAACAACGGCAATTATATAATGGGAAATGTTATTGACTTAGACAGCAAAGATTCTCTTGTTTATTCAACATCAAAATTAATTACAACAATAGGACTGAAAGATGTCGCCGTAGTCGAAACAGAAGACGCAATACTTGTATGCGACAGAAACAGATCTCAGGATGTAAAAAAAATTGTAAACCATCTTAAAGAAAGAGAAGACTCAACCCAGTATAATCATAAAACCGTATACAGACCGTGGGGGTATTATACTATATTGAATGAAGGCAGCGGATTTTTAACAAAATGTATTTATGTAAATCCAGGTGCAAAATTAAGCATTCAGCTTCATCATCACAGAAATGAACACTGGGTCGTACTGGAGGGTAAGGCTTATATCCTTAAAGGCGAAGAATATTTTGAGCTTAATAAAGGCGAAAGTGTAGATATTGACATAGAAGAAAAACACTCTATCCAGAACCCTTATGATGAACCGGTAAAAATTCTTGAAATTCAACAGGGTGATATTCTTGATGAAAATGATATTGTAAGATTTGAAGATATTTACGGCAGAGTATAAAAAATCTATAATTATCAAATCTATATGTACTTTTGGTATTTCGCAGTTAATGAGTAATTATTACACCCTGAACTTCTTTTTGTACATTTAACGAGTTTTGTAAACTCTGCATAAGTTCTGCTGCTGTATTTGCAGAATAAAATTTTCCGCTTGTAACAAGAGCCGTACATTTCAGCTGGTTGTTTGCATCCTGATCATATATATTAAATGCAATTACATCAATAAAAATATCCTGACGGGTTTTTGTCAGCTCCATTACATAATCACACGGACTTTCATCGCAATTTTCTCCTCCGTCGGTCAGCAGTATAATCCTTTTTTTACCGCTAATTCCAGCAAAATCTGAATTTACAGCCTGTTTGAGAGAATAAGTAATCGGAGTAAGTCCTGCCGGATGCAAAGAAAATAGAGCACTCTGAATTTGAGCGGTGCTGTCTTTTATCATAGGAACAAGCAGACTGCTGGCTTTACAGGACATACCGGGCAAAAGATAACCTCCTTTGTGTCCGTAGACCCTCAGACCTACCCGTTTGTCTTTTGGAATCATAGGTAACAGCGCCTGCATTGTATCAAAAACCATATTTATTTTTTTTGTACCGTGAAGCTTTTCTGTCATACTGTTTGAAAAATCTACAATAAACAAAATAAATTCTTCATTGCTGCTTTGTTGAGCATAAGCCTTTTGTAACAGCGGTTTTTCTGCAAGGGTATTTACAAACGTAGTAAAAAATATTATAAATATATAAGTAATATAAGTAAGTTTTCTGGAATAATTTTTCATAATTAGGAGTCCGTATATGTCGGAGAATGTGTTTGAAACACCGAAGCGTGAATTTTTTGATGTGCTTAATACCCGTAAAACTATCAGAAAGTACACAAATAAAATACCCCCCGTTGAGGCAATAAAAATTATAGCCGATGCGGGCAGACAGGCTCCCAGTGCGACTAACACCCAGAACTGGGAGTTTATTGCAATTTATGACGACACAATGAAAGAAAAGATGGCAAAGTGTGTTGAAAATAAATATGACGAGCTGCAAAACAGAGTAGAAAATGAAATAGATAAAGCAAAGCTAAACGGATACAAATATTATTCCATGTTTTTTACAAAAGCCCCTGTTGTTTTTGCTATTGTAGAACAGAAAAGAGTCTCAACAATGCTGACCATACTTGAAAAAAACGGAATGACAAAAGAAGAGTTAAACTGTTATGATAACAGATCTTCTATTTTGAGTATGGGTGCGGCAATAGAAAATATGTCTCTTGCAGCAAATGCTCTCGGTCTTGCAACATGCTGGATGTGTGCACCTCTTGTTGCTTACAAAGAATTTAGCGAACTTTTAAATATAGGAAAGGGTAATAAAGTTATATCGCTTTTGACCGTCGGATATCCGGACGGTGATAATTTTACCCGTCCGCCCAAAAAAACTCTTGAGGAAGTGTTTCGAATAATTCGGTAAAAGTCTGTCTTTGAAATTTTCATATTGTCAACTGACTCCGACTACTTGTTGAACCTGTGCAATAAGCAAGTTCAATATTTAACAATA
>CALVCQ010000076.1 GCA_944326115.1 Candidatus Gastranaerophilales bacterium | reverse complement strand
TTGTTAAATATTGAACTTGCTTATTGCACAGGTTCAACAAGTAGTCGGAGTCAGTTGACAATATGAAAATTTATACTGTAGTGAGATACGAAGTACCTCCGTGCAGTATAAAAATTGGAAACTGTCCGAGCGTGAAGAAAATTTAAGAAGTAGTCGAAGTCAGTTGACAATATGAAAAGTAATAAAGCGGAAACAGTATTACAATTTCCGAAATATTTGATACAATTATTTCATGGATTATTCAAAAGCCAGAAAAATATTCAGACAGAGTGCCACATATAATTTGACAAAGTTATTGCTCTTACAGGTCGAGGAGTTTTTTGAAACTCTCGGCGAAATGGGCATAAGAGCGTGTCAGGTTATAGGACTGATTTTTCAAGATTTGTTTAAACGGCAAATGAATTGGAAACTCTTTGTTGATCAGTGTTCACGTTTTGCAGTGGATTCTTTGCCTATTACGCTGACAATTGTCGGTATGGTTTCTGTTATTGTCTCTATGCAGGTTGCACCGGAAATGGTTAAACAGGGCGGTGAAAAATTCGTCGGAATGCTTATGGGTGTGGTGATGACCCGTGAAATGGGCGCTATAATGTCAGGCTTTGCAATAATTTCCATGATAGGCTCCGCTTATGCGTCAGAAGTAGCAACAATGCGTGTTACGGAACAGGTGGATGCACTAAAGGTATTGAAAGTTAACCCTATAGATTATTTGTTTGTTCCGAGAGTAATGGCTGGTTTTGTTATGATGCCTTTTGTAGTGGTGCTGTCTTCGACATTCGGGCTTGTTTGCGGCGGAATTGCTGCATATTTGAGCGCCCATGTAAGCAGGCTGAATTACATAAGTTCTCTATGGCAGGGGCTTTATATAAAAGATATTTCTGTTGCTCTTGGTAAATCCGCATGTTTTGGTGCAGCAATTGCGCTGATAAGCTGTACATGCGGGTATCTGGCATACGGCGGGGCAAAAGGAGTAGGTATTGCAACAACAAAAGCCGTTGTTTGGTCGTTTGTTGCCATTTGTATAATAGACTACATCTTTGCTACAATTTTCTTCTTTTAAGTTTAATTTAATAAACATTGCAAGAAAATTTAATTTTCTCAAAAATTAATGAAGGTAAATATAATGAGTATAGAAGTTAAGAATCTGACAAAATCATTTAAAGGCAAAACAGTTCTGGACAATGTATCCTTTAAGGTAAATGACGGAGAAATACTTGCCGTGGTCGGGTTAAGCGGAGCAGGCAAAAGCACGATACTCAAATTAATCTGCGGACTGACCGGACCTGACAGCGGAGAAATACTTGTATCTCCGGGTGATATAGCCATGGTATTTCAATATTCGGCTTTGTTCGATTCATTAAATGTCTTTGAAAATATTGCGTTTGCACTAAAAGAGAGAAAAGAATTCAAAAATAAATATACAGAACAGCAGCTAAAAGAAATAGTTGCGCAGAAATTAAAACTGGTCGGCTTGGAAGGAATAGAGGATAAAATGCCTCATGAACTCTCAGGCGGTATGCAAAAACGTGTAAGTTTTGCCCGTGCAATAGTAACAGACCCGAACACCATTTTGTATGACGAACCTACTGCAGGTCTTGATCCGGTTTCTTCTACCATAATAGAAGATTATATTGTGCGCTTGAGAGACGAATTTAATCCCGCATCCGTTATAGTGACCCACCAATTATCCACCATTCAAAGGTGTGCGGATAAGGTTATTATGTTATATAATACTAAAATCGTATACTCGGGTACGCCTCAGGATATGATACAGGGCGGAAATGAGTATACAAAACAATTCATAAATGCCTGCATAGAAGGCCCCATGAAAGTTGCAGGCACGGGTTCGGAATAGACCGGACACAATAAACTAAGCGTAACAAAGGAAAAAGAAGATAAAATGCGTTTTTCATCCTCATTTAAAGTCGGTTTATTAACATTATCAGCACTTTTAATATTAATTTTTTCCATACTGTGGATTAAAGGCAGAGCGCTGTCAGCCGGAGAAAGATTATTTGTTGATTTTAAAGACGTAAACGGTATAAGACCCGGTTCCGCAGTACAGATGATGGGTTTCAGAATAGGTCAGATTGAAGAAATTGTTCCTGTTTTATCAAATGCTGATGACCCTTATGTCAGAGTAAAATTTGTAATAACAGAGCCGGATATAGAAATTCCCAATGCTTCTACAATTTCCATACAGCAGTCCGGAATAATTGGCGAACAGTTTTTGGAAATTACTCCGCCTAAAATCAGAACGATTTACCTGCCTATCAACAGAAGGTCTCTGGTTTTGCATGAAAACGACAATGTTTCTATGATTTTGAGCGAAAAACCATGCAATATCGGCAAAGTCAAAAAAGTTGAAATTATAGAAACAAAAACGCTGCCTATCAACATACAGGAGGAGGTAAAATCTCCTTCCGCATATAAAGTAGGATATGTCGTTACACTGCCCGGTTTGCAGCTGCCTGAGAGAATGCAGGGAAAAATCAAGACAAAAGACTCAAAACACTATCTTTCATTAAAACCTTATACGGATATGGAATTTGCATATCCTGAAACAACTTCAAAATTTACTGTTATAGAGCCGTTAAGACTTTCTGATTTTATGGATTTGCAATACAGGGCAGCATATTCACTGGCTGAAACAAATGAAAAGCTGAGTGCAATACTGTCTGATGATGTTATACAGGATTTAAAACAGATTGTATCTAATGTTGATATGCTTACAATTAAAGCTAACAGAACTATCGACAAAACAGAGCTGCTTCTTGACTCCACAAAACAGGATATAGACAAGCTTATGCAGACAACTGACGAAGTTTCTGCAAAAGTTATTGTGCTTACTGACAATATTAATAATATTATCGGTGACAAAGAGTTTAAAGAAACTCTTATGTCTACTACAAAATCAATAGACAGATTGTCACAAAACCTAAATACTCTTCTTGAAGACCCAAAAACAAGACAGACACTTGACGATTTGCAGGTTGCAAGCAAAAATATCTCCGAAATTGCGCAATACGTAAATACAATGACAAAAGATCCGAATGTAAAAGCACAGGTAAATAATACAGTTACCAAGTTTAACAAAGCTCTTGATGATTTGTCCTGCACATTACAGACGGTTAACGGACTTACAACGGACAAAAAAGATGAGTTAAATGAAACCATAAACAATGTTGCAATTACTTCCAAGAACCTGCGTAAGTTCTCGGAAAAACTCAACAAACGATTCCTTCTGTTCAGATTGATGTTTTGATAGTACTATCAATATACAAAATCTGCATCGAAATACGCAACATATACAATCCGGAGACGCAGGCGAAGGATCTTATAAAAATGTGTCTGAGTGGGACCTCGCTTGTAGGAGTGGTACACGGAGTGCGAGTGGCGCCGCCAGGTAGGGGCATAACATCAG
>CALVCQ010000075.1 GCA_944326115.1 Candidatus Gastranaerophilales bacterium | reverse complement strand
GGACTTATTGTTAAATATTGAACTTGCTTATTGCACAGGTTCAACAAGTAGTCGGAGTCAGTTGACAATATGAAAACACTTGCAAAACAAACTGTATTTACTTTATTATGTATATTGCACTAATTGCCGGAATAAAATACTGAAACCATATCAATTTTTAATTATAAATACATGCCGGATTTAAAATTTACATGCATTAGTTGAATAGATATGCAAATAACATTAAATAACAAATTTTATACACACAATAATTCGATTAAACCGAAACTATCTTTCGGAGTCAGGTTGAAACCTCCGCTTAAGGAGGATACAATAACTTTTTGCGGGAACGATGATTTGTTAAATGCCGCACCTAAACTTATAATTTCAAGAATAGAGTCTGCGATACGGGATAAAAACAATTGTTTGGGTGAAGGCTGCGAGGGTACTGTATATTCAATTCCTCAAACAGATTACTGTGTCAAAATTCCTCACTCGGCAGCGCACAAGAAAAAACTAAATTTTAAAAAGTTTTTTTCATTACAAATAACTGAAGAAGATAAAATAAATCACGTGAAAGCACATCTCGGAGACGGTATTGTACTGATGAAGAAAATAAACGGGAGAACGCTTGTGAGCTGTTCGGACAACATAGACGATCTGGCTTCTTTTCCTGTTTCTTCTTTCAGAGAATTTTTAAAACAAATATCCGAGGCTCATAACAAAAATATGTTTTTTGATGCAATTAACGGGAATATTATTATCAACAATAAGAATAGAAGTATTACAGCCATTGACTTTGTACCCGAAAACAGTTTTACGTGTTATGATGATTTTTTGCCGCTGCGTGCTATGTATTATTCTCTGGTTGATTTAAATACGGATTCGAAAAATCGCAGATTGATTGCCGATAAAATTTTAAACGCAGCACTGGAAGAACTTAAACCGGGCAATATACCGTGTCTTGATATAAGTGAATTTGATTTTGGTGACTTTATATCAATAATTGATACAGATTATGATAAAAATGTTTATTCAAAAATAGAAAGCCTGCTGTTGCTTAAAGATATGGAAATTTCAGGTAAAAATGTAAAGCATAAACTTGTTTGTTTATATAGAGAAATCAAAAAGCTTTTGCATAAATAATTTATAGAAAAAATTTAAAACATATAAAAAGGCTCTCTTTTTAAAGAGAGCCTTTTACAGTTTTCAGTTTGATGTACTGTGTACACAATCACATTACATCATACCGCCCATGCCGCCGCCCATAGGAGGCATTTGAGGTGCATCCGGTTTTGGAATATCTACAACGGCAGCTTCTGTAGTCAAAAGCATAGAAGCAACTGATACAGCATTTTCAAGTACTGAACGAGTAACTTTTGCAGGGTCTACTATACCTGATTTGAACATGTCTACATATTCGTTTGTCAATGCGTCAAAACCTTCTGATTCAGGAAGTTTTTTAACTTCTTCAACTACAACATCGCCTTTTTCGCCTGCATTGTCAGCGATTTGTTTAAGAGGAATATGTAAAGCATCGAGAAGGATTCTGAATCCTACTTTTTCGTCATCGCTGTCAAATTGGGCTGTTTCTAAATATTTAGTCATATCCTGCATTACTCTGATAAGAGCAACACCGCCGCCGGGTACAATACCTTCTTCTTTGGCAGCTCTTGTAGCGTTCAGCGCATCTTCGATTCTCAATTTTCTTTCTTTTAATTCAACCTCACTGGCAGCACCAACCTCGATAACAGCAACGCCGCCTGAAAGTTTTGCAAGTCTTTCCTGCAATTTTTCTTTGTCATAAGAAGAATCGGAGGATTCAATCTGTTTTTTGATTAATTTAATTCTGTCAGCAACCTGTGCTTTTGTTTCGTCACCGACAACGATTGTTGTGTTGTCTTTTGTAACAGTAACACGTTTTGCACGACCTAACATCTGAACAGTTACGTTTTCAAGTTTAATGCCGAGCTCTTCGGTAAACATCTGACCGCCTGTCAATACAGCTATATCTTCAAGCATTGCTTTTCTTCTGTCGCCGAATCCCGGAGCCTTAACAGCTACAGCTCTTAAAACTTTTCTCATTGTGTTTACAACCAGTGTTGCAAGAGCTTCGCCTTCAACATCTTCTGCTACCAGCAAGAGTGAACGACCGTCACGTGCAACCTGTTCAAGTATAGGAACAAGGTCTGAAATCAAATTGATTTTTTTGTTTACACAAAGAACATAAGCATCTTCCAACACAGCTTCCATTCTTTCAGCATCAGTTACAAAGTAAGGTGAAATGTAGCCCTTATCAAACTGCATACCTTCAACAACTTTGAGGTTTGTACCGAAAGATTTTGATTCTTCTACTGTTATAACACCGTCTGTACCAACTTTTTCCATAGCATCAGCTATCAAATCTCCGATTTGAGCGTTGTTGCCTGCGGAAATTGTGGCAACCTGAGCAAGTTTGTCTTTTGAATCAACTGACTGTGACATTTTTTTGATTTTTTCAACAGCCATTTCAACACCCTTGTCCATACCTCTTTTCATACCGATAGGGTTAGCACCGGCTGTAAGGTTTCTCAAACCTTCACGTACAATTGCCTGAGCAAGTACAGATGCTGTTGTTGTACCGTCGCCTGCTACATCGTTTGTTTTTGAAGAAACTTCTTTAAGAAGTTGTGCGCCTGCATTTTCAAGACCGTCTTCAAGTTCGATTTCTTTTGCAATAGTTACACCGTCGTTAACGATTTGCGGTGCGCCGAATTTCTTTTCTAAAATAACATTACGACCTTTTGGTCCCAGTGTTACTTTTACTGCATCGGCAACTGCATCTATACCTTTGAGAAGGCTTTTTCTAGCCTCTTCATTAAATACAATTTTTTTAGCCATTTTATTTTCTCTCCTTATGAATAATTTTTAATCTATTTCCGCCTGTGCAATCAAAGATTGCTTCATTTCGTGAAAAAAGTAATTTCTATACGGCACGCAGAAAGTTTCTTTCTGACTTAGCCTCCCTCCATCGTAACGATTCTCAATCGTTTCTCCGGAGTCCTTGGCGGTCCGGAACGGTTGCGGCTTTATGTCATTCACCTGCATGAACGCCCTTCAAGCCTCCATACACCTTCGTTTATTCCAAAACGCCTAAAACATCTTTAACAGACATAATTTTCAAAACATCTTCGCCCATTTTTACGTCTGTACCGGCATATTTTGCAAACAGAACAACATCACCTGTTTTTACTTCCATTTCTTCTCTTTTGCCGTCTTCAAGAATTTTGCCCGGACCTGCGGCAATTACTTCACCTTTTTGCGGTTTTTCTTTTGCAGAATCGGGAATAAAGATTCCGCCTTCTGTTTTTTCTGTATCTTCGATAACTTTAATAACTATCTTGTCTCCTAAAGGTCTGATTGACATAGATTCCTCCTTTTTATTTATGTGTATACAAATTTATCTACAAACTTACTATTCTTTTATATCATTTAGTTTTGCAAAATTTGTAAATATTAACGAAAAATTAATATTTCATATTTTGTAAACTGTAACTGTCTGAGTGGGACCTCGCTTGTACCCGAGGGCATCCTGAGGCGTACGGCGCACCTGCTGTTTGCCTACGCCTCA
>CALVCQ010000074.1 GCA_944326115.1 Candidatus Gastranaerophilales bacterium | reverse complement strand
ATTGTTAAATATTGAACTTGCTTATTGCACAGGTTCAACAAGTAGTCGGAGTCAGTTGACAATATGAAAAATTATTTTTTTGCAACACCGAAAAGTCTTTCGTTACAAAAAGCCCTGAAAGCTTCGCCTAATTTTTCCATGTAAGGTTTTGAGGGATCAAATTCCACTGTTTTTACGGGAAATTTATTGACTGTTTTAGGCATAAAGGTATATCTCAAGGCATCTTTAAAAAATTGTATAAACTCTTCACGGCTCATGGTAGGCAGCGATTCAACACTGTATTTGCTTCTGAACAGGTTTGCAATAAAAGTCATT
The DNA here is from genome assembly GCA_944326115.1 of Candidatus Gastranaerophilales bacterium. Taxonomy (GTDB): domain Bacteria; phylum Cyanobacteriota; class Vampirovibrionia; order Gastranaerophilales; family Gastranaerophilaceae; genus Limenecus. The sequence goes on along the minus strand of CALVCQ010000074.1, from coordinate 3,280 downwards.
ATATCTGCGGGTGTCGGGTTTCTTCTGTCGGATATTGTCAAAACAATTTTATCCGGATTTGTTTTCGGAAATGCAAAGTGGAGACGTATATGCCCGAGAGATGCTTTTTTGTTAAAATATTTAAAAGATTCGAATTCCGGATTTTCCGCCATTTTTCGCATGAGGCGCTGCGGGCGGTAATTTTCTTTTAGCAGTTCAGCTTCTGTTTTGTAATCATCAAGGTATATGACATTTCTGGCAAATGTTCTGTATGGCGGTATTTTCAATGATTACATCCTTTCTTGTATTATGTCTGAGTGGGACCTCGCTTGTAGGAGTGGTACACGGAGTGCGAGTGGCGCCGAGTCTAGCATTTTACGACTCTGCCGAAGAAACAATTAAGTATTGTTTCTGAGAGGTAGACCCCATGCGCTTGTTGACTGTGCCGGACTTATTGTTAAATATTGAACTTGCTTATTGCACAGGTTCAACAAGTAGTCGGAGTCAGTTGACAATATGAAAAGTTTTGGGATTATTTTAAGAGCGCACAGTGATAAAGAAACACTAAAACTACACTCATGCCGCTGTCTTTGTCATATATGCAGCAGTCTGCCGGAACAGCTGAGCCACCGGATTAGATGATTTAATAAAAAAGTGTAAAAATTAAATTTTACACTATTGATAGGAGTAATGTTACAAAACTTAATCAAAAACCCGGAATTATACCCAGAAGTTTTACGGGTTCGTTATTTTCTCTTTCAAGCCAGCTTTGTGTTCTGTTTTTGGATTTTTCTTCATTTATTTCTTTAACAAGTACCGCAAAATTTATATCAATAAAATTAATGTTTGAAACCGGTTCTATGTGATAATGTTCAGAGCCGCAGTTCGGGCAATATCTGGTTTCCGGAATAATTTGACCGAATTTTATTATTGTCTTTCTTTTGACATTGCAGCAGCTGCAGCGTGTTAAATACCATTTGTTTTCGATGTATTTTCCGCAGTCCGGACAGTAGCAGGAGTCTTTGTCCGGAGAAACTTTAGAGTGTGTACATTCTTTTTTATGATAAAAAAACATAATAGCGTCCTCATAACCGGTGTATGTTTTTTATTTAATAAAGATTTTTTTAAAGTCAATTGTAACAATTTTGAAATATTAGTTTTTTATTTCTAAAGCCTAAAGCTGTAATAACCGATAAGATAACTGAGGTTAAGAAATAAAGGAAATGCATTATGACTGATAAAATAAATTTGAATACGCATATTTCGTCTTTGTCGATAACTTCCTACAGAGACTCTTTGAAAGGGTTGGACAGTAATTCAAATGAGGTTAGAAACGGCTCAGCAAATATAAATGTCTGAGAGGGACCTCGCTTGTAGGAGTGGTACACGGAGTGCGAGTGGCGCCGCCAGGTAGGGGCATAACATCAGGCTTCGCTTTAGCTCAGCCGATGTTGCAGCCAGTCTAGCATTTTACGACTCTGCCGAAGAAACAATTAAGTATTGTTTCTGAGAGGTAGACCCCATGCGCTTGTTGACTGTGCCGGACTTATTGTTAAATATTGAACTTGCTTATTGCACAGGTTCAACAAGTAGTCGGAGTCAGTTGACAATATGAAAAAATTTATAAAGATAAATAAGCTGTAATCCGTTTAGCGGTTACAGCTTATTTTATGCATATTGTGAATCTGTAAAACATGAGTTTTGCTTGACAAATCAGAATGAGCATATAAGATTATTATAATGGAAGGGCATATTTTGCCTTTTTCGTCAACTATTTGAAAGACAATAGAAAAGTAAGTACATAACCAGAGAAAAAGGAGATTACTCTAATGGCACGCGAAAAGTATGAACGTACGAAACCGCACGTTAACATTGGTACAGTAGGCCACGTTGACCACGGTAAAACTACATTAACAGCAGCAATCACTTCCGTACTTGCTGCAGCAGGTCAGGCTCAAGCTAAAAAATTTGATGAAATCGACGCTGCTCCGGAAGAAAAAGCAAGAGGTATTACAATTTCTACAGCTCACGTAGAATATGAAACTGAAACAAGACACTATGCACACGTTGACTGCCCCGGTCACGCTGACTATGTTAAAAACATGATTACAGGTGCGGCTCAAATGGATGGTGGTATCCTTGTTATCGCTGCTACAGACGGTCCGATGCCTCAAACAAGAGAACACATCTTGTTAGCAAGACAGGTTGGTGTACCGAAATTGGTTGTATTCCTGAACAAATGCGACATGGTTGATGATGAAGAACTTCTTGACCTTGTTGAAATGGAAACAAGAGAACTGTTAACTTCTTATGAATTTGACGGTGACAATATTCCTATAATCAGAGGTTCAGCTCTTAAAGCTCTTGAAGCTGTTCAAGCTAACCCGACTATCAAAAGAGGCGAAGACAAATGGGTTGACAAAATTTGGGAACTTATGGATGCAGTTGACTCTTACATCCCGACTCCTGAACGTGACCTTGACAAACCTTTCTTGATGCCTGTTGAAGACGTATTCTCTATCACAGGTCGTGGTACAGTTGCTACAGGTCGTGTTGAAAGAGGCAGAGTAAAAGTTGGTCAGGAAGTTGAAATCGTTGGTTTCGGCGAAACTAAGAAAACAACCGTTACAGGTGTTGAAATGTTCAGAAAACTGTTGGACGAAGGTCTTGCAGGTGATAACATCGGTGCATTGCTCCGTGGTATCGATAAAACTGAAATCCAGAGAGGTCAGGTACTGGCTGCTCCGGGTTCTATCACACCTCACACAAAATTCACAGCTAACGTTTACGTTTTGACAAAAGAAGAAGGCGGACGTCACACTCCATTCTTCCCCGGATACAGACCTCAGTTCTACATCAGAACTACTGACGTTACCGGTTCTATCAAATTCAACGGCGAAATGGTTATGCCTGGTGACAACGTTGTAATGGACGTTGAATTGATTGCTCCTGTAGCTATCGAACAAGGTATGAGATTCGCTATCAGAGAAGGCGGACGTACAGTTGGTGCCGGTGTTGTAGACAAAATCATCGGTTAATTCGAGATTTATATCTATATATAAAAACTGCTTCAAGAAATTGGAGCAGTTTTTTGTTACGAAAGATTGAGACTTATATAGCAGTTCCGCTAATAATAGCTAAAATTGTCACCCTGAACTTGTTTCAGGGTCTTTTAGGCGGTAAGATTCCGAAACGAGTTCGGAATGACATTATGTTGTTTGAGAGGGACCTCGCTTGTACCCGAGGGCATCCTGAGGCGTACGGCGCACCTGCTGTTTGCCTACGCCTCAAGCTAGGAGTG
>CALVCQ010000073.1 GCA_944326115.1 Candidatus Gastranaerophilales bacterium | reverse complement strand
ACTTATTGTTAAATATTGAACTTGCTTATTGCACAGGTTCAACAAGTAGTCGGAGTCAGTTGACAATATGAAAATTGTAATTTGCTGTCAAATTTAAATAAAATCAGCCGTTTTCTCTTGCCAGATACTGCAAAGATTCCTTCAAAATTTCTTCCGGAGAATTTTTCTTTGCTGTTTTGCAGGCAATTTTTATTGCATTTTTAGACTCATCAGCAGAATACCCGAGCGACAGCAATACGGCTTGAGCTTCTGCAACGGCTTCTTGTGATACCTCTTTTGATTCAATATTTATATCAGAGATATCTAAAGGCGATGTTTTTTGCCAGTTGATAAGTTTGTCTTTCAACTCCAGTATTATTTTTTGTGCAAGCTTTGGTCCCACTCCTTTTGCTCTTGAAAGTTCTTTGTAATCTCCCGTGATTACAACCGATATCAAATCACAACCGGAAAATTCATCCAGAAGAACAAGAGCCACCTTCATTCCGACTCCGGATACGGTTATAAGTATATTAAAAATATCTCTGTCTTCCTTGTTTAAAAAACCGCACAAAATCATTGCATCTTCTCTGTGAATCAAACTTGTATAGACTTTAACGTCAGAGCCTTCTTCTCCGGCTAAAGAAATGTTTCTGCTTGTTGTATTTATAAAATAACCCGTATTGTTATTTTCTACTACAATTGAGGCTCCTTTTACACCTGTTGCTTGTTTTGAAACTAACTTACCTTTTATATAATCAATCATAGTATTTTCTTTCCGATTCTTTGTACCATCTGTATGTCCTGTTCTGGGTTTTGCCCTATTGTCGTAAGGTAGTTACCCACCATCAATCCTTCCGCACAGCTTTTTAATGCTTTTTCCTGATTTTCTGTGCTCAATCTCATCCTTCCGCCGCAAAATCTTAAGACAGATGACGGATTCGCTATTTTAAATATCGCTAAAGTTCGCAATATATTTTCTTCATCTATTTTATCAATGTAATTTTCAAAAGGAGTGTGAGCTATTGGCATGAGAATGTTTACAGGTATGGATTCAGGCTGGATTCCTGCAAGAGTTACTGCCATCTCAATACGCTGCTCTATACTTTCTCCCATCCCCAGAATAACACCGCAGCAAAGCTCGATACCGTATTTTTTGACAAGTCTGCAGGTATTTATTCTGTCTTCGAACGTGTGTGTTGTACAAACCTCCGGATAATATGAGCCGGCAGTGTTTATATTATGATGAAATCGTTTCAGTCCGGTCTGAGCAAGTCTTTTTGCCTGATTTTCATTTAAAATACCGATGGAAGCACAGCTTTTAAGTCCTTGTATACTGTTTACCTCTTTTATCATTTCAAGAATTTTATCAAAATCACTCTCGTCAGGAGTTTTTCCGGAGGTAACAACAGCAAATCTGGAAACATTGTTTTTCACAGCTTCCAGTGCGGTTTTTTTTACCTGCTGTACTTCCACAAGAGGAAATGTTTCTATATCTGTATTATAATGAGAGCTTTGTGCACAATATTTACAATTCTGGGAGCACTTTCCGTTCCTTGCGTTAATTAAAGAACAAAATTCCACAGTATCTTTTACATACATTGCGGATATATTTAAAAGCTCGTCCAAATCCAGATTGTATAATCTTAAAAGCTCATTTTTATCTTTTAATAAACTCATGATAAATATATGTTATAACAAACAGCGGACTTTTGAAAATTTCAAAAGTCCGCTTGTTATCTGATTTATTATCTGAAATTTACTATGCACTCGGAGTCTGTTTGGTAAAAAAAGCAGCAGCTTTTTGCCAGAGAGAGACTGCAAAATCTTTTACGTAATTTGCGCCTTTAAGAACATTAGTCCAGACAAATTTTGCAAAATCTACAACTTTTGTTTTTGCATTGTTAAATAATTCTCCGACATTCAAACCTTTAATTCTGCCGCCAACATTTTGTGCAGCGTTTACAACTCTTTCTTTGACACCGTTTACTGACGGAATGGACGGCATTTTTAATGTTTTAATAAAATTGCCGATTGGTTTTCTGAAAACAACAGCGGCTGTAATTGCTGCTGCAACGCCAACACCGGCTGCTACATATTTGCCAGTATTACTTTTTTTATTTTCTGCTGCGGGTTCTTCTTTATGTTGACCTGCAAAATTAACATTGTTATCCTTTCTTAACGGAGAACAACCCATACTACTTCTAAATTTTACTGCACCTACTGACATTTCTAATCTCCTTTTACACTTCTATGTTCATGTAAAGGCAGATAATCTTTAAAAATTGACTCCGTAACCGGCATTTTGTAATATTTCTTTACAAACCATTTTTTTTAACTTTTTCTGTACGTGCTATAATCATTTAACTGATTAGTTAAAAAGGAAAAGCACTATGTTGGATATGAGATACTGCGAATTAAGCAAAGACGGCTTTGGCTGCTGCATGACTGTTAAAGAGACTTTATTCAGTGCACAATCCGAATTTCAAAAAGTGGATATTTTTGATACGGAATCAATGGGCAGAGTTCTCACACTGGACGGTCTTATGATGACAACAGAAAGAGACGAATTTTATTACCATGAAATGATTTCTCATATTCCGATGATAAACCACAAACATCCGGAAACAGTACTGGTTATAGGCGGAGGTGACGGCGGTACAATCAGAGAAGTTTTAAAACATGATACCGTCAAAAAAGTTGTACTTTGTGAAATAGACGGTATGGTTGTAAATGCCTGCAAAAAATACCTTCCGACAATAGGCTGCGAGCTGGATAACCCGAAGGTTGAAATAAAAATTGAAGATGCAATTGAGTTTATAAAAGATAAAAAATCGCAATACGACATCATTCTTATAGATTCCACGGATCCTATGGGACCCGGAGAAGGTTTATTTACGGAAGAATTCTACACAAATGTTAAAGAAGCGCTAAAAGAAGGCGGGATAATGTCTGCTCAATCGGAATCTCCTTTTATAAATCAGACGGAAATGAAAAAAATGTATCCGCTTTTAAGAAAAGTTTTCCCGATTGTAGACACATTTACCGGACCAATTCCGTCATATCCGGGCGGATACTGGAGCTGGTGTTTCTGTTCTGAAACAGTAAAACCCCTATCATACATTGATGAGCGCAGAGCGGAAGCAGTTTCAAAACAATGTAAAATTTATAACAAAGACTATCATCTGGCTCGTTTTGCCCTGCCTAATTTTGTAAAAGAATTAACAAGGTAAAAGCCGGATAGCGGATTTGTTAATATAGTGTCGCAGGATTGTTTCGTTTGGCAGAGTCTTATCACGAATTTTTTCCGGACACTTTAATTTTAATATAGTAAATATTTATAGACAGAATAACATTCCGAAAATTCTTTTCATTTCCGGAATGTTTTGCAACAATTTTTCAAACAGCGAAATCTTATAAGCAAAAATATAGCTTATTCAAACGTCAGCATGTCGTGACCCGGCACTCTCTCCAGTATCTGATGTCCGGATAAAGGAGCGGACAAGCGTTCTGCCAGACCTTTTCTAAAAGAAAAAGAATTTGTTTTTTTTGTTTCCTCGGACACAGATGAAGCTTTTTTCAACACTCTCTTTTCACTAAAATTATTCACAATAAGACCTCTTTTCTCGCAGTTTAAAAATAAATAAACACCAATTTGCTAAACTGTTAAAATTTCGTAAAAATCATACTATTTTAAATAAAATTTTTATGATTCCAAAACTTTAACGGATATAATAAGACCAAGTATATTATGCAACATTTTCTTCAAAAAGAAAACCCCTGAATATTTTCATATTGTCAACTGACTCCGACTACTTGTTGAACCTGTGCAATAAGCAAGTTCAATATTTAACAATAAG
>CALVCQ010000072.1 GCA_944326115.1 Candidatus Gastranaerophilales bacterium | reverse complement strand
CAAGAGCGGATTTTGAGCGGGCACGGAGTCGAGGCTTAAAAGCCGAGCGAGTGCCCATGTGAGTAAGGTAGATGGAGTGAAGAAATTTTAGAATAAAATTTCGAAACGGAATACCAAACCTTACGAACGCCAATAATCCAAGAGCGGATTTTGAGTCGGTTGACTATATGAAAATTTAATAAAAATTTATTAATTTTGCCTGTTTTTTTTGTAAATATTGCAAAAAATGATAGAATATTATATAAAATTATGGTTTTGGAGCAATAAATGACAGAAACAGAAACAAAAATAACAAAACTAACCGGAGCACAAATATTTTTAGAATGTTTGAAAAAAGAAGGCGTTGATAAAATATTTGGCTATCCGGGCGGTGTAATTCTGTCAATATACGAAGCGTTGTACAATCAGAGCGATATTACACACTATCTTGTCAGACATGAGCAGGCAGCTATCCATGCAGCGGAAGGTTATGCAAGAGTGGCGGGCAAAGCAGGTGTTGCGCTTGTGACATCGGGACCCGGAGCAACAAATTGCATTACAGGTATTGCAAATGCCTATTACGACGGTTATCCGTTAGTTGTATTTACCGGTCAGGTCGGTGTGAATCAGATAGGCAATGATGCTTTTCAAGAGGCTGATATTATCGGTATTACACGTCCGTGCTGCAAACACAACTATCTTGTAAAAGACGTGAAGGATTTGTCGAGAATTATAAAAGAAGCATTTCACATTGCAACAACAGGCAAACCGGGACCGGTTGTGGTTGATATGCCAAAGGATGTTTTGAGTGCATCGACTGACTTTGTATATCCGGAGAGTGTAAAATTGCCGGGGTACAACCCGAATTACAACGGACATCCTAAACAGATTTCCAAAGCCCTTGAACTTTTATGCGAAGCGGAAAGACCTGTAATTCTTGCCGGAGGCGGTATTATTGCTTCTGATGCGATGGCTGAATTAAAACAGCTTGCTGACAAATTAAATATCCCTGTCACAAACACATTGATGGCAAAAGGCGTTTTTCCGGAAACTGACGAACGTTCTTTGGGTATGCTCGGTATGCACGGTAATTTCTGGGCAAACCATGCGGTTACAAACTGTGATGTACTTTTTGCAATAGGCACAAGATTTAATGACAGAATCACAGGATGTTTGAAACGTTTTGCAAAAGATGCACAGATTATTCATGTGGATATTGACCCGTGTTCAATAAACAAGAATGTAAAAATTGATATTCCGATTATCGGTGATGCCAAAAATGTTATGAAGGCAATGCTGGAAGAATTCGACGCCAATAACTACGAAATTAATTATGAAGTAAAACAATCATGGCGTGAACAAATCAATGAATGGAAGAAAAGACGTCCTTCGATAGAACAGCATTCTGATAAACTCAGCGCTATTACTGTTATCAGGAAAATTTATGAATTTACAAAAGATATGGATCCTATTTATACAACGGAAGTAGGACAGCACCAGATGTGGGCTGCTCAGATTATTAAAGCTGATAAACCCAGAAGATTTATAACCTCGGGCGGTCTCGGGACAATGGGATTTGGCTTTCCTGCAGCTATGGGGGCTTGTGTAGGTTCTCCTGATAAAGTTGTTATAAATATTGCTGGCGACGGCAGTATTCAGATGAACATTCAAGAGCTTGCTACCTGCGTACAGTACAAACTGCCGGTTATTAATGTAATAATTAACAACGGATACCTCGGTATGGTTCGGCAGTGGCAGGAAAAACTGTTCCATAAGCATTATTCGCAAACAAAAATTTCCGGACCGGACTTTTTAAAAGTTGCCGAAGCATACGGTGCAAAAGGTTTCAGGGTAACAAAAGAAGAGGAAATAATCCCTGTTCTCAAACAGGCAATAGAATGCAGACAGCCGGTATTTATAGATTTTGTTGTAGAAGAATGCGAAATGGTTTATCCGTGGGTACTTGCCGGCAATCCTATTAATAAAATACTCATGTCTAATGACTGTCCGATAAATTAAATAAAAGGAAAAAAATGAATAATAACAATAATGGCACCAAAAATCATGTAATATCTGTAATGGTAAAAGATGAAGCAGGCATAGTATCACGTGTAAGCGGATTGTTTTCCGGCAGAGGCTACAGTATAGAAAGTATCACGGCAGCCCAGACAAGTGAAAAAGGCTATGCCAGAATTACAATAGAAACTTCGGGTGGTGATGCTGATGTCATTGAACAGATTACAAAACAACTGAACAGGCTTATTCCCGTATTAAAAGTTATTGATCTTGGAGATGTGGAATCTATTGAGCGGGAGCTTATATTGTGCAAAGTGGTTGCAAAAGACGAAGACAGGTCTGAAATATTGAGGATTGCAGAGATTTTCGGCGCAAAAATTATTGATGTAACACCGAGAACCTATACACTGCAGGCAGTCGGTGATGAAAGACAGATTCGTTCATTGATTGAACTTTTACGTCCTATCGGAATAAGAGAGCTGGTACGTTCCGGCAAAGTCGGTATTACACGTGCAAATCAGTTTACAAATACCAAATCGGCAGAATAATATGTTAAAAATTGCTTTTATCCCTATAGATAACAGACCTGTGTGTTATACCCTTGCACAACAGATTGATGCAATTGATAAAGATTTGGAACTTTTGCTTCCTCCAAAAGAAATGCTCGGCAATTTAACAAAAACCGCTGACACAAACGGCATTTTAAACTGGTTAAAGAATTTGCCGGAAATTGATAAAATTGTTGTATCCCTTGATACAATCGCATACGGAGGGTTAATTCCTTCACGCAGGTCAGAAGATTCTTTTGAACAGATAAAAGAGCGGATGGAAAATTTTAAATCTGTTTTGCGTCAAAAATCAGCTAAGGTTTATGCTTTCTCAAGTGTAATGCGAATTTCTAACAACAATATCAATGAAGAAGAAAAAGAATACTGGAATTTATACGGCAAAAAAATTTTTCAATATTCTTATGAAATGCATAAAAATGCACCGGATATAGATACAAAAACAGACATCCCGCAGGAAATTCTGCAGGATTATTTAAAAACACGCAAAAGAAATTTTGATATTAATCAAATGTATCTTAACTGGGTAAAAGAAGGGTTCTTTGAAATTCTTGTTTATTCAAAAGACGATTGTGCGCAATACGGTTTGAATGTAGCGGAAGCACAGGCGCTGCAGCACCATATCGAAATAAATAATCTTAATGCTCTTATAAAAACAGGTGCTGATGAAATTCCATTGAGTCTTCTTGCAAGAGCTGTATCTCAAAATCAAGAAATAAAAATTGCACCTGTTTTTACACAGCCTGATTATACCGATAAAATTTCCAGATATGAGGATGTTTCTGTATATGAATCCGTAAAAGGTCAGATAGAGCTTGCAGGCTGTAAACTTTCTGAAAGAAAAGACGCTGATATAATTTTGCTTGTGAATAATTTTAAAGAAGAACAGGGTGAACTTGTGATGGGTGTGGATGTTGAAGGGTTTGCCCAAAAATTGGAATTGCCTGAAAAACCTTATCTTATAGCAGATATCTTAAACGCAAACGGTGCTGACAATAATTTTGTTGAACAATTTTTGAATTGTGAAATAAATTGGAATAATTTTTTGGGCTATGCGGGCTGGAATACAACAGGAAACACGCTTGGCAGTGCATTGTGCTGTGCAATTGTTAAATATCTTTCAAAAAATCCTGATATAAATGCATTTAAGAAACTCCAGACAGTCAGGTTTTTAGATGATTGGGCGTATCAGGCAAACGTAAGGAAAAAACTTAAAGAAATTTTGACAACACCTGATATAAAAGAATTAAAACAGTCAATGATTCCTTTTGAACAAAAGCTCAAATCTGTTTTTTGCACTGATTTTGAGAATATATTTTATTCTTATCCTTGGGACAGATTTTTTGAAATAGAAGTAAGAATTGATGTATAACCGGTTATATTTATACAAATTAACAAACAGCTTAAAACAAATTTGTTTTAAGCTGTTTGTATAAAAAAATAATCAAAAAACAGATTTTTCATATTGTCAACTGACTCCGACTACTTGTTGAACCTGTGCAATAAGCAAGTTCAATATTTAACAATAAG
>CALVCQ010000071.1 GCA_944326115.1 Candidatus Gastranaerophilales bacterium | reverse complement strand
CTCTTTCACTGTTTACAAATCAATAATACAAAGAAAAACCTTTGATAATTTCGTGAAGCCATTTTGCACGTTTCGCCCCAGCTCAACGGCAAAAGAAGGCAAATCCGCTCTTGGATTATTGGCGTTCGTAAGGTTTGGTATTCCGTTTCGAAATTTTTTCTAAAATTTTCCATTTCGTCGACCTTGTTCACATGGCTGTTCACTCACTTCGTTCGTCTTCACAGGCGCTCTTTCACTGTTTACAAATCAATAATGTAAAGAAAAACCTTTAATAATTTCGTGAAGCCATTTTGCACGTTTCGCCCCAGCTCAACGGCAAAAGAAGGCAAATCCGCTTATTGAACCTGTGCAATAAGCAAGTTCAATATTTAAAAATAAGTCCGGCACAGCCAACAGCGGAATCAGACGGGGCTGACCGAATGAAATGAGGGAACGCCCCTTGTGAGGGAAAACCACGTTTTTCCCGAACGTCTGATTTCAAGAGGGCGGAATCAGACTGACACGCCGTGTGAGGCACTGCCGAACCCAGTGTCACTGCGAACGGAAACGTTGAGTTTTGACAAAGCGAACACTCACAACGAAGTGAGAAGTAGTGAGCCTGTCCTTACGAAGTGCGTGAGCGTCTGATTTCAAGAGGCGAAATCAGACGGGGCTGACCGAATGAAGAGAGGGAACGCCCCTTGTGAGGGAAAACCGCGTTTTTCCCGAACGTCTGATTTCAAGAGGCGAAATCAGACGGGGCTGACCGAATAAAATGAGGGAACGCCCCTTGTGAGGGAAAACCACGCTTTTCCCGAACGTCTGATTTCAAGAGGCGGAATTCCGGACGGGTGAAACCCGGGGAGCGAGGTGCAAAGCTGACGGCAGCGGAGCGTAGTCAGCGGCTGCAGCGAGCGGGAAGGAATTTCAAGACGGTGCATGGGGTCCAGCTCTCATAAGATATGACATTTAGACATATTTTATTGGGCAGAGTCGCAAAATGACTGATTGGGTCAGACTGGCTGCAACATCGGCTGAGATAGAGCGAAGTCTGATGTTATGCAACTGCGTTGCGGTGTCATTCGTTACCTCTCTTAATTATATTTTCTCCGGATGCCACCGGAATATTTATTCGGCAGAGTGTTTACCGCTCCCGGCTTGAGATGCATGCGAGTTTACGAGCCGTACATATCAGGATACTCTTGAGTACAAGCGAAGCCGCCTCAGACAGTATAAACTGCGATATAAATTTCCGGTGTTAGTACTTGTATTATTTAGCTGCTGATGCATAAAAAATAAGTTTACCCAATATTAATTGTAGAAAATACACTTTAAATCTCATTTATCATCGAATAATTTTAGCAAAAAAAAACAGGGCTTAATTTGATAAAAAGCCCTGGCTGTCTGGAATTAAGAATAGTTGGAAGTATGAAAAAGATTTAATTATATATAACAGTAAAATTAAAATCAGAACAATTACCCGAGTGGATATTTGTAAGAAATTTTTAAAAATATCAAAAAAGCATGCAAAAAAGAAATAGAAATGATGATTAAGTGTACTTTGTGCACTTAATCAAAAACTCAATATTAACAATGTAAATCAGGAGATATTAAGATTTCTTTAACAGGGGTTGACAAAGAAAAGTTTATAGTACATAATAAAAATGTACTAAATAGTGTAGTTGAAACACTTAATAAAAACAACTCACAACATAAGGACAAACAAAATGAAAATAAACAGCATAAATACATATAGCTATCAAAATATAAACAAAATTAACAAGCAATATGCTTCCAGACCTGTTTTTAAACAGGCACAGACAGATAATCTTGTTCCCACAGCTATTATAGAATCTTTAGTTGAATCAGCTAATGACAAAAAGAACAAAAACCTTTTTATGAGTAAAATCAATTATTTCAAAGATGTGCTTTTTTCTGATGAAACAACAAGAAAAGCAAAACAGCTTCAAGAAGCTATAGACAGCTATGATTCAACAAGAAATATATTATACAAAGCGTAATAATATATTTAGACCGGAACATTATGTGAATTTTCCCCGTTAAATATTTTTATTTTGAATAGATGCAGTAAACTTCAGACCGAAAGGTCTGATTTTTTTAATCTTTTATTTTTATAATGTGCACTTATAAAGATTAAAACGATTTATACGTATCTGTGTGCCCTCAGGGACAAGCCGCTGTTGCTTCAGACAAATTAATGATATATGTTATTTATTATGCATTTATGATTTCCGCAAACTCTTTTGCGCAATAAATATCTTTTATAATGTATACTTTGCATCCGAGGACTTTTTCAACATCTGTAATGGTTATATTATCCAGAAAATCTTCTGAGAAAGGTCTTAGCATTATAGAAGGTATGACAAGTTTTTCTATTTTCTTGTTTTTTAGCTGTTCTATCAAATCTTTGCCGGTAATAAGTCCTGCAACCGTAACATTTTCTCCGAAAAAGTTGTTTTTTAAAATTACCAAATCACATTGCAGGTTCTTGATTTTATTCAACCTGTTGATTATATTTTTCATTACTTTTTTGGCGCATTCTGTTGTAGCAAAAGTTAGTTGTTTTTTTTGCCGGATTGATTCAGGGAGTAATTTTTGTGTTTTTTCAAAATCGTCAATCAAGAGTCTCAATGCACCAACTCCGTCTTCTATCTGGGCAAACGAACCGTAATATTTTTTATCCGGTATCTGATAATCCGCTTTTATAAAAAACTCATCGCTTGCCATTGCGAGTTGTTTTTTTGCTTTAATATTGAAATTTTCTACCTGTTTTATTACATGCAGTGCATTTTCCTTTGTAAGTGTTTTTAAATTATTCTTGTGAAAACATGTAATGCCTACAGGGACAATCGCAATTGATTGAATTATTGATTTAAATGTTAATAAATCATTCAGCGTTCTTTCAAGTTCAAGTTTGTCATTGTATCCCGGACAGAGAACTATCTGAGCATGGATAGGTATATCAGCTTTTTTAAGCCGGTTTAAATCATTCATGATATTTGCTGCTTTCGGGTTGTTAAGCATTTTGACCCGCAAATCCGGATTGGTTGTATGGACAGATACATACAAAGGTCCCAGATGAAGTTGTTCGATTCTGTCACGATCTTTTTTTGTCAGGTTTGTAAGTGTAACATACGTTCCCTGCAAATAAGAAAGCCTGTAATCATCATCTTTTATGTACAATGATTTTCTCAAGCCGTCGGGCTGCTGGTCGACAAAACAAAAAATACAATGGTTTGTACAGGGTTTTATTCTGTCAAATACAGCTGATTCAAATATAATCCCCAGATCTTCGTCAAAATCTTTTTCTATTTCATAAATTTCGATATCACCGTTTGTTTTTTCTATCTTTAGCTCTATTTCTTCCGCACACATCATATAACGGTAATCTATAAGGTCATGAGGGATTTGTCCGTTTATTGCGGTTATTTTGTCTCCTTTTTTAAAACCGAGTTCTTCTGCAATTGAATTTTCTTGTATTTCGGAAATAACAGCAGGCATTATTCTGACTCCAGAGTATTTATGAAATTTTTGTAATTTTGTACGTCATTTATGTCCTTTTTCAGCAGAGCAAGCTGGAATTTGTCGTAATTTGCGTATTCGTCATCCAGTGCATTTTGTAAGTCCAGCAAAAAAGATTCCAGTTTAGTTTGTATATCATTGATAAAAGTTTTTTTTAAATCATCATCAAGCATAGACATAACAGCAATACGGGATTGAATTTCCGTAAAAAACTGGGTAGGATTTTCGCTCAAGGGCATAAAAAACATATCGTTGAATTTTTTCTGCCAGTGCATAGAAAGTGTCCAGAAGGTAGACTTTTTTCCGCCTTGAGAATAATCCGCACGGCTGGATATAACATTTGCTTTTTCAAGCCTTTTCAATGCCGGATGAATAGTACCGATACTCGGTTTTGTAAAATATCCGAATTTTTCTGTTATATCTGCACGCAAAGAATACAGTGTGCGCTCACGGGTTCTTAGGCTGTATAAAATCAAAAGCTCTATCATATTTATAGAATAACACGAAATCGTTGAAAAATTATCAGCTGCGGTTGTGCAAAATGTGAAATTTATTAGAGCATACGCTGATCCGGTTTTGTAATTATATTATTATAAATTGTAAAAAAATAACAGACTGTCTGAGTGGGACCTCGCTTGTAGGAGTGGTACACGGAGTGCGAGTGGCGCCGAGTCTAGCATTTTACGGAA
>CALVCQ010000070.1 GCA_944326115.1 Candidatus Gastranaerophilales bacterium | reverse complement strand
TTGAGGCGTAGGCAAACAGCAGGTGCGCCGTACGCCTCAGGATGCCCTCGGGTACAAGCGAGGTCCCACTCAGACAGTATCAGGAGATTTTACACGCTCTGCTGCCGGCTGCTTAGATATCTAAAATCAACGGTAGGTAGATTAGTGCTGAATTTATATATGTTTTTTTACTGTTTTATCCAGCAGTGAAACAAAGACTTCTTCATAATGAACACAATTTTTTTGTGATTTTGCTTCAAATCTCAAAGTAAACACAGGCTCTGTGTTGCTCTGGCGAATCATTGCAAAACCGTCTTCCAGTATTATTCTCATACCGTCCAGAGTAATAATATCTTTTATTTTTGTACCGAATAAATCAGGATTATTCTTGATTTCATCCGACATAACCTCCATCACGGCTTTTTTAAACTCATTAGGACAGTGAAAACGGACTTCTTTTGATGTACAGACTCCTTCAAAAGGCTTGAGCATATTTTCTATTTTAAAATCCGGATTTTGCATTTTGTGTTTTGCAATAATTTCTATAATTCTGCAGCCTGCATAAATTGCATCGTCAAAACCGTAATATCTGTCTTTAAAGAAAGTATGACCCGACATTTCTCCAGCAAGTATGGCATGTTCTTCTTTCATTTTTGATTTTATATAGCCATGACCTGTTTTGGTCATAACAGCTCTTCCGCCCATAGCATTGATTGTATCGTACAGGACCTGCGAGCATTTTACTTCCGAAACAACGCAAGGATGTTCTCCCCGTTTTGCAAGAGGTTCTATAATGTCCTGTGCATATATAAGAAGGAGCTTATCACCCGTAAGAGCATTGCCGTTTGAATCGACAATACCGATTCTGTCAGCATCTCCGTCAAATGCAATACCTATATCCGCATTCTCCGACACAACGGTACGCTTTAAAACTTCGAGTGTTTTCTCATCACTCGGATTAGGATGATGATTAGGGAAAGTGCCGTCCGGTTCCGTAAATAATTCCACAACATCACACCCGAGATCTCTGTAAAGCTGCGGAGCGACAACTCCTGCCGTAGCATTTCCGCAGTCAGTGACAATTTTTATTCCTGTACCGATTGTTGCAAATTTATTAACAATACTGTCTGCATACAATTCTATAATATTATATTTTTTTATAATACCGTGTCTGTTTGCAGTTTCTCTTGCATTTACTTCCTCAATTGAATATTTTTTAACTTCTTTAATTTGCTCTTCCGTTAAAGAGCCTTTATCAAACGTCATCTTTAAGCCGTTATACTGACTTGGATTATGGCTTGCTGTAACAATCAGTGCGCCGTTAACTCTGCCTTTGCTTATCACATTATCCGGAATCGGAGCAAATTCCGAATAATAGCCCAGAGGGGTCGGCACCATGCCAATGTTCAAAACATTTGCGCCTGTTGAAGTCACTCCTTTTATCAAAGAATCCGTTAAAGAAGGAGAGTGAGTTCTTGCATCTCTGGCAACACTTATCCATATATCTTTTACGTCGATTTTCTTTTCTTCTTCAAGATTTTTATTCAGATTTTCAACTACGAATTTTACGTAACCTTTGCCTGTGTAATAAAACAATTCTTCTGTTACGTCTTCGCCGTAGATACCTCTGATATCATTTTTGCCGAATGCATTAAAATCCAAACTCTCTGTCATATATACCTCTGTTTTTTTTCATTATTTCATAAAATGCACTAAAGGTAAAATTTTTAATTCAATGTGTCATCATAAAGTATAACTTTGAAAATTACGGTTCAGTCCTTTGTGTTCGGAATCTTAGCAGATTTACTTGCTGCTTTCATCCGCACAAATTATTTAGACAAGCCGGCAATTTTTCATATTGTCAACTGACTCCGACTACTTGTTGAACCTGTGCAATAAGCAAGTTCAATATTTAACAATAAGTCCGGCACAGTCAACAAGCGCATGGGGTCACTTCCGTAAAATGCTAGACTCGGCGCCACTCGCACTCCGTGTACCACTCCTACAAGCGAGGTCCCACTCAGACAAAGTAGTCAAACAGGGATGCGCAGACTGCACACCCCTGTTTTGTATTTACAAATGGATAAAATTACATAGCGCCTTTTACAATTTTTGCAAAACTGTCAGCTTTAAGGCTTGCTCCGCCGACAAGAGCACCGTCAATATCAGATTGCGCCATTTGTTCTTCGATAGTTTCAGGTTTTACACTGCCGCCGTACAAAATTCTGATTTTATCAGCGGAATCAGATCCTGCAACTTCTTTAACAACATTTCTTATCATTGCAATTACTCTGTTAGCTTCAACAGCATCACATGTTTTGCCTGTTCCGATAGCCCAGATAGGTTCGTAAGCAATGATTGATTTTGCAACTTCTTCGGAAGTCAAGCCGTTCAATGCAGCTTTAATCTGAGAAGCTATATGAGTATCCGTAACACCTGACTCTCTTTGTTCGAGCGATTCGCCGCAGCAGATAATAGGAACAAGACCCTCTGCCAAAATCTTTTTAGCTTTTTTGTTTACCATTTCATCAGTTTCGCCAAAGTACTGTCTTCTTTCCGAGTGACCGATTATAATGTATTCACAGCCGGCGTCTTTTGCCATTTCAACAGAAACTTCACCGGTAAAAGCGCCTTGAGTTTCAAAATAGCAGTTCTGGCATGCAAGTCTTACCCTGCCGCAGCCGCAGTCTGTCATAGCTTTGTTTACCGCATACAATGAGGTAAATACAGGAGCCACAACAACTTCCGGCATTGTTGCCTTGTCCGTATCTTTTAATTCAGCCATAAGGTCATTTACCAGTTGAGCGGATTCAGCCTGTAATTTGTGCATCTTCCAGTTACCGGCAATAACAGGTCTTCTTGACATAATAACATCTCCTTATTTTGTACTAATTCACAAAATGAATCGTAGTCAAAACAAGAAGATTTATCAAGTTTGATATTTTGGAACTTATATAGCAAATTCTACAGAACATCAGATTTTTGCAAGAAATTCTTCTTTTTTAATTTTTCTTCCGCAGCATTTGTCCTCATCACAGTATCCCAATCGTTCACATTTCGGAACAAGATATTTTGATAACCACGGTTCTTCTTTCAAAAGTTCTTCACACATCATCTTGACCATAGTGCGTATTTCGTACTGTGCACGGGTGCAAAGCCTTATATTTGCCAGGTGTATCAGTTCCCGCAAATTCAAAGAAGCCACGAGCGAACTGGCAGCAGCGTTCGGAAGAACAAATCTTGCATCTTCCGCCGGTATACCGGACTCAACCATTTCCTGATAAAATTCTGAAATCTTACCCATAAAGTCAATATATTTTTTGCTTAAATCAGAATTCTTTTCAATAGTAGGGGGTATAATATAATCAAACTGACCTTTTTCTTTTACATATCGTTGTGATTTTTGGGAAAACGACATGTGTCTGTGGCGTACAAGCTGATGTGTACAGGCTCTTGATACATTGGATATGGCAAAAGAAACCTGTATGTGCTCTATTGTAGAATAATGACCGGAAGAAATAACACGCTCTATAAGATTAAGCATTTTTTGTTCATCATCAGCCTTATCATATATATTTACCGGTGAATCTGCGCTATAGCAGGTTCTGCAGGCTGTGTATATTGTTTTTAGCAAATTTTCAGGTTTTGAAATAAGTTTCACAACCGGTTTGTTATTATTTTCCATAATTCCTCTCTGATAAAGTCTCCGTCTTATTTTATAATAACATCCGATAATTTTTTTGTAAAAATGCTTAATCTTTTTTAATTCCCTGTTAAATCATGCTTGACGCAGGCGTTTTAGGTGTTATGCTATAGTAACGATAAATAATTTTATTGAGTTTACGCCACCAACTTAAACTTATTAAAATTAAAAGGAACAAGAAAATGGCAATAAATTTAGCAAAAGAAGAAAAAGCAAAAATCATCAAAAAATTCGGCAAAGATGCAAAGGATTCCGGTTCTGCTGAAGTTCAAATCGCTCTTTTAACCCAGAAGATTGTGGAACTTACAGAACACTTAAAATCCAACAAAAAAGATTTCCAGGGCAGACGAGGTCTTTTGATGATGGTAGGTCAAAGAAAAAGACTTCTTGCTTATGTTAAAAAACAAAATCTCGAAGAATACAGAGCTCTTATTAAAAAACTCGGTATCAGAGGTTAGTTTCGGATTAAATTTATTAAAGATTACAAAAATCCCGATTATATTTTATAATCGGGATTTTTGTAAATTTTGTCTGAGTGGGACCTCGCTTGTACCCGAGGGCATCCTGAGGCGTACGGCGCACCTGCTGTTTGCCTACGCC
>CALVCQ010000069.1 GCA_944326115.1 Candidatus Gastranaerophilales bacterium | reverse complement strand
TATTGTTAAATATTGAACTTGCTTATTGCACAGGTTCAACAAGTAGTCGGAGTCAGTTGACAATATGAAAATTTATCTTTTTGCATTCGGATTCAGGTTCGGATTATTTATACGCATTTTAGGAGGTCCGTTTTTGCCGTAAACAAATGCAAGAATTTCTGCCACAGCAACATATAATTCCGCCGGTATAACCTGATCTACTTTTACAAGTTTATATAAAGAGCGTGCAAGCGGCTTGTTTTCAACAATCGGTACACCGTTTGCTTTTGCAATTTCACGGATTTTAAATGCCATGTAATCAACACCTTTTGCAACTACAACAGGTGCGGGGGCAATATCTTTATCATACTTCAGCGCAACAGAAAAATGTGTGGGGTTTGCAACAACAACATCCGCCGTAGGTACTGCATTCATCATTTTTTGCCTCATAAACTGCATTTGAGCGGATTTGATTTTTGATTTAATAACCGGATCCCCTTCCATATTTTTCCATTCGTCTTTTATTTCCTGTTTTGTCATCTTTATGGATTTATTGTATTCGTATTCCTGATATTTTTTGTCAATAAATCCGATTATAAGCATTGCAACTAAAATATTTATTATCATCTGCGTTAGGATACTTGCAAGCACTGCAAATGCTGTTGGTATATCGACACCGAGGAGTCCCAGAATTTCGTCTTTTCTGCCCATAACCGTAGAAAATCCGACATAACCTACAATTCCCACTTTAAGAAAAGACTTGGTCATTTCAATAAGGTTGCGGGGTTCAAACGGGTTGAACATTTTTTTTAGCCCCTGCATAATACTGTTCGGTGTCAGCTTGTCTATTTTGGGTTTTATTTTTTCAGTTGAAAAAAGTGCGCCTACCTGTAATCTCACAAGCAATGCCGTTGCTGCAGCAAGCCCGAGTAAAAATGGAAGCATCAGTTCTCCCGTGACTTTTGCATAGGGGGCAAGCAGTGTTATTATATCATTTGTTTCTATTTCAGAAGGATTTAGATGAGTGAGGGTGTAGTATAAAAGGTTTTTTAATTTTTCCAGAATATGAGGAGACATAACAAAAAGAAGCCCGATACCTGCTGTAATGGTCAGTGCTGAAGTCATGTCCTGACTTCGTGCAATATTACCTTTTTTCCGTTCGTCCTCCCGCCGCTTGGGGGTCGCCTCTTCCGTTTTTTCGTCTGCCATATTTTTCCTTTTGTATTAATTACATAAAAATATTAAGTATTCCTTTTAGGTAATTTTGTGTTACTGCCGCAAGGTATGAAACAGTCGGTGATAAAAACATTAGTATCAAAACGATACCAACATATATTTTTAACGGGATTGCTACCATAAATATGTTCATCTGAGGCATCATTTTTGACATAAATCCCATCAAAACTTCTGATATAAACATAACACAGAATATAGGCAAAATCATGCTGATTCCTATTGAAAAAATTGAGGAAGACATGTGAAGAACCTGTGAAATCAAACCTCCGCTGAAGACATAATCCGGACTCAAAGGAAATGACTGAAAACTTTTATAAATTGCGGCAAACAGCCATTGATGAGCATTTAAGCCTATAAACACCATAGTTGCAATATAAGAATACAACTGGGATAATACCTGGGTGCTGGAGCCGGTAGCCGGATCAAGCACCTGGCTCATGGACACACCTATTTGTATACTTACAAATTCGCCGCCTATTTGTACTGCGGTAAATAAGAAATTTGCGCAAAAACCTATAATGTATCCTATGGAAAATTCTCTTAGCATATACAGGAGCAATTCCGGCATGCTTTGAGGAACGGTCAGCCCCGAGGAGGCGGCTATCATAGGAAAAAGTATAAAAGCAACTGCTGCAGTAAGCCAGATTTTTATTTGATTAGGTATAGGATATGTTGAAATTAGAGGCATGGAAAAAATCATGCCGCTTATTCTTGTGAAAACAAGCACAAATATTATGATATTAGAAGGCGAAAGCAATGTCAGTAAATTCGGCTGCAAATTTATCCTCCGTCTCCTGTTTAGTGTACAAGTTGTGAAATATATTCAAACATTTCATTTGTTCTTGAAATAAAAATATTGAGCATCCATGGCAAAAGAATAATCATTGTCAGTATACCTGCAATAATTTTGGGCACAAAAGTAAGGGTAGATTCTTGTATCTGTGTAACTGCCTGAAAAATACTGATTATAAGTCCTACTACCATACTTACAATAAGAATCGGTGTAGACAGTATTAAAATCAATATAAGTACATTTTGTGTGAGTGTTAAAAAGACTGAATCTTCCATTTATTTTTCCTTAACTAGTTATCCGATGAAATGCCGTGTTATGATGCATACTCAATAAATTTTAAGTCACAAAACCCTCAAGAAGAGTTTTTGTAATCAAATACCATCCGTCAATCATAACAAATAAAATCAGCTTAAACGGCATTGCAACCGTAGTCGGAGGCAGAAACAGCATACCCATTGAAACAAGTATACTTGCCACTACAATGTCGATTACAAGAAACGGTAAAAATATTACAAATCCTATCTCAAATGAGGTTTTTAATTCGCTAAGGACATACGCCGGCAAAAGAGTATATGTCGGAACATCCTGCCAGTTTTTAGGTTTTTCTATCTTGCCCATACTTAAAAACAAACCCAGTTCCTTTTCATCCGTATGTTTAATCATAAATTCTCTCAAAGGCAAAGCAGCTTTATCAAGAGCAACCTGCTGGGTAATTTGATTTTTCATATACGGCTGCAGGGCGGTTTCGTTTATCTTGTTAAATGTCGGAGCCATAACAAAGAAAGTGAGCAAAAGAGCAAGTCCTGCTAGCACCTGATTTGGGGGTAATGTTGTTGTCCCTATTGCCTGTCGTGTAAGCGCCAGTACAATGATTATTCTTATAAACGCAGTACACATAATAAAAATACTTGGAGCTAATGTCAGTATAGTTAACATGATAAGAATCTGCACACCCTGTGTAAATTCCTGCGGAGTATTTGCCTGATTCATTCCCACGGTGATTGTAGGAAATGCAATAGCCGCATGTACGGCGGTATTTGTGCAGAATACAATTAACATTGCACACAAAATTTTTATAAAATTCTTAAAATTTTTCATATTTCCCCAATATCTCATACTCAACATAAAAATATTCTAACCCTGATTGAATTTTAAGACTATTTCTTAACTAAACTTAAACTCAAGACTTTATATCTTTTTATTAATTATAATACTGTAATATAATCAATACGGGTATACGTTTACGGGGGTAAAGAATGAAAGAATTTTTTGATTTGCACAAAGATTTTATATTAACTATTCTTCCGGATTTTTTGCATAACAAATGGACTATTATGGTCATAAATATTTTTATATTTGTTGTAATAGTTAAACTTGCAAATTTCTTTATAGAAAAATTTCTGTCCAAAATAGTTAAATATAAAGATGATTTTGAATTTAAAAAACAGCTTATTACAATGGAATCCATTATAAAATCAATAGTAGATACCGTTATTATTGCTTTTGCTGTAATGTATATTTTAAACGGACTCGGGGTGGATATAAGACCAATTCTTACAGCGGCAGGAGTACTGGGTGTTGCTGTCGGCTTTGGAGCAAAAAGGTTTTTTGAAGACATTATTACAGGAATGTCACTGATTCTTGAAGGTCAGGTTAGAGTCGGTGATTATATAGAAATTAACGGTCATGAAGGTGTTGTTGAAAAAGTTGATATAAAACTTATACAATTGAGAGACCTGAAAGGTCGTGTACATTATTTGCGAAACGGCATGGTTGATACAATCGTTAATTATACAAGAGAATATTCTTATTATATTTTTGACACAGGTGTTGCTTACAAAGAAAATATAGACAATGTAATAAATACATTGAGACAGCTGGATGAAGAATTCAGAATGAATTCTTCCGTAAAAGAATACATACTGGCTCCGCTCGAAATTTTGGGCGTGGATAAACTTGATGACTCTGCTGTTATTATACGTTCCAGAATGAAAACCGTACCGATAAAACAATGGGAAGTGGGAAGAGCCTTTAATAAGGCTATAAAAGATAGATTTGATGAAAAAGGAATAGAAATACCCTTTCCCCAAACAACAATTCATCTTCTTAGCGAAAACAACAAAGAACCATAAAAGCTGTTTGTAAATAAAATGTTAATCTTGTGCCGCCGTTTCCGCAGGCAGTACATTGTCACGAATCTTTCGGATAAATTGTCTGAGTGGGACCTCGCTTGTAGGAGTGGTACACGGAGTGCGAGTGGCGCCGAGTCTAGCATTTTACGACT
>CALVCQ010000068.1 GCA_944326115.1 Candidatus Gastranaerophilales bacterium | reverse complement strand
TCGTAAAATGCTAGACTCGGCGCCACTCGCACTCCGTGTACCACTCCTACAAGCGAGGTCCCACTCAGACAATTTTAGTGCCTAAACTGCTTTTTTAATTCTGTACACAACTCTGTCTTTGCCGAGAAGTACAAGGGTTGCAACCATATCCGCACCGTGAGTTCTTCCTGTTACTGCAGCTCTGATTGCCCACATTGTTTCTTTCGGTTTAATGCCGTGTTGTTCTTTAAAGTATGTTCTCAAATCAGCAAGCTGCTCGTGGAGTTTTTCTTCGTCTTCAAAATCCCATTTATCGAGTTCATTTTCAATTACATAAGGCAAAACTTTTTTTGCAACTTCACCGTTCAAGATTTTTTCCTGAACATCAGGTTCTATTTCTACATCTTTACCGAAGAAATATTTTGTATCATTTGTAAGTTCAGAAAGCACAGTTATGGGTTCTCTTGTTACTTCTACAATTCTTTCAAGCTGTTTTTCCGTGTATTCGCTAAGGTCATAGCAGGCAAGATACGGTTTTACAAGCTGCGTGAGCTTTGCTAAATCCATTTTTTTAATATACTGACCGTTCATCCAGTTTAATTTGTCGTATTCAAAAATAGAGTTTGAAGAAGAAACTTCTGCAATTCTGAAATCAGCCGCAATTTCATCAAGAGTCTTGATTTCATGCCCGTCAGAAGGAGACCAGCCCAATAATGCAACAAAGTTGACAAGAGCTTCTGTCAAATAGCCTTTTTCCACAAATTCTGAAACAGCAGTAGCACCGTGCCTTTTTGAAAGTTTACTTCTGTCCGGAGCAAGAATCATGCCGAGATGTCCGAATTTGGGGATTTCAGCACCCAGCGCATTATAAATCATAATCTGTTTTGCAGTGTTTGAAATATGGTCTTCCCCTCTTATGATATGAGAAATTTTCATCTCCATATCATCGATTACAACCGCAAAGTTGTATGTGGGGGTGCCGTTAGATTTCATAATAACAAAATCACCTATCAATGAATTGTCAAAATGCAGATGTCCTTTAACCATGTCATCATAAGAAGTTTCGCCTTCCGGAACATGGAATCTGATAGAAGGTTTTCTGCCTTCAGCTCTTAATTTTTCTTTTTGTTCTTCTGTAAGGTGTCTGCATTTTCCTGAATATTTGTGAGGTTTTTTGTTCTTAATAGACTCTTCTTTTTCCGCATCCAGTTCCTCCTGCGTGCAGAAACATTCGTATGCATAACCCATTTCAACAAGTTTTTGAGCATATTTCGGATAAATATCAAACCTTTCCGACTGCTGATAAGGACCATAAGGACCGCCTACATCAGGACCTTCATCCCAGTTTAGTCCGAGAGCTTTTAGGCTGTCATAAATATTATCTATGTATGCCTGCGAAGAACGCTCAAGGTCGGTATCTTCAATTCTTAAAACATATTTACCGTTATTTTTTTTAGCAAATAAATAATTAAATAAAGCTGTCCTTGCTGTTCCTATATGTAAATTTCCGCTCGGGGAAGGAGCGATTCTAACCCTAACTTCATTCAAAGCTGTCATACTATTCTCCATTTCTTAATCATTGTAATTATAATTTTACATCAAACAACAAAACGAAACATTTTATAATAATTTTATAATACGAAAGTCTTTCTTTTCATGTTATCAGTTATGATGACCTTCCGGATTATAATTTACTGTTGCCGGATGCCTTTTACAAAAGGATTTTATTATACTATCTGCCCAGCATAACCATCAAAACAGAAATATCTGCAGGCTTGACACCTCCTATGCGTGAAGCCTGAGCAAGTGTTGCAGGACGGACTTTTGCAAGCTTTTCTTTTGTCTCTGTAGAAATATGAGACAATTTGCTGTAATCCAAATCAGCAGGTATTTTTATTTTTTCGAGTTTATCAAGTGTTTCAACCTGCTGGTTCTGGCGTTTTATGTATCCGTCATATTTGATTTTAATCTCCGCTTCTTCGTAAATTTCGGCTGGAAGATTCAATTGTTCAGTTTCGCAATCCAGTTCTTTAATTACTTTATAATCAATGTTTGGACGTTTTATAAGCTCTGCAAGCTTTATACCTCTGTCTATATGTTCATTATATTTTGCAAGCTTTTCGTTTACTTCTTCAGACGGAGAAATTTTTGCTGTTTTTAAACGTTCAATTTCCTGTTCAATTTTTTCCTGCTTTTCAATAAATCTTTGATATCGTGCATCATTGATAAGCCCCATTTTGTGTCCGATTGGAGTCAGTCTTTCATCTGCATTGTCCTGACGCAAAAGCAACCTGTATTCAGAACGGGAAGTAAGCATTCTGTAAGGCTCTTCAATATCTTTTGTAACAAGGTCATCTATCAACGTACCAATATAAGAATTGCTGCGGGATAATTCCAGCATTTCCGAATTGTTGAGATAATTGTATGCATTTATACCTGCAACAAGCCCCTGTGCAGCTGCTTCTTCATACCCGCTTGTTCCGTTAATCTGTCCGGCGCAAAAAAGACCTCTTATCTTCTTTGTCATTAAAGAATGATTGAGTTGTAAAGCAGGCACGGCATCATACTCTACAGCATAAGCAGGTTTTATAATATGAACGTTTTCCAGCCCCGGAAGAGAATGAAGCATATCTACCTGAACCTCTGCCGGCAGGCTGGTAGAAAATCCCTGTACATAAATTTCATAAGTGTCTTTGCCCTCCGGTTCTATAAAAATATGATGGGATGGGTTATGTGCAAATCTTATTACTTTATCTTCGATAGAAGGGCAGTATCTTGGACCTATACCGTGTATCAAACCGGCATACAACGGTGATTTGTCGAGGTTTTTTTTGATAATTTCATGAGTTTTTTCGGTTGTTCTTGTAAGATAACACGGATACTGCTTCCTTACCGGTCTGTCCGGCTCAAAAGAGAAAAAGTGAAGATCTTCATCTCCTGGCTGGATTGTCATTTTTGAATAATCAATAGTTCTGGAATCCACTCTGGCAGGTGTGCCTGTTTTTAATCTTTTTAAAGAAAGTCCGTTTTTTACAAGAGATTCAGAAAGCCCCGATGCAGCACGTTCTCCCATTCTGCCGGCACTGACATATTGCAGCCCGACATAACATCTGCCTTCCAGAGAAGTTCCGGTTGTTAATATAACGGAAGGAGCATAATATTTAAGTCCGAACTCATCAATAACCCCTTTAACAATATCGTTTTCAACAATAAGTTCCGTTGCCATTGCCTGCTTCAAAGATATATTGCTGTTTGATTCCAGAATATTTCTCATGAATCTCATATATTCTTTTTTGTCGGACTGTGCACGCAATGCCCTTACGGCAGGTCCTTTTGAAGAATTGAGCATTTTCATCTGCATATATGTGGAGTCTGTCACAATACCCATAACCCCGCCTAATGCATCGATTTCTCTGACAAGACACGATTTTGCCGGTCCGCCTACAGCAGGATTGCAGGGCATAAGTGCAATATTATCAAGATTCAGTGTCATCAAAAGACATTTTAAACCCAGTTTTGCAGCGGCTATAACCGCCTCACATCCGGCATGTCCGGAGCCTACGACTATTAAATCATAATTAAACATATATATATTATAAACCGAACAAAAATTGTCCGGAAAAAATCGTAACAAGGAGCACACTGCCATCTGCTTGCGCTGATACCAAAAGCGAGAAACTGCAGACAAGAACGGCAGGATTAATAGTCTCTTTTGTCAGATACTGCTAAGGCATGTTAAAAGTTTATGTAAAGAAATGTAACAGATATAATAAATATTGAAATCGTATATAAAAATTTGTTTTTATATATATGTGTGTATTTAAAAAAGGTAAGCATTATGTCTATTACAATCAATGGCGTTTCTCTAAAAAGAACACATTATACAGAAGGCACAAAAGTAAATGGTGCAGAATCTGAAGATTTATTTACCGGCGAAGCACAAGAAGCAAAAGAAACAAACTTTACATTAAGCAATGAAGAAGTAACAAGATTAGAAGCTGAAATTGCCGAGTTAGAAACGAAATTGGCAACACTCGAAACACAAAAAGCGCAAAAAGAAGCATATAAAAAAGAGCTTGAAGCAGCAAAAAGAGCTTTGGAAGCGCAAAAAGAAGCTATTATTAATCAAATTGAACAAAACGAAGAAGAAATTCAACAGTATAAAGATGTTATTGAACAGAATGAACAAAATATAGAAAAAGCTCAAAAAGAAATCGAAAGATTAGAACAGGAATACAACGAAAAAAATAAAGAAGCTCAAGAATTATCAGACAAAATAGATGAAAAAATTGCACAGATTGTCGAAGATTCTGAAGAAGAAGCTGATGCATTAGAAGAAAAAATCAAAAATGCGACAGAAGAAGCAAATGAAAAAGTAAAATCCGGTGAACTTGATGAAAGCGAAGTCGGACAGTATATTGCACAGAAAGTAGGAGCTGCATCTACATCAGCCAGTGCTGCACAATTTGCATCAATTTATACAATGAATAACCAGCTTTATTCTCTGGTTAACGGTTCAAATGATATATTGTCACAGATATGCACACAGCAAAATTTGATTAACGGATATAAAGGCAACATCGAAGCGGCAACAAACAGCATTAACGAAATCGTTCAATCAAACATTGAATATAAAGAACAGCTGGATTCTTTGAATGAACAAATTGATGCTTATGATGAAGCTATTCAAGAAACAGATAAAGAAATTTCAAAATTGGACAATCAAATAGCTGTGGTAAATACACAAATTCAAGAAAAACAAAACGAACTTAACGGTGTTGAAAATCCGTCTTCAGGTGGCAGACTCCCTGAAAATGACGAACCTGCACCGGAAACAAATGGCAATACAACAAATGATTCTGATGAAGAAGTCACGATAACAACAACATTTGTCGGAACAAATCCGTTTATGGCAATTTCTTCCGATACTGCATCATATCTAAACATGACACAGGCTCTTCAAGCAATCGCAAATACAAACAATTTAAAAATACAGAGCGCACAAAATCAGGTTCAAGCTAACCAAACAAACGCAAGAAATATGTTTCAGACTTTTATGAGAAAATAATTTAATCAAATTTTTCATATTGTCAACTGACTCCGACTACTTGTTGAACCTGTGCAATAAGCAAGTTCAATATTTAACAATA
>CALVCQ010000067.1 GCA_944326115.1 Candidatus Gastranaerophilales bacterium | reverse complement strand
AAAAAATTGCCGAAGATAGGAATCGAACCTACAACCTACGGTTTACAAAACCGTTGCTCTACCATTGAGCCACTTCGGCCTGATACGTCTTTAACAACGTGTAATTATCATATTAAGGACATATTAAAGTGTCAAGTGGTTAGAAGGATTTTTTATTTCATTGTGTATTTCTTCTATTACATTTCCCCACCGCCAGTGTTCTTTTTGCTTAAAAATTGTCACACTGTCATACCACGGTGTTGTTTTTGTATCATCAAACCATCTCCACTCGCTTGCATAAGGCAGCATCAAAATTGTTTTCACTCCAAGCGCCCCTGCCAGATTAGCAGCAGCTGTGTCAATTGTTATAAACAAATCCAGATTTAAAAGTTTTGCGGCAGTATCGTAAAAGTCCTCTAAATCCTTGCCGATATCAATTATTTGAGGATATTCTGCAATCTGTTTTTCTCTATCATCTTTAACAAATCCGTAAAACCTGCATTCGGGCAAATCAAACAAAGGTGACAATTCTTTCAATTTTATAGCACGGTTTTCATATCCGTCATAATTTCCCTGCCAGAAAAGTCCGATTTTATACATTGTTGTATTAAATCTTTCATCTTCGGATTTTTGGGCTTTTAGATACCCTTTAGAATAAGGTATATTATCAAAATCCATATCAAGATGATAATTCAAATACATTATATTATCGCTGTAGTCGTACATTCCGTCATTGGAATATGCAATTTCAATATCGGGAAAGTTGTATTCAAAAAGCCTGTGAAGATGTGGAGAACAATAAAACCGCACTTTTTCAAATTTCTCTTTTACAATATTCAAATACCTGCAAAACATCAACTGATCACCAAAGCCGGAATCATAATAAACAAGCAAAGTTTTATCAGTATGAGAGGTCCCGTCCCAGTGATTTTTATACTGTGCGGCTACCTGAGGTTTTTTAGTCATATAGTATTTATAACCGTTTTTAAAATCTTTT
Organism: Candidatus Gastranaerophilales bacterium; assembly: GCA_944326115.1. Classification (GTDB taxonomy): domain Bacteria; phylum Cyanobacteriota; class Vampirovibrionia; order Gastranaerophilales; family Gastranaerophilaceae; genus Limenecus. The sequence continues at coordinate 4,223 of CALVCQ010000067.1, read as the reverse complement.
TGCGACAAATAAGACATACCCAGACTTAAAAGACTGTCATTGTTATGAGGTTTTAATTTTAATGCCTGCTTTAAGCAGTTTACGGATTCAGGAAAATTTCTCTGCATTCTGTACCATACACCGAGATTGTGCAAAGCTTCATAATTTTGTTTTATTTTTAAAGATTTAATATAGCACTCTTTTGCTGTTTTATAATCATGTTTTTTCTCATATAAAAGTCCTATATTATTCCAGCCGACAGGGTCTTCCGGTTCCAGAGCAAGAGATTTATTAAAAAACTCAATGCCTTTATCTGTTTGTTCCGCTTTTTTTGCCAGCTTTGCAAAATTTCTTATAAAATCAACATTATTCGGTTCAAATTCGATAGCTTTGGAAAAACATTCCATTGCTTTCTCATACTCTGTTTTTCTGTAATGCGCAAGCCCGAGATTTTGTAAATATTCTGCACACGGAAAACCTGAAACAGCATCATTAAAGTATTGCATAGCCTTGTCTAAATCAAGTTTTTGCAGATAAATAAATCCGGCAAGGTTAGATACATCAGGCTGTTTTGGATTTTCTTCAAGAAATTCCAAATACAACTTCAATGCTTCATCAAGCTTTCCCTGCGATTGTAAATTTAAAGCTTCCGCAATATCAACAGACATAAAAACCCGCTACAATCTTGCCTCTTCATGATAAATACCGCCCCCGCAAATGGTTTCTATTACCTTTAAAAGAAACTCTCTCGGGGCATCCATGTGATTTATATAAAACTCTTTATTTCCCAGATGATTAATCTTTATTATGCAATTCTGCCCACGCTCTGCCGGTATAAACAGAGAGGATACTTCATGGTTTAATACTGTTTCCAGTTGATCTTCTTCTTTAATATCTTTGATTATTTCGTTAAAATTGCCTTTCATTGCAATAATTCTGTTAGAAATCATAGGCATTTCAACACCCCGGTAAAGAGCCTGCGGCTGATTGTTCCATCTGGTTGTGAAACTTATTGTATGCCAGAGAATATGCAGCACAAGTACTGATTTGGATTCGTCTTCTTCAAAATAAATATTGTCCGTTGCAACTCCTCTTGCAGAAAATGACTGTTTAAGATAATCAACAGTAGAACGCATATTATCGGTAATTTTTACAAAAACCTCAGCTGCATTCATTGTAGAACGCTGATATTCCAAAAATTGTTTATACATGTGCGTTGAGACAAGATTAATTCGCTCCTGGATGACAGAAGATTTTCTTATAGATGTCTCAAGATTATCAAAGCTGTTAAAATTGTTATCCAATTCGTCTCTCTTTTCGTCCGGATACAATACCGGATTCTTTCTGTAAATATTGTACACAAAAATTTACATTACTTGTATAATTTTGTAATTTTTTTTTACAATACAACACACTCAAAATTTTTATATTTTTCTGTTTTATGCGACTGCTTGTTTTTTTCGTGTTATTTGCTAATATTTTACTAAGAGTAAATATAGGTGGATAAAATGGCTAATGTAGCTAATTGTAAAAAATGCGGAGCTCTTTTTTTGCAGACTTCAAAAAGAGATATCTGCGACAAATGTTTTGAAGCACAAAATAAATTAATATCTGAAATAAATGCTTTTGCCCTGAGTTCCCCGTTGGAAACTATAGCTCTTGATGATTTACTTAAGAGATTTGATTTATCAAGAGACGAGTTTGAAGTATTGTTTAATGCGGGTAAATTTGTAAAAATAGGACAAAAAGTTACTTTTGTTTGTGCAAAATGCGGAAGAACCATCCCTATTGCAAACAAAACAAACTTTATTTGTAATGAGTGTGCAAAAAAATTACAAAATGAAATCTAACTGATGAAGATAGTAATAGTCGGATACGATAAAATGTTTTCCAGTCTTATTTTAGGGACATTAGAGTCTCAGAATAAAATTGTTGGCGTTTTCCGGCATGAGAGGGTTTCTATTCCTCCGTTTTTGTTATTTTTTAAAGATATTTTTGCACCCGGTAAAGATTTGTCATTTTTAAAAAGTTACAACCTTCGTGAAATTAAAGCAAGAAGTGTTAATTCAAATGCTTTCAGAAGAGAAATTTTAAAACTGAATCCGGACATAATTCTTGTCGGCTCTTGGAGTGAAAAATTTAAAAAACCAATAATTGATTTACCAAAAATCGGTACAATAAACTGTCATCCGTCACTTTTGCCAAAATACAGAGGTCCGAATCCTTATATGAGAGTTATTATGAACGGCGAAAAAGAGACCGGAGTTACCTTTCATCTAATGGATGAAAACCTTGACACAGGACCGATTCTTTTACAAAAGAAAATAGATATAGTTCAAGGATTTGACGGTGACACGGGAGAAACACTGAAAAACAAATGCTGCAATCTTGCAAAATCAGCTGTATGCGAACTTTTGACATCATTAAATGATGACATGATTATACCTATAAATCAGAGTAAAAAAGAGGCAACATATTATCCTCAGATTAGTGAAAAAGATATTTTAATAGATTTTTCAAAATCCGCATTTCAGATTAATGCTCTGATAAGAGCGCTTACCCCGTGGCAGCCGGCTTATATTGCACATAAAAACACTTTTTTAAAAGCCGGAAAAATAAAATTTCTTGAAAACAGAACACGCATAAAACAGCCTGCTGTAATTTTAAAGAAAAAAGGCGACATTTTATGGATAACAACCGGGGATAATAAGATTGCAAAAGTCTGCAAAGTGAAACTTTTCGGAAGATTTTCATTTTTGTTTACGCCTTTTTATCTTAGATTTTGTGTTAAAGCAGGAGATGTCTGCAAATAAAAATTAAACCGGTAATACAAAAATCTGACATTGTTTATCCTGCTCAAATTTCATATAGTCAACTGTCCCCGACTACTTATTGAACCTGTGCATTAATCAAGTCTATTCATTACAACAAGTCCGGCACAGGCAACAAGCGAAATCTGACTGGCACGCCGTGAGAGGCATTGCCGAACCCAGTGCCATTGTGAGGGGAAACCACGCTTTTCCCGAACGTCAGATTTCAAGACGGTGCATGGGGTCTACCTCTCATAAAATATGACATTTAGTCATATTTTATTCGGCAGAGTCGCAAAATGCTAGACTCGGCGCCACTCGCACTCCGTGTACCACTCCTACAAGCGAGGTCCCACTCAGACAAAATACACTTTACAAAACTTTTCATAAATTAGCTAAAATTTGATATTGTAAAAATAGTAATTAAAATATTTTATAAGAACAGTTGAGAACGGGGTAAAGATTGTTGGAAGCAAAAAATAAAAAGAACATAAAAGTTTTTGCCGCAGGATTAATCGCAACAGCATTAATACAAACATATACTTTTGCAGCAGAAACACAAGCGGTAAAACCGGTGCTTAAACCTGCAGTAAAAATAGAAAAAACAGAGCAAAAACAGAATAATTTTTTAGGATTTAACAGAAAAGAAGAAACTTACAAAGATTCAGCAGGCAATCCTATTTCAAAAGAGCAAAAAGAACGCAGCGACTCTTTAAAAAAAACATATAAAAAAGTAACTAAAGATGAAAAAATTATGGAAGCATTAGAGCTGATGAAAGGCGGTCTTTCTGATTTTTCAAGAAGAGCAATTCTGGGAAATAATCTTTCGGGCGAGCCGATGATGATTGATTTTGAAGATTTAAGCAAATTCGGACAGGCTTATACAAATTTTGATGCTCTGGGCTGGAAGAAAAAAGACAGGTTATATATATATATAAACAAAAAACATCAAGATGCTCCGCCGGAGGCTCTTGCCGCTGTTCTGTCTCATGAAGCGCTTCATCAGGATGACTTTAATTCTCTGAACGAAGAAACTTATGCATGGACTCTGGAAGCTGCTGTATGGACACAGCTTTCCGAGAAAAACCCTAAATATAATGACAGTATGCATCCTCTGGTAATTAGAGAAAACACTCTTAAAAAACTGTTTATCAAAGGCAATTACACGAGCAAGTATATAAGAAAAACCGTATTTTCAAATCCGGGATATGCAAACCTTCCGTCACGCTCTCCCGGGTTTGAGGATGATGATTTATAAAAATTCAGATAAGATACATGCAAATGTATTTAGTACTGATGCTGTTTTTTATCTTAAAATTGGCGGATGCAGGCTTTGATAAACACAATAATTTACCGGATTTTTTCATATTGTCAACTGACTCCGACTACTTGTTGAACCTGTGCAATAAGCAAGTTCAATATTTAACAATAAGT
>CALVCQ010000066.1 GCA_944326115.1 Candidatus Gastranaerophilales bacterium | reverse complement strand
ATTCTGAACATACACGACCTTTCCGCAAGGCAGGTCTGATGCTTCAGAATGACATTTAGATTCTTCGCTTCGCTCAAAATGACGGTTATTTTGTTCGAAATACCTGTCAGACATACTGTTTACGTCTCCAAGATTCCAAAAATATTACGCAACAACTGTTTCGGCTCTATCAAATATTTTTCCATATACTACCTCTGTGTTTATTCCATAAATAATACATGCCCCGTTGTTTGTTTTTTTAAACATAAGAAAAAAACTTATGAAATAAAAAAATGTAAACTCCCTGTGTGTATAATATCCTCTTTAGTGTTTCGTATGATATAATTTGTCTGAAACAAATAAACGAATATTTGTATACGGAGGCAGTATGGAAAATACTATAGATACTATTTACGACAGACGAAGCGTAAGAAAATATACAGACAAAGAAGTTAATCCGGACCTTGTTGATGAAATTTTAAGAGCAGGCATGTTTGCGCCGTCAGGATGCAACAAACAGCCGTGGGAATTTGTTGTTTTTAATGAAAAAGATTTAATAAAAGAAATAAAAAAACTGCATCCTTATGCAACAGCGCTGGAAACAGCACCGGTATGTATAATGGTATGCGGAGATACTCAAAAAGAAATGGCAAAAGGGTTTTATCAGGTGGATTGTTCTGCAGCAATAGAGAACATGCTGCTGGCTTCAAAAGCTCTGGGGCTTGATACCTGCTGGATGGGAATATATCCCTGGACAGAAGTGATGGAAGCTTTTTCCGGACGTTTTAATCTTCCGGAAAATATTGAACCTTTTGCTCTGATTTCTCTGGGGTATGCGGAATCAAAGCAATCCCGCCCGAAACGCTATGATTCTTCAAAAATACATTATAATAAGTGGTAATTGTATGAAAAAATATAAAGGTATAATATTTGATTTTAACGGTACACTTTTCTGGGATTCAAAAAAACATCTTGAAGCCTGGCGTGAGTATTCAAAAAAGCTCAGAGGAACACCTTTTACCGATGAAGAGATGCAAAAATATATGTTTGGCAGAACAAACGAAGATATTATAAAATATTTAATCGGAACTCAGCCGGACAAAGCTCTTGTTGAAAAATGCCAGAATGAAAAAGAATCAATATACCGTGATATGTGTCTTAAAGATAAAGAAAATTTTGTACTGGCAAAAGGTGCTGAAAAATTTCTTGATTATGTATGCGAAAATGAAATCCCTCATACTATAGCCACAATGTCAGAAGAAGTAAATGTCAAATTTTTCGTAAAAGGATTCAACCTGTCAAAGTGGTTTGATACGGAAAAAATTGTTTATGATGACGGAAAAATCAAAGGTAAACCCGCACCTGACATTTATCTTGCTGCAGCAAAAAATTTGAATCTGGCGCCTTCCGATTGTATAGTGGTGGAAGACGCTTTATCCGGCATAGAAGCAGCATATCGTGCAGGCATAGGAAGAATTATCGCAATAGAATCAATGGAGACAAGAGAATTTTACGCCAAAGTGCCTGCTGTTGATGAAGTTATTGCTGATTTTGACGAATTTGACAAAAATTTATTTAGTCGTTCTGAGTGCAGCGAAAAATCTTTATATTCAGATTCTTGCATGAGATGAAGACGAGATACAAGCCGTACATATCAGGATGCCGGTTAGATACGATGCTCACAGAATGACTGTTATATACACAAAACTAGATAAGGTAAGTTAATTATGAAAAAATTTAAGAGTCTATTTGTTTGTTTATCTGTTATTGCAATTTCATTTTTTGTATCATCAACGGCAATCAGCAAGGTTGTTATGGATGATATAAAATTGCCCGAACCTTCTGTTACAGGCGGTACGCCTATTATGACAGCGTTTAAAAACAGACATTCTTCTCTTAAGTTTTCTTCAAAAAAAGAAATACCGCTGCAAGTTTTATCGGAGCTTTTGTGGGCAGCAGACGGGATAAACAGACCCGACGGGAAAAGAACAGCACCCAGCGCATTAAATTCGCATGTTATAACTATATATACAGTTTTGAAAGACGGTATTTATAAATACAATCCCCAGATGCATACACTGGAAGCTTTCAGCAAGGAGGATGTCCGCCCTATTATAGGCACAAAAGCGCCTGTAATACTTTTGTATTCAGCAAATCTTACCCGCCAGAGCAAGTATCTTTCAGCAGTTGACTGCGGGTTTATCGGACAGAATGTATATCTGTACAGTGCGGCAAATAACCTGAATACTATATTTTTATACGGTGTTAACAGCAGCGCTCTGAATTATAAACTTGAACTAAAACTCGGCGAAGAAATACTTTTTGCACAGATTGTAGGATACGAATAAAAAAGTTCGTTATAAACGGCTCGTCTGCAAAAGCAAATTAAATATTTCCTATACCTATTTCAGCAAGCACATCTTTGAAATTTTTGGATAAAAGTTCTGCAAACACCATAGGATCTATTTGTGTAACCGCAACTGCAAGAAGATCATCAGGAAGTTCATTTGTCATTTTTATCAAATCATCCGGCTCAAGTTTATTCATATTTTTAACTATATCAACTTTATCAAGCTGTCTCAGAGGGAAAGTAAGGGCATTTTTCGAAAATTCCGTAAGAAGTTTGTTGTCTTCTTTTGTTAAATTCAAAATTAATGCCTGCTTTTCTTCACGTTCAAAACACTGAAGAGCTTTTTTGAATTTCTCGGGCTTCAGCTGATCCAGCCATTTAACAACATGTTCTTGACTCCAGTTGTTATCCTGCTGGAGTTGTCCTTCTTCCTGAAACATATATTTTTCAACCATTTTATTTAATTTTTCAGGAGGTAAAGTTTCAACAAAATCGAGAATTTTGTTCTTATCAAGTTTGTCTGAGTCAAAAAATTTATTCAGTTCTTTTTCTGGAATCATTTTTAAAAATTGTTCTATCGAAAAAGCCTGAAAAACAATTGTGCAAATTTTTTCTTTTGGCAAATCATATATAAGATTAAGTATTTTTTCCTTTGTAAAAAACATAAGCGCCATTAACAGATCCTGTGTGTCCAAAAAGTTTACCAGATACTCAAGATCACTGGAATTTAACTGTGACAATATTGCATATCTGTTTCTGGCATCGGACAGTTTAAATAATTTCACAAGTTCTTTAGGATCATTAATAACATCCTGCTGAAAATCAGCTGCTTTTGTATTTCCCTGTGCAGCTTCAGCCTCCATAATTTCATCTATGCTTTTTGTGCCGTATTGATTTAAACGTTGAGTGCCAATCTCAAAGTTCTTTGTTAAATAGCTTAAATCAATATCCAGTCTAATCATGATGAAAACCCTGTATTAAAAACTCCAATTTGCCAAAACTCTTATATATTATTAAACGGAATTTTTTTTAAATACTTTATAGTAAAAAAAACAAATGTTACATAACTTAACACTTAAATAAGGAAATAGCAATTTTTAGATTAGTATATACTTTATATATACAAGAGAGAAAAACCCGTTATATGTTTTAAGAAAGAGAGTATGAATATGGCTATTGAATTTGGAATGTTACAAGCAATTAAAGCAAAAAGTATGAGTGCACAAGGCCCTCAAGCTTCACAACAAAGAGCAAAAGCAAACGAAGCACAATCAATATATGATGAATACAATCAGTACAAAGAACAACTCGCACAGGCAGAGCAAAACGGCGGAGAAACAGGTTCTTCTTCAAATGTAGCTTTTGGCTCCACATCAATGAGCGTTGATGAACTGCAATCAAAAATTCAAGATTGTGAAAATGAATTTAAACAGTATTATGCAATGATGAACGAAACTCCCGAAGCAAAACCGCAACAGGGCGGAGAAAATGAAGACGAAAAAAATAAAGTTAAACCAAAAGAATTTGGCAGCTTGATGGCATAAGAAAATTTTTCAAATAACACATAATGCAAAAAGAAGGCTTAATTTTTAAGCCTTCTTTTTATTTATAGAATTTTAAACAAAAGCAAATAATATTAGTTACCAAATATAGCCCGACTTATTGCATTTTATATTAAATATAATCAATAAATCTTTTTCATACTTCCAACTATTCTTAATTCCAGACACGGGCAGTGATTATCATTGCCCTTTTTATTTATTGTTAATCATTAGATAAAAAGGCTGCTTTATCAACAAGCAGCCTTTTTATTGCAGAGATTAAATATTTATTTTCCTTCACCGTTAATTTTTCCTGCTTTGTAAAAGCCGGCAAAAAGTATACCAAGTGCAGTGACTCCGGTTGCCAAAACAGCAGCCAATTTAGCCTTATATGTAGACATTATATGAGGAACCTTTGCCTGTGGAAAATGTTCTTTTGCATAAAGTTCAATAAGCTCATGAACCGGGTTTTTCATTTTGAAACCGCCTTTTGAGTTAACTTCACTAGGGAATAATTTTTCGCCCAATTTCTGAAGATATTCACCAAATGCTTTTCTTTTCCCGCAGACCTGAGGATTGTATGCAGACAGAGATCTCATTAATGCATCATTAGCTTTTTTCGACAAATATAAACCGCCGCCAACAACAGATGCATTAGCAACATGTTTTAATGCTTTATTTCTCTTACTTCTAGGTTGTTCATGCACAATCGACTGACTTTTTGCTATTCTTTCCATTATTTTACTTCCTTTCCTTCTGTACACTTACAAATTTAAAAAACATATAACCTGTAATTTTTGCTACTGACATAATCCATGTTCATCTATCCTATCAGGCATTATCATTGAGTTTTAGGCAGATTAAAACTCAATTTCATATTGTCAACTGACTCCGACTACTTGATGAACCTGTGCAATAAACAAGTACATTTTTACCAACACGTCCGGCACAGGCAACAAGTACATGGGGTCACTTCCGCAAAATGCTAGACTTGGCGTCACTCGCACTCCGTGGACCGCTTCTACAAGCGAGGCCGCCTCAGACATATTTACATTTCGTAACATGTTAATAATATGTATTGTGTAAAAGGTTGTCATCCTGAGGAGCGCGGAATCGGACCGGCACGCCGTGTGAGGCAAAGCCGAACCCAGTGCCCTTGTGAGGGAAAACCACGTTTTTCCCGAACGTCTGATTTCAAGAAGCGAAATTCCGAACGGGTGAAACCCGGGGAGCGAGGTGCAAAGCTGACGGCAGCGGAGCGTAGTCAGCGGCTGCAGCGAGCGGGAAGGAATTTCAAGAGGCGAAATCAGACGGGACTGACCGAATGAAATGAGGGAACGCCCCTTGTGAGGGAAAACCGCGTTTTTCCCGAACGTCTGATTTCAAGAGGCGAAATCAGACGGGGCTG
>CALVCQ010000065.1 GCA_944326115.1 Candidatus Gastranaerophilales bacterium | reverse complement strand
CATCGGCTGAGCTAAAGCGAAGCCTGATGTTATGCCCCTACCTGGCGGCGCCACTCGCACTCCGTGTACCACTCCTAGCTTGAGGCGTAGGCAAACAGCAGGTGCGCCGTACGCCTCAGGATGCCCTCGGGTACAAGCGAGGTCCCACTCAGACAATTTCTTCACGTTTTGACAATAAAAAAAAGCTGTTGAATTAGGGGTTCAACAGCACAGTCTAAACAGGGATGATAAAATAAAATTATGAGTTTTGAAAGTTTGTTTTTTGTGAATAATTGTAAGAAATAATTCTTGTATCACGTGCCTGCAAAACAGACGGTATTTCATCGTATGATTTTACAAACGTTAATGATTTATCATTGAGCATTCTTAATGTTTTTTGTTCCGGTTTAGCGTTTGTTATCACGGTTTGAATGGGAAAATATTCGGAGAATTTGTTTATAATTGTTGCTACGACATAATTATACATGTCAGCATCTATTATCACATAAGAAATTCCTGCAATTTCAAGATATCTTTCCGCAGATTCAGCTTCCGTAACGGAAAATATATTTTTTTCGGAAATTCCTGCTTCAAGACATTTTTCCGTAAGTTCGGAAAGCGATTGAATATCATTTTGTATTAATAGTACCGATGTTTTATTAATCATGTTCTCTGCTACCTCTAACAAGATTACTATCGATATATTAAAAAAAAACTTTACAACTAAAGTTGCAATATCATCTAAACGTAGTAGTTTAAAATATAAATCACGTGGCAGAGTATACAGGCAATAGAAAAATTTATCAGATATTTTTAAGATGTTTTTATGAAAACAAAGGTTGTAATAATAGGCGGAGTTGCGGCAGGTCCTAAAATAACAGCAAAATTGCTGAGGACAAAAGACTTTGATTGCGAAATCAATCTGTATACAGAAGAGGATATGATATCTTATTCAGCCTGCGGCTTACCGTATTTTGTCGAGGGACTCATAGAAAATCCTCAAAGGCTCATAGTAAGACGTCCCGAACAGTTTGAAGAACAGGGTGCACATATACATCTCAATAAAAGATGCATAAAAATTCTTCCTGAAGAACATATAGTATTGATTCAAGACACCCTAACAGGAATTGTCGAAGAAGTCCAATACGACAAACTTGCACTTGCAACAGGAGCCCGTCCGGTTTTGCCGCCGATAAAAAATTTGCATTTGAAAAATATTTTTACTGTACGAAAGGTACAAGACGGTATCAATATAAGAAATAAAATGCGCAGCTCCGATACAAAAAAAGCGGTTATTGTCGGCGGAGGCTATATCGGTATTGAAATGCTGGAAGCCTTTTATTTGAATAACATTGAAACACACATGATAGAAATGAATGATTACATTCTTCCTATTTTTGATTCCGAAATCAGCGAAATGATAAAAGCTGAAATTCTTCGTATGAGTGAAGGAAAAGTAAAAATCACAACCTCTGATGCCGTAATTGCCTTTGAAGGAGAAGAGTGTGTAAAAAGAATTATTACTGCAAAAGGTCAAATTATAGAAACAGATATGGTTGTTATTGCATCAGGCGTGACACCCAATACTGAAATTGCCCGTGCTGCAGGTATCGAATTAGGAGTAAGCAATGCCATTAGAGTAAATAACAGAATGCAAACTAATATAAAAGATATTTATGCTGCGGGTGACTGTACGGAAAATTTTCATCTGGTATCAAAAAACTATGCCTGGATTCCGCTTGGTTCAACAGCAAACAAAGAAGGAAGATGTGCAGCAATTAATATTTCCGGCAAGTATGATGCCTTCCCTGGAGTTCTGGGCTCTGCTGTAACACGATACGACGGTTTCACTATGTCTTTAACCGGACTAACAGAAACCGAAGCAAAAAAATTCGGTTTTGATACAATATCTTCTACCATGACCAAAAAAGACAAAGCCGGATACATGCCTTCCGCCGAAAACATAACAATAAAACTTGTCGCAGATAAAAGATCAAAAAAAATTCTGGGTGCACAGGCTATAGGCTGCGGCGATGCAGATAAAAGAATTAACACCGTTGCATCTGCAATTCAATCTGATCAAACGGTGGATGAATTTTTACATCTTGATATGACTTATGCGCCTCCGTTTTCTACAGCTGTTGATCCGCTGCTTTCCGCTGCTCTTTTAATAAACAATCAGATTTATTCATAAAAAAATCGGCTTTTGTATCAGCCGATTTTTTTATTTTCCCCAAATCCAGTATTGCCTAATTATTTATTTTTGTTTTTCCTCTATTGTCAGTCTTGTCTTTGTTTATCTCTATACTCTCTATTAGTCGTTTGCCTGTGTCTTAATATCCCCGAGTCTGATAGCCTTTGCCTAGTCAAGCAGTGCTTCTAAAATACTTGCATTTTTATTTGCCAGTGAATTTTCTCTTACTTTTTGTTTATGTATATATGTTCGAAGTGCTTCTCTGATTAATTCGCTTCTTGTGCGATTTTCTGTTTCAGCCACTCCGTCAATTTTGTTTAAAAATTCTTCGGGCATTGAAATTAAAACTCTTGCCATAGTTGATTCCTCCAAATATAAATGCTTGTTATCTCTTTTGTGGTTTGTTGTTTCGGCTTTTGTATTTGCCTTACTCTTATATAAAGTATTTTTTCAATAAATTATTGCTAAAATTTATCTACAAAATATATACGATTTTTTAAAACCCTTGATTCCAGAGGGTTAATATGCTTTACAAAACTTAATATATCAAAAATGATAATCACCACGGTATTTAAACCGCATTTTTAGGGTTCATATAATCATCTCATAAGTTTTCCGTCAGAAATATTAAATATTTCGACATCCCTCAAGTATTCATCATCAAATTGAAGAGTATCAACAGAAGTAATTATTGTCTGAATATTTTTTCCGATTGCGTTTAAAAGATAGTTTTGTCTTATATTATCAAGCTCTGCCAGCACATCATCGAGAAGCAGCACGGGTGTATCATCTATTTTTTGTTTAATAAGCTCAAGTTCGGCAAGTTTCAGACTCAAAACAACAGTTCGCTGCTGTCCTTGAGATGCAAATTTTTTTGCTTCTATACCATTGATAAAAAATGATACGTCATCTCTGTGCGGACCTACAAGAGACTGGGCACGAATAATTTCTTCCGGTTTTCTTTCTTCAAGTTTTTGTTCAAAACTATGCGCAATTTGCTCTACTGACAAATCCATTTGTAAAAAATCAATATCTCCTGATACCGTAGAATTATAAACAGTTGTTAGCGTTTCATTTTCAGCAATTTGAATATGTTTTTCCATTGCAAATTTTTGCAGCTCTTTTAAAAACTTCAAACGCAAAAATATTATATTGCTTCCCGCAACAACAAGCTGGCTGTTAAAAACCTCCATCAGCGAAGTATCGGCATTCATATTACCTTTTATATCTTTCAGATGGTTATTTTTTTGAACACGAATTTTGTTATATTTTGAAATCCTGTCTAAATATGCCGGATAAATCTGGCTTATTGCCATATCCAGCCAGTTTCTCCTGTCATCGGGAACTCCTCTTAAAAGCAGCAAATCGTTTACAGAAAATGAAACTACCGAAAGATTTGTACAAAATTCTGATGATTTATTCTTTTTAACTTTGTTTATTTTTAATTCTTTTCTTTTCGGAGGGCTTATCAAAACATCAAGCTCTTTTTCCATATCATTCTTTAAGACAAGAGCTGTTATTTTTGCAAAATCTTTTCCCCATAAAATAAGTTCACTGTCAGTTTTTGCTCTGGGAGAACCAAGACAGGACAGGTAATACAAAGACTCCAGAAGATTTGTTTTGCCCTGTGCATTTTTACCGATTAATAGAATTTTATTGCGGGAAAAATCCAGATTCAAAGCCTCGTAATTTCTGAAATTTTTTAACTCAACAGACTTTACAAACATAATTTTCCTATGCTGCGCTTTTATGTTTACTTATTATAGCGCCTATTTCTTCAATTCCTTTATGCAAGATATCTTTGTATCTTTCGTAAAATTCACCGTCTCTTTTTACTGCTTTTAAATCAGCTTCTGCAAGAATAGTTTCCATCAAAAAATTGTTTTCATCTTTTAAAATATGTGCAAACTCAATTGCAGATGTAAGACCTTTGTTATATCTTTCCAGCCAATCATGGTTTTTTATTATTAAACAAATTTTGTTATTTATCTGTGCAGACAAATCTAGTTTGTTTAAAATAAAACGGGCATCTTTTGCTCCGCAGGCAGGGTGCGATTTGTCAATTTCACCCTCTTTTTTTGTAATGTCATGTAGCAGTACAGCTATTTGCAAAACCCGTCTGTCTTCAACCGGAAGGTTTTTATACTTCTGATTTTTTACAACCTCCTGCAAAACTTTGAGAGTATGAATATCTACACTATAACTGTGTGTTTTATGCTGTATTTTTCCTATTACCGTTAAAAATTCCGGTAATGCCTTAACTATTATATTCAAATAATCAGACAACGGTTTATTATCTTTTACAAGTACTTTGTTTTCCTGAGTAAACAATTTTACATGGTGAAAAATCTTTGAATAAACAGCAGAAATATCGTCATCTTTATTCAAATTCTCTACAGACGGATAGCCTTTTATTGTATTCACCCCGTCAATATTTTTGTCTGTAATAAAACCAAAAAGCCCTGTTATATCAGTTTGTTGAAAAGAATTATAATTTGACAGGATTTTTAATATATCAGAAATAAAAGCCTGTCTGGGATATTTCAATTCAATACTAAAATTACAATCAGACAAATCTGTATTCCAAAAGGCGCCTTCCGGCTGTTCCAGACATTCCAGTGTTTTAAAAAACTGCAATTTTATTTCTTTATCAACCATAATTTATATTGTAATGATAATTTCCTGTTGTCAACAATTTAGACTGTAAAATTACGCAGGGACTAAGGTACCAAATATAAAAGGAGCGGCTCATAAGCCGGGTTCTGTTTCTAGATAATCATCTGTCTCGACTTACAGTTGCCTGCAAGCTCAAGCGGTTTGTCAAAAGACGGCGGGTCACCTTAACCTTTTTGTCAACCTTGCACCCGACCGGGGTTTACCTGGCCAGAGCCTCTCAGCTCTGCCGGTGAGCTCTTACCTCGCCGTTGCACCATCGCCTGTTTTCTCTGATAAATCAAAGAATCATCGGCAGTCTTCATTTCTGTGGCACTGTCCTCACGGTCGCCCGCACCTGACGTTATCAGGCGGTCTGCCCTCGGGTGCCCGGACTTTCCTCACAATATTTTTCAACTGTGCGATTATCCGACCGCTCCTGATATTATTATACATGCATAAATAAGATAAGAACAGACTTAACAATCTTTTTCATATTGTCAACTAACTCCGACTACTTGTTGAACCTGTGCAATAAGCAAGTTCAATATTTAACAATAAGTCCGGCACAGTCAACAAGCGC
>CALVCQ010000064.1 GCA_944326115.1 Candidatus Gastranaerophilales bacterium | reverse complement strand
AGTCGTAAAATGCTAGACTCGGCGCCACTCGCACTCCGTGTACCACTCCTACAAGCGAGGTCCCACTCAGACATTATCTGACAATATCAACACTGCAGCCCGGAAAAACTTCATCTCCAGCATTCACGCACTCTTCAGCCTGCGGACTTTTTTCTTTTTCAGTATATACGGTGCCTATTTTAAGAACACCGTTGTTAAATTCAGCATTGGTCTGATCATAATTGTAGCTAAAAGGCTCATATTCATACTGATTATT
This sequence comes from Candidatus Gastranaerophilales bacterium, assembly GCA_944326115.1. Taxonomy (GTDB): domain Bacteria; phylum Cyanobacteriota; class Vampirovibrionia; order Gastranaerophilales; family Gastranaerophilaceae; genus Limenecus. The sequence continues at coordinate 5,602 of CALVCQ010000064.1, read as the reverse complement.
TCCGAAAGCCATGGTTTGCGCTCTGTAAAAAGATGTTACTGCACTGATTTTATCATTGGGATATACTACTTTTGCACCAATATACCTGACATCCACTTTAGGATATCCGAGAGGAACAACTTCACCTGTATCCGTTATATCAAATGCAACTATATCAGCAGGCTTTTTTTCATTCCATACAGCAGTACCCGGTCTTCTTTCGCCGTTAATATCTACCCATATTACCCTGTGAGTCTGCTCTTTTTCAAAATAATTGGTCTTAAAAGATTTTGACATGTAAAAAATCATGCCGTTTGATGCAATAAACTGAATACTATCTTCGGGAAACGATGCGCCGTTCATAGCCACATAAGAAGCACTGCAAGCGTTTTCTCCTGCAGTATTATTGATATAATATTCCAAATACTTGCACAGCTCCTGATCTTCATACATTGTTTTGTTTTCATCAAGAGCTCTTTCATAAATATTATAAGCTGCTGTGGCAAGAGCATAATAAGCTTTATGATACTGCATTCTTAAAACAGTATTGTCCGGTTTTATTGTAACAAGCATAAAAATTACAACAACTCCGATTATAACAAGGACAATAAGCGTCTCAGCAAGAGTAAACGCATTTTTTAAAAACTTTACCATGAAACTATTATTCCTCCGGAAGAACCGTCACCTGCTTCACCAAGCTCTTTATAATTTTCCAGTTCATAAACGGAAGAACCGTTCATGTAATCATCAATAGGCTTATTTATCTTAAGAGCAATACCGCCGCCCCCGCCGCCGGCACCCATACCCTGTGCGTCTTGACCTTTCATCTCATCAAAAGCTAACGAAGGAAGTCCTATTTTTCCTTTCCCACCTTTTCCGCCTTTTGAATCCAATGTAGCCATTGTATTTGCACTGCCGCCGTCAGTCCCGTTAACAGATGCATTTACACCTTTATCAGCACAGCCTATACCGCCTGTTGCAACAATATAATCAAATTTTGTATCTTCACCGTTATTGCCGTTTATTCCGCCTTTTCCGATTTTAATTTCAAAATCTGTTTTTTCAGGTTTTTCTATAAGAACAGTATTGACCTGACCGGCAGCACCTCCGCAGCCTCCGTAATACTTGAGTGTATAGCCTTGAGAACTTATTTTGGCGACTTTGTTTGAAGAAAACTGCTTAGCAAAATTATTGTCGGCTAAACCGACTTTTATATAATCATCCAAAAGCCAGTCCGCCCTGTCATAAAGAGGCGAATATCTTCTTGAACAGTCAATATTGCAGGCGTCAGTCGAAGACGCATAATATCCGCCGCCGCCGCCTTTTATTTCCGCAAGCTGTTTTGTGCTGCCGTTTGAATCCAGGCTTAACACTCTTGTCCTTCCGTTGTCACCGGGAGAATGCAATACAGACTGGAATATATAAGGTTCAGTGTATGTAACACCCTGTTCATCAGCCCATTGTGCATATACGGCTTTTGAAGAATCACAGAGACTTTCACCACGATTGTTAAATTTATTTTTTATGTCTGCATTGCCAAGATTCAAAACCAGTTTGTCACCTCTTTTAAGATTACCTTCAAAACTAACTGCCGGAACCACGCTGTTCGGCAATGCAGGATCAAAAGCACATGACATATATTTAAAACCGTGTATTATAACATCAAAATATGAGGGAGTAAGAGAACCTCTTTTTCCGGCTTCTCCGGGGAAATATATTCTATATTTTCCTGTTTCTTCAACAGTATAAGAAGAACCGTCCTCACCTGTAGGGAAAAGCTCAACCGTTTTGTTTTCGGTGCCTATTTCCAAATCGCCTTTTTGTCCGGCAGCACCGCCTCCTATTGCCTGAACTATTACATAAGAAACAGAAGAAGGAAGTTCAGGGAAAGTACAGCCTTTTTTCCATTTACTGTCAGGCGGCAGTTTAGCGTTTACGTTTGCTGCCGTAGCAGAATACATTTCTCCGTTAATCAATTTACATGCCCATTTACCATGAGGCGCCCTGTCGGGAAGTTTTATGTGCTTCACAGTTATAAGAGGCATTGTTGCAAGCATTATAAGACAGCTTATTATCAGGAATAATACCGCTTCGGAAAGAGAAAAAGCCTTTTTAAAAGTATGTTTCATTCTTAAACTCCATTACCACGTAATAATAAGCAAACCGGACCCGCCGTTGCCGCCATTGCCCTGATACCATCTTTGAACGCCGTTTAAATACGGATTAAGATTATCTTCATAAGATTTTGATGTGTCATAAGAAGGCATTGCATTAAAATATATTGCACCTCCCCCGCCTCCGGAGCCAAAACCTTCTGCAGAGGAACCGTTTATTTCACTCGAAGGCGAAGAAATACCGCCTTTGCCGCCTTGTGAATTCAAACTTTCTATAGCAGTGAAAGTTTTCCCGTCAGTACCGTTATAATTATTTTCATCAGAAGAACATACAATATTATTGCGTCCGGCAGCAGCTCTTAAAGAGCCGAAAGTTGTATCCTTCGGTTCCTTTTGAGGGGTTCCGCCCGCACCGATTTTAATATCGGGAAGGGTATCTCTTAAAATAGGATAAAGAGCTGATTTTATTTCTCCGGCAGTACCTCCGCAGCCTGCCTTTGGCAAAAATGCTTTCTGCGTATGATTCCTGTCTGACCATTTCAGTATAACCACACCGTATTCATAACCATTTGTACCGAATGATTCCTGTTTATCCAAAAAAGAAGTATATGTGGTTACAGAACCGTTATCACCCTGCAAAGGCTCATAGTGTTTGGCACACAAATCTGCGGAATTACATTTATATGTTCCTCCTTTTGAGCCGTCCACTCTCAATATCGTCGAAGAATTTAACGATACAAAAATATTTTGTCCGTTTTGACCTATTTGAGAAGACGGAACCGTCACCTGCGAAGAACAATCAAGATTTAAAGAGCTCATAGACTCATTTTCAAATTTTACTGTAATCCTGTCGGATTCATTCAAACGCAAAGAACCCGAAAAGTAAGCATTTTCTCCTGCCTGTGCAGATCCGGCAAAACAATCATGATTTTTTCCGTCTATAACGGCATGCCATGACGAAATACTTGAGCTTCCGCCTTTTGTGCCAGAAACAATAATATCATAATAACCGCTCACCGGAACTATATAAGTCGTATCTCCGTAAAAAACCTGCGGAGCAATGGAATTGTCCCAACCTGCTGAAGCACTGCCGCCTGCACCGCCTCCGCCTACCAGTTTAACATTTAACAGTCCGGCTTTATGGGGCATTACAAAACCGGTGCCGCATTTTCCTTTTGCCCACAATGATTTTGTATCCGGAATACTGTCATTTTTTTTATCGGAAACAAAATAATACTCTTCATCATCAAATACTGCACAAGCATAAGTTCCATGTGTTACGCTTTTATTTTCCTTTTTATTTTTTTTAAGAACAAGAGGCACTGATGCCAGCATAATCAGTGAAATTATTACCATTACAATAAGAATTTCCGAAAAAGAATATGCCCTGTTTTGTTTGAAAGATAAAATTTTCATTGATAATAATTCCCGTTACCAGCTCACCACAATCATTCCGCTTGCGCCGTTTTCACCGTCTTTTACCTTCCAGCGGCTGTTCGGAAACTTGTCATCATCTATAGTTAAAGCATAATTTCTTTCAGGTGCTTTACCGTTAGGGAAAGCTACCGAACCGCCTTTTCCTCCGATTCCTGCGCCGTAAGGATTCGATTCTTCATCATTATTTACTTCTTGTTGCTCGCTTCTTGAAACTTTACAATAGTCAGAAGCACCCTGACCGCCCTCGGCTCTTATCCATCCGAAATACGATTCTTCACCGTCGCCTGCGCTTTTTGTAACGTTGTTATCATCCTCGCCTGTTGCAGCAGAACCGCCTTTACCGATTTTTATGTCATAATTATTATTTCTTGATGCAGGGAAAAGATTTGCGGAATATTTACCGTCAGAGCCGGAGCAGCCGTAGAAGTATTCAAAATCCTGATTTAAAATAGACATTTCATTTTTTGATAAAGAACTCTGGGTTAAATAACTGTATTCAGGAGTTATGGTTGTTACCCCTTTATCTCCGTCTTTTGCACAAAAAACGCTTGATGACGACGAATTAGGATACGTATCAACATTCCCGCAGTTTGTACAGCATCTGGAAGCATTTGCAGCACTCTTCGTAAAAATTCCTGCTGTTCCGCCCGTCATAGTCGCTACAAGATTCTTGCTCAAAACCATTGTTCCGCCGACTACATCGGAACTCATGTGATATAGGCTATAACTGTCTCCGTCACGGGCTTCTGAATGTTTATAACCCGAAAGATTACCTTCAGGATAAATCCTGCCTTCTTCATCCTTTTCAAACGTCAGATACTCGCCTTTTTTCAAATAAATTTTTCCGGATATACCGGGAGCTTTATATCCGGAATTAACAGAAGGAAGGCTTCTTATATTCAAGCATTTTTGTTTATGTTCTACATAAGTAACAGAATTAGATGTCATAACACAATCTTTATGCCCGGCAGCAGAGCAATTATTTGCCATCTGCTGTGATGTATAGTACTTATACGGCGGTCTTTCCGAAGCATACCTATAGCAATATTTACCCGTCTTGCCTGTACTTCCTATACAATCTGTCTTTTTTATAGCAGTGCTGTCACCGGTATACTGGCATACATCACTTGATGTATATGTTTTACAGGTAGCATAAGTTTTCTTTTCATTCTGCTCATAAAACTCACCAAAATAATAGCCGGAACAAACTTTACTTACATTTTCATCATTTGAATAATAAATCCCGTTAGATGGCGATTTATTGAGATTTTTCCAATACATTGCAGTTCCCGGATTCGAAACAAAAGCGGAAAGATTATATTCACCGTCTCTCGGTGCAGGATCACCTATTTTGTAGCTGTAAGTCTTACTTACCCACGGTGTGGCATAACCTCTGGCGCCGCCGCCACCGCCGCCGTATACTTCAACCCAGAGATATTTGACATTTTTTGCAACAGAAGGAAATTTACAGCCTTTTGTCCACTCATTATCGGGAGGAAGAGAATCATCAACATTTAAAGCCGTTGCAGAGTGCAGCTCACCGTTAATATATTTACACGCCCATTTGCCGTGAGCGGCATTTTCTCCTAACTGTTTCTTTCTCTTTGATATTGTCGGAGCGGCAATTGCAATTATTATTGTTACTATTAACAAAACAATCAATGCCTCTGCCAGCGAAAAACCAAAAACTTTCCCGATACTTTGTGACTCTTTCATACAAACTCATACATTAATTATCTAAAACAGCTGCTATCCATTAGTTTTCAAAAGAAAATCAGAAACAGCTTTTTTTATAATATGAATTTTAAAAACACAATTCAATGTTTAAAGACATAATCCAGCGTCCCTTACCTTATCTTATCTTACAGAAAAGCTTATCCGGATTGATTTTTAGTGTCAACAAATTTTGTTTACATTTCTTAACAATTCTGATTATTATTAAGATTTATTTACAAATTCACATCAAATTTTATATTGTCTCCACAGGCGCTCTTTCACTTTTTCATATTGTCAACTGACTCCGACTACTTGTTGAACCTGTGCAATAAGCAAGTTCAATATTTAACAATAAG
>CALVCQ010000063.1 GCA_944326115.1 Candidatus Gastranaerophilales bacterium | reverse complement strand
TATTGTTAAATATTGAACTTGCTTATTGCACAGGTTCAACAAGTAGTCGGAGTCAGTTGACAATATGAAAATATAAGCTGTTTGATTTTTAACTATCTGCCGTAACCGGTCAGATTATACTGCGTATGTTTGTTGACATTTCGTTGTTTATCGAATTAAAATAATTAAATAATAGCATAGTAAGGAGAATAATTATTAGCAAAGGTTTTTCAGGCGGTAAGGATGCTGCTTTAATTAACAGAAATATCAGATGTAAAGAGGTAAGACTCATCGGAAGTGAAGGTGAAAACTACGGTGTTATTGCAACATCTGAAGCACAAAAAATGGCAGATGAAAAAGATTTGGATTTAGTTGTTGTTTCGCCCAATCAGGTTCCCCCTGTTGCAAAGATAATGAACTACGGTAAATACAAATATGAAATGGAAAAAAAGGCAAAAGAAGCCAGAAAAAAACAACATACCGTAGAAGTAAAAGAAATTAAAATAAGATACAAAATCGATGTTCATGATTATAATGTAAGAATTAAAAATATTAAAAAATTTATTTCTCAAGGAGACAAAGTAAAAATTGTTATTATGCTGAGAGGCAGAGAAATGCAGCATTCAGAACTTGCTTTTGATCTGGCTAACAGATTCCTTGCAGATTTGGAAAATGAACCTATAAACGTAGAAAGAAAGCCGGCAATGGAAGGCAGGAATCTGGTGATTATTCTTGCACCCGGCAGTTAGAAATGTCTGAGTGTGGTCTCTCCTGTACCCGAGTGCATCCTGATGCGCACGGCTTGTGGTAATTTTATACTGTACGTAGATAATTCGTATCTCACTTAGCATACTTCCATCCGAAATGTGCCGCTGGCACCTTTCGCACGGAGTCCTTTGCTCGCAGAAACTACGTTTTTGACTTAGCATACCTCTATCTAAAATTGACATTTAGTCAATCCGGATAGAGTTCTTGACTCAAGCTGGGAGTGTACACACTCTGCCGAATAAAAATAAAAAAGTCCTCCAAAAATTACCCCAAAAATTACCCAAAAATTTACATTTTTTAGAGGATACTGTTATCAAAACGCATGTAGTACCCTGTTAATATATAATTTTGGAAAAATTATATAAGTTTTTAGACTTGGATGAAAAAATTTAAGAGGTTGAGACTTGAAAAAATTTCAATTCAGACTACAGGTAGTACTTGACATAAAGGAAAAACTCCTTGAGCAAAAACTCTTAGAACTTTCAAAAGTTCAAAGAGGGCTTCAAGAAGCTGTCCAAAAACAAAAAACTCTGGAAAATTACCAGCTTGAGATAAATCATGCTCTTTTAAAAGTTTTTCAAAGCGGAAATGATTTGGATTTAGATGAGGTGCAAAGATACAAAGATTTTATCAACAAGCTTCTTGTTGATATTTCCGCACAAAAAGTTGTTGTACAAAACATAACAAAACTTCTTGAAGTAAAAAGAAAAGAAGTTAATGATGTATTAAAAGAAAAAAAAGTACTGGAAAAACTCAAAGAAAACCAGAAGAAAAAATACTATCAGGAGTTTGAACAGTATGACAGACGTGAGCTTGATGACATAGCTTCATCAAGATACGGCAGAAGCGCCTGAAACCGGCTGCTAGACTATAAAAACAGCACAGGCTGTTAATAAAATAATTAATCTTGGGAGAAGAGGAAAAACACTAAAATGACAGCACAGTTTACAAACACAGGAATAATTCTACCGTCCAATTTGACGGCTGATGTTGTGTATTCAAAATCTGATACAAACTATGCTGCTGCAGATGAAAAATCATTTTCTTCCGCTCTTGATAATGCCGCAAAATCTTATGCCGACAAAAATACGAATAAAACTGAAAGCGTAAAAGACAATAAAGATTATGCAAAAGACACAAAAGATTTGAATAAAACCGATAACCGCAACGAAATTCGTGATGATAAGAAAACAGATAAAACCGACAACAAAATAAATGACAAAAATAATGTAAAAGAATCTTCTGATGATAACAAAAATATAAAAGATGAAAAGGGAAATACTAAGGATACACAGGTTTCTGACAAAGAAACAGCCGAAACCTCTGATAACAATAAACCGGAAACAGAAAAATCCGAAATTGGCTCCGAAGTAAAAGAACTCGGCGAAGCTGCAATAAAACAGCTGGAAAATCTTTTGCAGGATATACAGAATAATGCGGTTTCTGACGGAGCTGCTACGGAGGTAAAAGCTAATGCACAAACAGTTGTTGAGACAGAAGTCCCTGCCGTGCAAAATGCTGCAGAAAATAATGTTCTGAACAATGCAAAAACAATTGCAAATGAGCAGATTCTTGCAAATCTGGAATTTTCTCAGGAAACTCCTGAATTAAATCTTGAAAAAATAAAAAATATGACTCCGCAGGAATTGAAAGCTCTTGTTGAAAATATACAAAAATCCTCACAAAGTACAGATGCACAGGTACAAAATCCGCAAGCGGCAATGAAAACACAGCCGGAAACACAAACGGTTTCTATTGAGAATTTAACTCGGGATATATCGGCTGATGAACCACAAATTGATGTACAAACCGGTACGAAAACAGATAAAACATTAACTGAAAACACAAAAGACAATCAGCAGGCTGTTTTAAAAACAGCAAAAGAAAATCTTGCTTCTGATACGGCACGACTCACGGCAAACATTGAACAGACAGAAGAAACTCTGAATGTAAAACCGGTAACACCAAAAGATACAGAAGCTGACAAAACCCCTGTTATCAAAGTAACGGAGGAAGTCGCCTCTCAGGTTAAAGAAAATGCATTTAACGGTATTGAAAACAAAGACAATACCTCAAAAATAAAAGACAAAGCCGTACAGACAATGACCGCTATGCAGGATACGGATACAACCGTTACGGAATCAAAAATGTCAGATACAAACTCTGATTCAAAAGGCGGCAATTTAAATAACTCTAATAATTCTAATAACTCTGCAATGAATCAGAGCAGTACAAACGCTGCCGAAACTGCAGCGAAACTGTCTGTTGATCAGGGCTCTGTAAGTTTGAACCAGTCAAACGGCGCAGAAGCTTTTGTAAGCAAACTCGATGCTCAACTGAGCGCAATGCAGAATTCTTCTAATCAATCAAAAACTCTGAATCAAACAGATATCATGTCTCAGGTAACAGCAAAATTTGAACAATTGCAGCAGCAAAGTTCAAACAAAGTTTCTATTGTCCTGCAGCCTGAGAATCTCGGCAGAGTATCGGTCGAGATTATGAACTCAAAAGACGGACTTGTTGCAAAAATGACAACAGACACACAGCAGGTAAAAGAACTTTTTGACAAGAACGTAGAAGCTCTGAAATCCAATTTGAGTTCTCAGGGTGTTAACGTTAACAGCATAAAAGTCGAATGTTCGCAGGAAAGCTCAAACCACGGTATGGAATTTGAAAGAGAGCAATTTAACCAGTCTTTTGAAAATCATCAAAACGGACAAAACCAGACAAATCATTCAAATCACAATACACAGTCTGCCTATACAGCGGAATACGAAACTTCACAAAATGAAGATATTGAGGCAGAAAATACAACAGAAATTAAAAATACACAAACAACAATAAAACATAATGGTAAGGTAGACTATAAAGTCTAATTTTAAGGGGAGTAAAAAATAAAATGGCAACACTGGGTTCAATACAACAGGAATTAGTGACAATGCAGTCGCAGACTGCAGTAAATAAAGCAAAGGAACTTGCCGCAAACGGTGCTTCACAGGAACTCGACGGTGACGCATTTCTTATGCTTATGATGGAACAGCTAAAGAATCAAGACCCGATGGATCCTATGGACAACTCGGAAATGCTTGCCCAGCAGGCACAGTTTACACAGCTGCAGGAACTGCAGGAGCTGAATGAATCAATTGCAACTAATAACATGATTCAACAGGCAAACAGTCTTGTCGGCAAAACTGTTCAGGTTGTAGATCCCAATAACACTTCAAGATTGATAACAGGTCTTGTAACAAGCGCAAACTTTACAAACGGCTCTGCAACAATAACAGTAAACGGAAAAGAATACCCGCTCGGACTCGTTGCTTCTATTACAGACGGTGCTTCCGCTTCTTCGGCTGATGTAATTGCAAACAAAAAATTAAGCGAATTAAACGGTGCACAGGGTATCACAGACGGATATATCTATATAACGGTTCAGGATGAAAAATATCAAAGAACTCACACCGATATCAAGATTACCGGAGATATGACAGTTGCTGACCTGCAGAAAGAAATCGAAAAAACAGGGCTTAAAACTTCTATCAAAGACGGTATTTTAATAATTGAAAAAGGTGATAATAAATCTATTGCAGTTACACAGGGCAAACACGACAACAACAACGCAAGCGTGGCTTCAAACCTTGTTGAAAAAATGGAAATGTTCCAGTCGGAAACAGGTGATCTGGAAACTGCCATTCTGGACTTCAACAGAGGCACATCCACTGCAAGCAAGTAAAAAATAAAATCCGTTTATACGGATTATAAATATAAAAATAATTACAGTTAAAATAAAGACAAAAAACGGGAGGATTAATGACACAGGCATTTTACACGGCGATTGGAGGTATGGCTGCCGGACAAACAAAAATTACGGTAGTAGCCGACAACATCGCAAACATGAACACAATCGGGTTTAAGGCTTCTAACGTAAACTTTTCGGATGTTTATTACCGAACATCATCAACAGGTCAGGCACCGACAGGGCAGATGGGCGGTATCAATCCTAAACAAACCGGTATCGGTGTACAAACAGCTTCTATCACAAGAGACTTTGCAGCAGGGACTACACTGTCTACAGGTTTAAACACTGACCTTTGTATCAACGGAAGCAGCTTTTTTACCGTAGCTTCACCGACTGTTGAAATCCTCTACACAAGAGACGGCAATTTTACAATCGATGCAAACGGGAACATGGTTACATCAAGCGGTTACAAGCTCCTCGGTACTAACAATCTTCTTGATACAACATCAAGCACTATACCTATTAAAATTCCTACCTATATCAATACTGTAACGACTCCTTCCACACTTGCTCAGATGGGCAATAAAGCGCTTGATGAACTTAACGGTACAAAATCAGGCGGTGTTTCAGCCGGTACTTTTAAGGTTATTACTTATGATGATGCAGGCACACCGACAGAACATGATATTACTATCAACAGCAGTGATATGACAGTTAATGAACTAATTGCAGAAATTAATAAAATAGATGACATAACAGCTACTGTTGTTAACGGTCAGTTACAAATTACTGCCTCCGGTGATGTTGAAAGATTTGAAGTTGTAAACGAAGACACAAATATAGTTACACAACTCGGCATTGGTGTAATGGATCCTAACACAAAACAGGCTACTTCAGAAGTAATCAACTATCACCAGACAATTGGTGAAGGTACACCCGGCAGTGAAGATGCACAAAACTTTACTTCCGTTTCTATCAACGAAAACGGGCTTATAGAAGTTAAATACGGCAACAATGATACTTTAAGCGTTATGCAGGATCCGCATGATCCTTCCAAAATGATTCTCAAGTATACATTAAACGATGGTACTGTAATCACCGGCTCTGACCTTACCGTAAACGACCAGCTTGTTGAACCTGCAAACCTGCAAATACAAATGGCAAGTTTCGTTAACCCTCAAGGTTTAACAGCACAGGGTAACAATACATATTCTAATGCCCCTAACGCAGGTATGGTTTTATACGGCAGTATTTCATCAGCTGCATTCGGTAACGTAAAATCCGGTGTATTGGAAGGTTCTAACGTTGACCTTGCTTCGGAATTTGCGGACATGGTTGTTTCTCAAAGAGCAATCGAAGCTAACAGCCGTGTGTTTACAACAACAAACGAAATCCTGCAGACTCTGTCCAACCTCGGCAGATAATTTGATTAGTTTGAAATTTATTTTAACTGTATAAAAAGCCTGAATTTAATATTCAGGCTTTTTTATAGTTTGTTATATGTTCCACCCATTCTTTGGAGCAAAGAACGGGTGGAGCCCAAGAAACTCCCGACCTGCTGTTTCATTCAT
>CALVCQ010000062.1 GCA_944326115.1 Candidatus Gastranaerophilales bacterium | reverse complement strand
CGAAGCAATGCGAACGACAGTACCGAGCGTGAAGAAAATCCAAGAAGTAGTCGGAGTCAGTTGACAATATGAAAAATTGTCTGAGAAAATACGTTCCCGTCGTACCGCTCACAAAAGCCGCAGCAGCTTAGCATTCACGTCAATAAGTAAGACGGCGAAAAGGATACAAATTCGGAATTTTCCAGTATAAAATATGCAGTACTATAATCTGTGTGAAGACAGTTAACCGGCATAAAAAAATCTTGAGTTACAACCGCCTTCACCAATTTTCATTCTGATAGATTTAAGACACTTGGGACATCTGCCTACATAAGCTGTGCCTTCTTTATTTTTATAAACTCTGCCGTATACTCCGCAGCAGGTAAAAATTACGCCCACAAAATTTTTGGTTGATGGATTGTCATACATAATATACACCTTATTTTTACAACAAAAGGTCTTATAATATTATTATACAACTTTCTCATCTAAACGTCATAAAAAATCAAATATTTGTACGGTTTTATTCGGACAACACCTGTGGAATATCAATATCCGGTTTGCCGAGTACTCTTACAAGCTCCAGTACGGAAGCTTTCATCTGACATTTTTGTGATGTTCCGTTAAAAAAGTCAGTATAAAAACATCCTTCACAAACACATCCCCTTTTATAACATTCCAGTGCTGTATTGGTCCATCTCCTTACAGCAATAGATCTTCCCATATCTCTGCTTCTTAGCACTTAATTTATCCTCCCGAAGTAGTCCTTACTCTGATTATACAAGGACTTATCCCTATCTTTTATTATCCTTGCAACGTTGTCGAAATAAGCATGGATAACATCTTTTTTTTATTATATTGACAAAAACCCTTTTTACAAGGCAATCATGACTAATTATTAAGTTATATTTCAAGTCTTGATTTTCTTTTATCTTATGAGTTTCACGTTTTTATAGAATCCGTAATTCAGATGATGACATGGTTTTGACGCTTTGACATCATGTAAACCATGGAATGGTACATGTTTTCATGCAGTTCTGTAATATTTAAGAAATGTAAATATTTATAGACACAGGGCGGAAATTAACGTAATTTAACAAATTTGAATCAGTCATAAAAATAGGCTATATTTTTAATATGGCTTTAGTGTAGCTAAAATTTGCACTGCTGATTAAAAACCACTAGACAAGGGGAAAAGTTGGAAAATAATTATTTTAAACTGTTTATAGACGATCTGGCAAAGCTATGGGGCGGATTGGAAGTAGGTCAAAAACTGGGGATAATTGTACTTAGTGCAATTACGCTGGTTGTTGCTTCATTTTTTATCATGAAATCAATGGAGCCGAACTGGTCTGTTTTGTATTCTGATTTGTCTCCGCAGGATGCCGCTGCGGTTACGGAAAGTCTTAAAAAGAGCGGATATCCTTTTAAGCTTTCTGCAGACAAAAAATCCGTTATGGTTCCTCAGGAAATGCAGGATGATTTAAGAATTTATGTTGCGGAAAATGATCTTATTCAGGACTCTTCACCCGGATTTGAATTGCTGGATGAAATGCAATTAGGGTCTACTGATTTTAAAAATAAACTTACAAAACAGAGAATTTATCAGGGAGAGTTGACCCGTTCTATTGAAAAAATGAGCGGGATAAGAAAGGCAAGAGTCCAGATAGCTGATCCCGAGCGTTCCGTTTTTGCGGAGAGAGATGAAGCCCCCACTGCTTCTGTAATGCTGATTCTGGAACCCGGTTATAAGCTCAAAACATCTCAGGTAAAAGCCATAAAAAATCTTGTTGCTTATGCTATCCCGAGGCTTACTCCGGAAAAAGTCTTTTTGACTGATCAGGCAGGGAATAATTTGTCTGATGAAATGGAGAAAAATTCTAATGACATAGAAAGTTACAAGACAAATTTTGAAACCCAGACTTCGAAAAAAATCCAGTCTGTACTTGATAAAATTGTAGGACCGGATAATGCATCCGTACAGGTCAGTGCGGATATAGATTTTAATTCTACCCGTTCGACCATAGAAAGCTATCTGCCTGTCGGTGATTCACAGCAGGGTGTTTTGACTTCTTCACAGACAGAAAGAGAAAATTATGAAAATCCTAATCCGAATACGACAGGTGCTCTGACCGGAACAAACAATCCGCCTCCGGTTAATCCTCAGACAGGACAGAATAGAAATCTCAATTATCAAAAAGAAAAAACATCTGCAAATTACAGTGTTTCAAAAGAAGTTAAGCAGATTATTTATGCCCCGGGCTCGGTAAAAAGGATGACAATTGCGGTTGCTGTAAATAAAATACTCACATCCGAGGAGAAAGAAGAATTAAGAAACCTTATTGCTTCCGCCAGCGGTGCTGATTTTAACAGAGGGGATGTTATTAATGTAACAAGCCTTGAATTTTCGGCAAAAGAGAATGTTGAAGCTGCAGCGGAAAAAGAAGAAAAAGAATTTAAAACACAGCAGACCCAGGAGATTGTTGTTAACAAGCTTGTTCCGATGATGGTTATATTGATACTCGGACTGGTTGCATTGTTTGTCTTCCGTTCTATGTTCGGCAAAGGAACCGAGCAGGATGAATACGATGAAGCCTTCCAGGATCAGCAGCAAACTATAACTGACAATCTGATAGACAAGTTTGAGGTTGAATCTTTACCTCAAATCGAGGCAAAACTCAATCCTGAACTTGATAAACTAAAAACGGATTTGACGGATACCATTATGTCAGATCCGTCAGAAGCGGCAAAAATACTTATTTCTTATATTAAGGACTAAATAACAAATGGCAGCAGAACTTACATACGAAACCATGACACAGAGACAAAAAGTTGCGGCGCTTCTTATTGCCTTAGGTCCCACCACGGCTTCGGAGATTTTGAAAAATATAAAAGATGACGATATTCTTGAACAAATAACCTTTGATATTGCCAGTTTGAATAAAGTTCCGTCAGAAATTTTGAATCAGGTTCTGGAAGAGTTTCATTCCCTTTTTTTAGCGAGTGACTACCTGTCATCAGGCGGTACACAGTATGCACGGACTTTGCTGGAGAAAGCATACGGCGCTGAACAGGCGCAAAATATGCTCGGACGTCTCGTTAACCTGTTGACAACAAACCCTTTTCAGTTTTTTAACGATGCGGACCCATCGCAGCTTGCTACATCGTTTCAAAATGAAAACCCGCAATTGATTGCGCTTATTCTTGCATATTTAAAACCTGAAAACTCGGCAAAAGTACTAAACAGCCTGCCTCCGGAAGTTCAGGCGCAGGTAGCTTTCAAAATTGCGGATATGAGTTCTACAAATCCGGAAATTATTTCCGAAATAGAAAAAATTGTAGAAGGCAAATTTTCTTCCGTTGTTGCTCAGGATTTTTCAAAAGCCGGCGGTGTTGGGGCTCTTGCCAGTATATTGAACCGTTCAGACCGTGCTACAGAAAAGAATGTACTGGAATATCTCGAGGTTAAAAATCTTGAACTCGCAGAGGGCGTAAGAGAGTTGATGTTTGTATTTGAAGATATTATTCAGCTTAAAGACAACGCTATTCAAAGAATTATTCGTGAAGTTGAGACAAAAGACCTTGCAATTTCTCTAAAAGGTGTGCGTGACGAGATTAAAGAAAAAATATACAGCAATATGTCAGAACGTGCTCAGGCTATGCTTAAAGAAGAGCTTGAGTACATGGGACCTGTAAGAGCAAAAGAAGTTCAGGAAAAACAGACAAAAATTGTCGGTATTATTCGTGCTCTTGAATCTGCGGGTGAAATTGTCATAACAAGAGACACAGCAGAGGACGAATACATTGAGTAGAATACAGGGTGACAAAGTTAATTTCGGCAACTCGTTTGTTTTGAATGCAGAGGGAAAGTCTCAGTTGAACAAGGAGATTTCCGATGCGCAGCTGATAGCTGATTCTATCATTGCAGAGGCAAAGAAACAGGCTGCATCTATTGTTGCACAGGCAAATACTAAAGCTGAACAGGCAGTATCTCAGGCAATGTCAACAGCAGAAGCTTCTAAAGACGAAATTACAGCAGAGTCCAGAAAACAGGGATTTGATGAAGGTTATTCAGACGGCAGAGAAAAGATTTTGACAGAGATGGAAGACCTTATATACAATCTGGATAATTTTGCAAAATGCCGGTTTGAAATGAAAAACAGAATAATAAAATCCTTGCATACAGATATTCTTGACCTTGTTTTAAGTATTTCGGAAAAAATTTGCAAGACAAAAATAACGGATGATAAAGAAATCTTAGAAAAGGTTGTTGAAAATGCAATTTCAATGCTTAAGGAAAAAGAAACAGTCACAATAATAGTAAATCCGGAAATGGCAGCAAAAATTTATGCAATTTCCGATGATTTGAAAGAAAAGATTCATAATCTTGAACATATTAAAATAATTGAAGATTCTTCTGTTTCTCCGGACGGCACAATAGTAGAGTCAATAGGTTCGAGGATTGATTCCAGAGTGAGCGCACAGATAGAGCAATTTGCACACAAACTTTTTGCGGAACTTAATTCTACACCGGAGTCAAATCTGGCAAAAGAGCTTGCTGATGAAGAACCTGTGGATAATATAAAAGAAATTGCACAGGATTATTCTGCTAAAACTGATTATTATATTGAACCTGATGACAACACTCAAATGCCTCAGGATTTTAATACTGACAGAGATATAAACTAAAAATGATAAATCTGACAAGATATAAAGATATAATTAACCGGACAAAAACCTTGCAGGAAGTCGGAAAAGTTATTCAAATTATAGGTTTGATAATAGAAGCTGACGGTCCGAAAGCAAGTATCGGGGATCTTTGTTATATATATAATAAACTGGATGCCGAGCCAATCTGGGCAGAGGTTGTGGGGTTTAAAACACAAAAAATTCTTCTTATGCCGTTAGGTTCCATGGAAGGGCTTATGCCGGGTGCTGTTGTTATAAATACAGGTTCCTCCATGCAAATTAAGGTGGGTCCGCAGCTGCTCGGCAGAGTACTGGACGGACTCGGCAGACCGATTGACAATCTCGGCGAAATAAATTCTCAATCACTTTATTCAACGCAGGCGGAAATTATTAATCCCCTTAACAGACAGCTTATAAGAACACCTCTGTCACTGGGTATACGGTCAATAGACGGGTTTATTACCGCAGGAAAAGGACAGAGACTGGGTGTATTTGCCGGTTCCGGTGTCGGAAAATCAACCACTCTTGCGATGATGGCAAAAAATACAAATGCGGACTTAAACGTAATTGCCCTGATAGGAGAACGTGGACGTGAGGTCAGGGAATTTATTGAAACAACACTGGGTCCTGAGGGTATGAAACGTTCGATTGTTGTTGTGGCAACGTCAGAGCAGCCGTCTCTGGTAAAAATTAAGGCGGGTTTTGTTGCGACTGCAATTGCGGAATATTTTAGAGATCAGGGCAAAGATGTTTTGTTTATGCTGGACAGTGTTACCCGTATAGCCATGGCACAAAGAGAAGTAGGGCTTGCTGTCGGAGAACCCCCTGCAACAAGAGGTTATACCCCGTCTGTTTTTGCTCTTATGCCAAAACTTCTGGAGCGTGCAGGAAGCAACGAATACGGCACAATCACAGGACTTTATACCGTGCTTGTAGAAGGTGACGATTTTAATGAGCCTATATCAGATACGGCAAGAAGTATTTTAGACGGACACATTATGTTATCCCGAGAACTTGCTCACAAAAACCACTACCCCGCAGTTGATGTGCTGCAGAGCGTCAGCCGTGTAATGAAAGAAGTAACATCAAAGGAACATACAAAAGCAGCCGGAAAAATAAGAACTCTTCTTGCCTCATACAAAAAGAACGAGGATTTAATTAATATAGGCGCTTATGTATCAGGAGCGGATCCGGTTACCGATCAGGCAATAAGATTTATGCCCCAGATAAACGAATTTTTGCAGCAGCAGGTTGATGAAAAAACAACCTATGAAGCTACAGTAGAAACACTTTTAAAACTCGGAAACCAGATTAATCTGTAAATATAAAAAACTCCGTTTGTATAAACGGAGCTTTTTATAATCTGTCTGAGTGGGACCTCGCTTGTAGGAGTGGTACACGGAGTGCGAGTGGCGCCGCCAGGTAGGGGCATAACA
>CALVCQ010000061.1 GCA_944326115.1 Candidatus Gastranaerophilales bacterium | reverse complement strand
CTTATTGTTAAATATTGAACTTGCTTATTGCACAGGTTCAACAAGTAGTCGGAGTCAGTTGACAATATGAAAATGTTTGGATTTTTGTGCGGGCAACAGAGGTTCTGACAATTTCTCAAAATTTCGTTTGTATTTAGTATTGTTTTTTTGTAAAATTTTAGCAACAGCAGTTGCGCAAGTGTGGATTTTTTATGAAGTTTAAGTTTGAAGAGTTGGTAAAAGCAACAAATGCAAAAGTGCTTCAAAGTATAAATACCTCGGGCACATTCAGTATCTCCACCGATTCAAGAAAGATAAATGTTTGTGATGTTTATATACCTTTAAAAGGTGAAAATTTTGACGGGCATGATTTTATAGACAGTGCAATTCAAAATGGCGCAAGAGGCTATTTTACAAGTGATAAAAATAAAATCCTTCCGGGTGCAAAGTTTGTTTTATACGTAGAAAATACTTTAATTGCCTATATGCAGATTGCTCTTATGTATAAAGAGAAAATTAATCCCATAACAGTTGCAATAACAGGCAGCTCCGGAAAAACCACAACAAAAGAAATGATGGCGTCAGTCCTGTCTGAATCATATAAAATACACAAAACCGCCTTAAATCACAATAACGAAGTCGGGCAATGCCAGACAATACTATCAATGCCGGAAAATACAGAAGTTTTGATACTCGAGATGGGAATGCGGGGTTTAGGAGAGATAGAACTTTTGTCAAAATACGCAAGACCTGACATTGCACTTGTTATAAATACAGGATCCACACATGTAGGACGTTTGGGCAGTGTAAGAAATATCGCTAAAGCGAAATGTGAAATTTCTAAATATTTGCACAAGGAAGGTATATTGATTGCCCATGATACAGATTTAATAAGGAAAATGAATAAATATAAAGGTCAAACCCTTTATTTAAGCCTTGAAAGTCCTGAATTAAAAAATATAAATCTGCACCGGAATTCGAGTGAATTTCAGTATAAAAATTACAAATATACTTTAAATATTGAGGGCCTGCACAATATACAAAATTCTCTTTTCGTTATTAATACGGCATTACGTCTCGGTATGAGCGAAGAAAAAATAGCTGCAGGACTTGCAAAATTTAAACCTATTGAAAAAAGATGGGAAGTTTCAGAAATTTGCGGTATTAAAATAATCAATGACAGTTACAACTCCAACCCCGAGTCTTTGAAAGCTGCAATATCAACATTTTTGTCAACACAACCTGCTCCAAGATGGCTTGTACTCGGTGATATGAAGGAACTCGGGAAAAAAGAAAGAGCTTATCATAAAGAAATAGGTGAATTTTTAAACAAGTTTAATGATGTTAAGTTGATTACGGTCGGGAACCTTGCAAAATTTATTGCCAAAACAACCGTACATGAACATTTTTGTTTTTTGGACAACAGTAAAGCAGCAAAATTTATAAAAGAAAATGCGGAAGCCGGCAGTGTTTTGTTGTTCAAAGCTTCCCGTTCAATGAAGTTTGAAGAAATAATCAGGGAGTTAAGTGAAACATGATTTTATCAATAGTTGCGGCACTGGTTGCATTTGTACTGGCGCTGCTTTTTGGTGTTCCTTATATTGATTTTTTAAAGAAAAAAATGCTGGGGCAATACATAAGAGAAGAAGCGCCCGAAACCCATGTACAAAAAGGCGGTACGCCGACAACAGGCGGTGTATTTCTTGTTACAGCTGCGGTAATTGCGGCTGTTGTTTCTCTGTTTATGGCGGAAAAAACCTCTACAGGTGCATTTTTGCTTTTGATAACTTTTATTTTCTACATGTTTGCAGGATTTCAGGATGATGCACAAAAATTTGCACACCATGAAAATAAAGGTTTGAGTGCACGTGGAAAATTGCTGCTTCAAATAGCAATAGCTTGTTTGCCTGTCATGTTTGTGACAATAGGTGGGCGTACTTTTTTGACTTTCGGAGAATATGCAATTAATCTCGGCTGGTTGTATCCGGTATTTGGTATCTTTTTGATTACCGGTGTATCAAATGCTGTTAATCTTACAGACGGATTAGACGGTCTTGCTGCTTCTAATATGGTGATATCAACTGCAGCATTAACTGCTGTAAATCTTGTTATGGGAAATGTTGATATTGCTATAATATGTGCATCTGTTGCCGGAGCTTGTCTTGGATTTTTGTACTTTAACAGACATCCCGCAAAAGTTTTTATGGGTGACACAGGTTCTCTGGCGCTCGGCGGTGTTTTAGGCACAATTGCGGTTATGGGAAAGTTTGAATTATGGCTTATTCCTATAGGTTTTATTTATTTGATTGAAACACTATCCGTAATGATTCAGGTTACAAGTTTTAAACTTACCGGCAAAAGGGTGTTTAAGATGAGTCCTATTCATCATCATTTTGAACTGTGCGGGTGGAAAGAGACAAAGATTGTAAAAGTATTTACTTTTGTCAATTTTATTTTTTGCGCCGGTGCAGTAATATTATTCTGGTATTTGAACAAATAAGGCATAAAAAAATATGATAAGAAAATGGTTCGATAAAAAAGTATTGATACTCGGGTTGTCTAAAAGCGGGATTGCTGCTGCAAAATACCTGAATTCAAAAGGTGCGGATTGCTATATTACGGAAAAAAAACCGTTTGACGCAAAAGACGAACAAATCGTAAAAGAGCTCAACGATGCAGGTATAAAAACAGAATTTGAACATCACTCCGATGAGTTCATGGAGGATGTTTATATAGCTGTAACAAGCCCTGGAATACCCCCAAAATCAGAGCTTATGCAAAAGCTTAAAGAAAAAAATATAACGGTTATAAGTGAAATTGAACTGGCTTATCTTGAAACCCAGATTCCGTTTATTGCAATTACCGGTACAAACGGAAAAACAACCACAACAGAACTGACCAATTTTATAATTAACAAAGAGTTTAAAGCTGAAAAATGCGGAAATATAGGAATTCCTCCCTGCTCATTGCTTGAAGATAAAATTGATTATTTTGTCTGTGAAGTAAGCTCTTTTCAATTGCAGTACAGCCCGAGCTTTCGTCCGCAGATAGCCGTATGGATGAACTTTACACCCGACCATATTGACTGGCACGGAGGATTGGAAAATTATTTTCAGGCAAAGGCGTCTTTGTTTTCGCCGAACAAAAGACCCGGGTTTGCAATATTTAACGCAGAAGATAAAAGACTTTTGGAATTCGGCAATGAATATGCCGGAGAAAAATTCTTTTTCGGAAAAGAATTTGAACAAAACTGCTCGTATATAAAAGACGGAGCAATTTTTTACAAAAGAGACAAAGGTACAGAAGAGAAGATTATAGATATCAAAGATATTCCTCTTGTCGGAAATCATAATTATCAAAATGTTATGGCGTCTGTAATAAGTGCAAAACTTGTGGGTGTAAGTACGGAGAAAATAACGGAAGCAATCAAAGAATTTAAAGCACCGGAGCACAGATGCGAGTTTGTCGCAAATATACATGGCAAAGATGTATACAATGATTCAAAAGCCACAAATCCGGAGGCAGCAATTGTTGCCCTAAAATCATTTGAGGGTAGAACATTGACTTTAATTGCAGGCGGTACTGATAAAAATACCGATTTAACTGAATTTTGCGAAACAGTAAAAAAATATGTAAATAATGTAGTTCTGCTGGGTGCGGCAAGGCATCGTTTTGAGTCGGAATTACGCAAAAACGGATACGGGAACATAATAATGGTTGACGGAAGTTTTCAAGACGGTGTGGACAGAGCTTTTGAAACAACAGATGAAGTAATCCTGCTGTCACCGGCATGCTCCAGCTATGATATGTTTTCCGGATATGAAGAACGTGGAAGAGTATTTAAAGACTATGTCTTATCGAAGAAATAACAGAAGCAGAAGATATAACAGATACGATGAAATAGAACATCAGTTGCCGGATGACTCCGGAGTTGTACTGTCTCCTCCTGATACAACACTGATGGTGGTGGTCGCCTTTTTAGTTGTTATAGGGCTTATGGCAATATTTTCCGCAGGGGCTCCAAAAGCAATGGACATGGGACAGAATCCTGCATCTTTTGCATTAAAACAATTTGCTTATTTAATTGTCGGTTTTTTCGGACTCAAATATTTTATGAAACTCGATTACAAAAAGCTGAAAGACTGGGCGGTTCCGTTTGCATGGTTTGTTATCGCAATGCTTGCACTGGTAGATTTTACACCGTTAGGCGTTGTGGTTAACGGTGCAAGACGATGGATAGTGCTTGGACCTATACAGTTTCAGCCGTCTGAAATGACAAAGTTTGCGGTTATCATGCTCCTGGCAAATGCTTTTTACCGTGATTCAGTGATATTCAGTTCAACAAAGTGGACAAGATATTTTATTCCGATTTTGATAATGGTATTTCTTGTTTATAAACAGCCTAACCTGTCAATGGTAATTTTGCTGTTTTTAACTTCTATGGTTATGTATTTAAGCGTTGCCGGTTCAATAAAATATATGCTGGCAACAGCAGCAGCCGCTGTTACTGCTGCAGCAGCCACTTTTTTGATGTTCGGCAAAAAACTTCTGCACGGTTATCAAATGCAGCGTATTCAAATCTGGCTGAACCCGAATTCCGACCCTTACGGTGCCGGCTATAATATTATTCAGTCATTACTTGCATTTGCAGCAGGAGGATTCTGGGGAGTCGGCTACGGGAATTCCAAACAAAAACTGGCATGGCTTCCTGAGGGGCACACAGACTTTATTTTTGCGGTAATAGCCGAAGAATTGGGTTTTCTGGGATGTTTTCTTGTAATAGGTTTGTTCTGGACATTTATTCACCGTGGAATTATAATTTCTTCACGGGCAAATGATATGTTCGGAAAACTTCTTGCGGTTGGTATTACTCTTTCCATCGGTTTGCAGGCTTTCATAAATATGAGCGTATCAAGCTCGCTTATTCCGGCAACGGGTGTTCCGCTTCCGTTTATAAGTTACGGCGGTACATCGCTGATTGTTTCATTATGTATGGTCGGAGTACTGTTAAATATTTCTAAAAAAAGAATAAAAAGGATAAGGAATTATGAACGAAACTACTAATAACAAAGATAAAATATATTTTGTAACAGGCGGCGGTACAGGCGGACATATATATCCCGCTGTTGCTGTGGGTTTTTCTCTGCAAAAAGAAACAGATACGGACAAAGTTTATTACGTTGGAAATCCTGACAACCTTGAAAAAAAGATAGCGGAAGACAAAGTTTTTGATGACTTTTTGCCTGTAAATATTACGGCATTACCACGTACTTTCAGCTTTGATTTTATCAAATGGTCTTTTAAACTTGCCTGTGCAACCGTAAAATCCATAGGATATATTCTCAAATACCATCCGAATCTTATATTCGGCACAGGAGGATATGTCAGTGCTCCGATGCTTTTTGCCGGAATTTTGACAGGTACACCCGTTGTTATACATGAATGCGATGCAATTGCGGGAAAAGTAACAAAAGTCGTTGCACCTTTTGCAAAATCAGTATCTGTTGCATTTGAGTCAGTCAAAGACGAAATCAAATCAGAAAAAATTCATGTAAACGGCAACCCCATAAGAGAAGAATTTTTGAGTACTGACAGATATCATGCCCGTCAGGAATGGAATTTAAAAGATAAGCTTACAATTATGGTCATGGGCGGTTCTCAGGGTGCAAAGAAGATTAATACGGTACTTGTGCAGTGTCTGAAAGATTTATTTAAGAAATATGATATTCAAATCATTCATCAGACAGGATTGAAAAATTATGATGAAACAGTAAAAGAGCTGAAAAAAATATATCCGCATTATACTGAAAATTCACAGTATTTGATAAGACCGTATTTCAAAAAAATGTATCTGCCGATGCTTGCATCGGATATAGCGGTTTCCCGTGCGGGTTCATTAAGTATTTCAGAAATTTGTGCTTCCGGTTTAGCTTCTTTGCTTATTCCGTATCCTTATGCTTCTGCAGACCATCAGAGGAAAAATGCCAAGGAAATGGAAGAACAGGGTGCAGCTTTGTATCTGGATGATACTGATTGTACAAAAGAAGCCTTTATGGAGAAATTGGAAGAAATAATAAACGATACACAAAAAATGATAGAGCTGCAAAATAATGCAAAAAAACTTGTGAAAATTGATGCAACTAAAAATATAGTTGAACAGATAAAAGCGGTTGTAAAATAATATCTAAAAACCGCTGCAAGATGTCTGAGTGGGACCTCGCTTGTACCCGAGGGCATCCTGAGGCGTACGGCGCACCTGCTGTTTGCCTACGCCT
>CALVCQ010000060.1 GCA_944326115.1 Candidatus Gastranaerophilales bacterium | reverse complement strand
TATTGTTAAATATTGAACTTGCTTATTGCACAGGTTCAACAAGTAGTCGGAGTCAGTTGACAATATGAAAATTTTTATTCCGGCATTTTGCCGGACAGATGTCAATCCTGTTCCGCAGATGTATTTTCGAACCGTTACCTGTTTTGAGGCGGGAGTTAGGCTCATAGCACAATTATCTTAAACAACAAGTCAAACGTGAGAGTTGATACGGAGAATAGTTTCGCTTTAGTGAAACCGGTAAAACACTTTCCGTCAGGTTTGAAGGTTCAGACAGACGACAGTAGTTCCGGAATAGTTTATTTTTCGCATTTTAATTTTCTGTTTGATTTTTTTCTCGGTACAAGATATTGAAACTCTCTGAAAATTTTTGCCCAGCCTTTGTAGTATTCAAAATGATGACAGAGTTTGTCTGGTCTGCGTTCTCTAAAATAGCAGAGAGTTTTTATGTATAATTTCGGCAGCGATTTTTCAAGCTTTTTTAACTCATCACAGAATTTGTTCTGTTCAAGAATTACCAGCATATCAAAATTTTTGTCCTGTGATTCAAAAAAGTTATACAGCTCCGTTAAAAGTTTTGAGTCTTCTTCCGGATTGTCTATATCAAAAGTAAACATATACAGTTTTTTTGAAGGATTTTTGTATGTGTTTATACTCTTTGAAACAAGATGTTTTATTTTACTTTTTATGTCTTCAAATTCTTTTTCTTTTTTTTCTGGTATAAGATTTCCGTCTTTATCCAAAAGTTCTTCCGGCTGGGAATTGGAATGAAAAGTAATGTTTGTGACCATACATTCCCATGAGTTTGATGTTTGATAAAATTTGATATCGCCGGAAAAAATTTTTTCGGGATGTATTATGGAATCAATATATTTTTTTTTGTCGGAATACAGTGCCCAGTTGTATATATAAGAATCCATAAAGGCACCGTAATAATTTTTGTATGTTGTTGCCGGTTCGCAATTTTTTCCAAGCGGAACTATATTGTCATACTTTTTTACATCAATATTTTTGTCAAAAAATACAACGTTTTTTGCAAGCATTGTAAAAAACAGTCTGCGCCATACATCAAGCCTGTTTTTTTGCAGTGATAATTTAATTTTTATACCGAAAAAACTAAGGCGTATTTGATTTTTTACCGTTCTTTCGTACGAAAAAATTTTCATTCTATAACCTTTGCACCCTGCTCCTCTACTTGAAGCGTTAATATCTTTGATTTTACATTTAAATCAGACCATACTTTTGATACGGTTTCTCTTATTTTGTTCAGATGATTTCCGTAAGATATAACAAGTACGGAAGGACCGGCTCCGCTTATTACTACGCCCAGAACATTTTCTTCATGTTTTAGAGCTTCTTTAATTTCGGTTAAGCCGGGGACGAGTTTTTCTCTGTATTGCTGGTGCAATCTGTCATCCAGTGCTATTTTCATAAGTTTTTCATCATGTGTATTAACAGCCTGTACAAGCATGGCTGTATGTTTCAGATTGAAAACAGCATCTTTTAAAGAAACCTCTGCAGGCAAAACAGAGCGTGCAATGCTTGTGGAAAGTTCGTAATCAGGAATACAAACGGTTATATTCCAATCTTTCGGCCAGTTTATTTTTGAATAAACAACACTCCCGTCTTCTTCAAGAGAAGAAACAACAAAACCTCCGACAACAGCCGGAGTAATATTGTCGGGATGGTCCTCTATCTCTGTTGCAATCGACAATAAAGCGGCTTCATCTGCCGGTCTGCCGAGAAGCTCATTTGCTGCAATCAGCCCGCCTACGATAATTGATGCAGAGCTGCCGAGTCCACGTGCAATAGGGATTTGGGTTTTTATGGTAATTTTAAGTTCGCTTGGTGTTTGTCCTATAGAGTTGTATAAAAGCTCTATTGCTTTGTATACAATGTTGTTTTCATCTGTAGGAATGGAAATAATATCTTGCTCATGAGTTTCATCTAAAATATTAATTTCTATGCCCGTGCCGGGCATAATGGTTTCTTCAACAATTATTGTGTTATAAATCGGCAGAGCAAGACCGAGGCAATCAAAACCGGGTCCCAGATTTGCTGTTGTAGCCGGTACTTTTACGCTTACTTTCATACTTTATCCAATATTTATTAAATTTCAAAACAAATTATACCACAAGCAAAATTAAAAAAGCTTCCGTCAATAACTATTTCATCAGGTGTTGCGGTTGCAGCATAGAGTTGTCCGGCGGTTATCGCCGGAGATGGAGTCAGGGTTTTATCACAAATTTTTTTAAAACAGTATCCGCAGAGTTTGTTAAAACTTCATCTGCTGGATTTCTATTTGTTCTATATCACAAAGCTTGTTGGTTATCTCAACGGCTTTTATATCATCGGTTATTTCAAGAAGAATAATCCCCGCCGGCGAGCATTGACCGTTGATTTGTTCATGCAGTCCTATTCTTGTTTTTATTACACAACCGAATTTTGTTAAAATTTCCTGAACACCGGCTGCGTTTTCAGTTCTGTTGTTAACTTTTATGCCTATAATTGTTGTCACAGTATTACTCCCGATATTTGTTTAATTAAAGTACGAAAAATTCGTGATATGAAGTCAAAAGTGAGCGATGCTGCAGGTATCTGCGGCACAGGGTGTCTGAGTGGGACCTCGCTTGTAGGAGTGGTACACGGAGTGCGAGTGGCGCCGAGTCTAGCATTTTACGGAAGTGACCCCATGCGCTTGTTGACTGTGCCGGACTTATTGTTAAATATTGAACTTGCTTATTGCACAGGTTCAACAAGTAGTCGGAGTCAGTTGACAATATGAAAATTAGATAATTAATAGTTTTTACAAAAAAAATGATACTAACATTGCCTGTAAGTATCATTTTTGGTATATAAAATTTTTATTTAAGCTATTCTTTTATTTCTGTATCATAAGCAGCAAGCTGTTTCTTTTTGAGGTTGTGCACAACTGCATCAACAAGAAAATCAAAAGATTTCATATTTTGAATTTCCGGTGAAAATTCACGAATTAAAGATTCTTTTACAATATCCTCAAGTTTGTCATTTGCTGTTTGGGTGTCATTGTCAGAGCAAATCATATCAATGTATTTTGAGTTAATTTTGTAATCCTGAATCTGTGAAAACATCAGCCACTTTAATCTGGGTTTAATTGATTTGAGCTGTTTTACAATTTTTAAATTTTTCAAATTAAACATATTCACCCACCTGTTATTTTTTTATTTTTATCAAACTAATATACACACATCTTTATAAAGTGTAATCAAAATATTAATTTACTAAAACAGAGCATGCTCTTAACAATTTGTTACTTATTAGTGATTAATAGTATTTTCCGATTTTTTCGAGTTTTTGTCAACGAAAAAACCGGCTTTATATAGCCGGTTTTTTAAATCTATTCAATTGTTATAAAAACGGAGTACTACTCCCAGCACAATTTGTTTTTAAATTTTTTCTCCTTTTTTCTCTGCTTAAAACATTTTTTTTCGTTGAACATAAGTTTGATGTCCTGAAGGTCTTCTTGAAGTTCTTCCAATGCCATTTCAGATTCAATGTCCAAATACATGTTTTTTGTAATCACGAATACGCCTCCAAATTGTGTACGTTCGAACCGTTTTTTCTTCATCCCTTCGGTTCACGTATATACATAACGGCATTTTTTTTCAAAACTTTAGGAAAATTATGTAAAAATTAATAAAATATTTTCTTTTCTTAACAATTCGGTTAAAATGTAAATACAAAGACTGTTTTGGTTGTTATAAAAATATAATATATTTTACGGATTTAATAAGAAGAGATTTTTGGCAAAATGATACAGAGGAGATTACTTTGGAAAAAAATGATGTTATTTTTGATATAAACGTTTTTTTAAGAAAAGCGGTAGAAGAAGGCGTTTCTGACGTTCATCTTCGTATAGATGAAGTACCGGTTGTAAGAAAAGACGGTGTAATTGTAAAAACAAATTATCCGGTTATAAGAGAAAAAGATATTTCGCATGTATTAAATGTAGTACTTCCAAAGTATTTGCGCACAAAAGTACAGGCTGCTTTTGATCTGGATTTTGCTTATGAAATAAAGGGAGTTTCAAGATTCAGGGTGAATCTGGGCAGACAGATGGGTAATACGTGTCTTGTGTTTCGTATAATTCCTTATGAAATACCTACTTTTTCGGAATTGCGGCTGCCTCCGGCTATAAATTCTTTTTCCAGATTTAACAGCGGTATAGTTCTTATCACGGGACCTACAGGTTCGGGTAAGTCTACAACAATAGCGTCTTTAATTGATTTAATAAACAAAAATGAACGTAAACATATAATTACAATAGAAGACCCTATAGAATTTATCTATTCCAACAAAAACTGTATTATTACACAAAGACAGGTGGAAATAGATACGGTTTCTTTTCCGGACGGTGTAAAATATGCTTTAAGACAGGATCCGGATGTTATTTTGATAGGTGAAATCAGAGACATAGACACACTGACAAGTGCTATGAAAGCGGCAGAAACAGGGCACCTTGTTATATCTTCTCTGCATACAAACGACGCTATACAAACAGTTAACAGAATTGTGGGCATGTATGAGCCTTCTGACAGAGAAAATGTAAGAAAACAGCTGGCTGAAACCCTGAAAGCATGTGTTGCTCAAAAACTTATTCCTATGAAAAACGGACACGGACGTATACCGGCATGTGAAATTATGGTTGTTACTCCTACCATTAAGGACTTTATTATCAAAGATGAGCTTGAGCAAATTTATGATCTGGTTAAAAAAGGTTCTTATAATGACATGATTACTATGAACATGTCTTTAATGCAGCTTATAAAAGAAGATTTGATATCTAAAGAAATTGCGGTGGAAGTAAGCGATAACAAAGTTGAAATAGAACAAATGTTAAGAGGCGCCTACCACGGAACAACAGAGAGCTTTAATATTCAGTTTTAATTTGTTTTAAGCCGGAAAGTCATGCAAAACTTTACTACAAATGCTATTAATCTCAAATCTTATAATTTGTCTGAAACTGACAAAATTATTGTCATGTATTCAAAAGATAAAGGGATTATAAGAGGTGTTGCAAAAGGTGCAAAAAAGACCACCAGCAAGCTCGGCGGAAGAATGGATATGCTTGTTGCAAACCAGCTTATGCTGCGTCATGGCAGAAATCTTGATACAATCTGTCAGGCACAGGCAATAAATACTTTTAAAAACTCCCGCAATGACATGGATAAACTTTTGTATTCAATTTATTGCGGAGATATTGTGCACAGTTTCGGGGTAGAAAACGATCCTAACAGCGAAGAAATCTATGAACTGTTTTACAAAACACTGGATGCAATATCAAAATCAAAAAACAAAACAGAGCTTTTGCTTGCTGTGTTAAGGTTTCAGCTTAAAATTACTCACATAGCAGGATATTCACTGGAGCTGGAAACCTGTGTCTGCTGCGGGAATGCTCTTGATAAAGAAGATATGTATTTTTCTCCCGAAAGCGGCGGAACAGTATGTGCAGAATGCAGGAAACATAATTTAAAGACTGTAAAATTACATTATAAAATAAGAGATTTTTTAAATACTCTTTTGCAGCTTGATTTTGAAGCTAAAACAAAATACGATGAACTTGCTACGGAAAGAATTTGCGGATTTTGTTTTGACCTTTTAAAAAGACATGTTGAACAATTTGCGCCGAAAAAAATTAAATCAGCACAGTTTTTGTCGGAAAATATCAGTTTATAAATCTAAAGCATAAAGTAAATAAAATAAGGACTTTGATATGGAACTTTCAAAATATATTGAACATACACTTTTAAAACAGGATGCTTCAAAAGAGGAACTGATAAAACTGTTTGAAGAAGCAAAAAAATACGGGTTTCTGGGTGTTTGTATAAACCCCTGTAATGTTAGCATGGCAAAACAATATCTAAAAGATACAAATGTAAAAACAGTAACTGTAGTCGGCTTTCCTCTGGGAGCAAACAGAAGCGATGTTAAGGCTTTTGAGGCAAAAAAAGCAGTGGAAGACGGTGCTGATGAAATTGATATGGTAATTAATGTTTCAAAAATTAAGGATAAAGATTGGGAATTTGTAAAAAACGATATAGAAGAGGTTAAAAAAGCTTGTTTGGATAAACCCTTAAAGGTAATTCTTGAAACTGACCTGCTGACAAAAGAAGAAATAAAAAAAGCCTGCGAAATTTGTGTGGACGCTAAAGCAGACTTTGTTAAAACATCAACCGGGTTTGTTAAAAACGGGGAAGGCGCAAAAGCCGAAGATGTTGAACTTATGTCAAAAACAGTCAAACCCTACGGATTGGGGGTAAAAGCTTCTGCCGGTATCAGAGACAAACAAAAAGCTCTTGCAATGATACAGGCAGGTGCGGACAGATTGGGTACAAGCTCCGGTGTTGCAATAGTTTCATAATTTTAATTTTTTTTGGAAATATTATGAAAAATTTTGTCTGAGTGGGACCTCGCTTGTACCCGAGGGCATCCTGAGGCGTACGGCGCACCTGCTGTTTGCCTACGC
>CALVCQ010000059.1 GCA_944326115.1 Candidatus Gastranaerophilales bacterium | reverse complement strand
CTTATTGTTAAATATTGAACTTGCTTATTGCACAGGTTCAACAAGTAGTCGGAGTCAGTTGACAATATGAAAAATGTCTTAAACAAGACTGTGTTGATTATTGCCGTGATTATTCAAAACGGGAAGACGGTTCAGCCATGCTCAAAAGATTTTTGAATGTTTTTATAGCCGAGGTTTGATGGAAACTGAGCACCCCTGAAGAAACACGGAATACCGGTGATGTTCTCATCATTCTTTTCTGGAAATCTTCCTGAGTAATTTTGCCCTCATCCAGCTTTTTCTGATATTTTTTGCGTGTTGTTATGATATTTAAATGAGGAAGGAAGTACCCGAGCAGTGCTGCCATAAATGCGATACCGCCGAGTTTTACATATGCCTGTGATTTTTTGGCGTATTTAACAAGTTTATTGTCATTGCCAAGCGCTTTCAACGCTTTTTCCAAATCAATAAATGATTGAGAGCCGTTGGTTTGTGCTTCTTTTAATGCATCAAGTATTTTAGCATTTTCAACTGCATCTGTAACAGCGTTTAATTTATCCGTAAAACCTAATTTTTTAAATACTTTTCTTAAATTACCGCCATGTTTGTTAACTGTTTCGGAAAAGTTAACAAGAGCATTGTCCATAGAGGCAAAATCAGAGTACCAGTCGATTACCTGTTTTTGTGAAGAAAAATTGGCGCTGAACAGTTCTCCCTGTCTGCCAAATTTATATTTGTAATCACCTGTTGCTTTGTCCTTGCCGAGTTTTATCAGAGGCGCATTAGTGTCACCCAGTGTAACTATGGGAACACCTGACAATTTTGATATCCCGTAGGCAACTGCCTTATTAATAAACGGAGCACCGCCTACAGACAAAGCTACAGCTGGAACATCACGTGTAATAACTTCTCTTCTTTCATCATTATCACGGGATTTAACAAATCTTCCGCCCAGCATAAACAGTGTACCTACGAGGAAAAACATAAGTCTTGTTAAAGAACCGTTTGCTTCAATGTTACAAGCATTGCCGAGCCCTTCAAATATTTTTCTTGCAGTGCTTACGTTAGGTGTTGCACCAAAAGAAGTGTTTTTATTTGTTTTTGCTGCTGCATAAGACTGACTGTTTGAATAAGGTTGGATTCTCATTACACAGCCTCCTTTACTTGATTTTCATCCGGAGACAGAGTTGTTTGAGTGTTATTATTTGCTTCACCTGTGTTCAAGCCGTCTTTGCCCGGGAAGCTTTTTGATGTTTGATAAAGTTTTGGTATTATCAATAAAAAGGCTGATAAAGCACTAACCGCCAGTATATTTATCAGATTTCTGAAATCTTTTGCTTTTTTGTGAAAATGTTCAATAAATTCCTCTGCGGGTTTTTTTGTTTTCGAGGCTTTATTTGTAAAGTCATCAAGATAGTTTGACATATCTTTAAAGAAATCTTTTATGTTAAACTGAGCATTATCACCGATTTTTATTGTATCTGCGTTATCCAAAAATCTTCCGTTTGCTTTGTTCAGTTTTGTAAGTACTTTGTCTGCTTCTTTTCTTATTTCGCCTTTTGGGGAGCCTTTTTTCAGATAATTTTGCATTAATTCTTTAAGCTTATCAACAAGTTTTGTCTCTTTGCTATAATCGCCAAAAGCTTTGTCTATAACAGTATCTATAAAATTATTTTTGGTTTCGGCTGCATTTTTGAGATTAACAGGTGTTGCTTTCATCAATGTTTTGAAGCTTTCCAGAACTTTTGTCTGTACTTTGGCGGCTTTGCCTCTCAATAGACCGGCTGCGGTTATTACTGTTAAAGGAACGTAGAAAAATGCCGGACCGGACAATAATTCTCTTACAAGTTCTTCCTGACCTGCTTTATAATTTAAATGTCCAAGCTCTTCTTTGTTGCGTAAATATCCTTGAACAGTACGGGGTGCCATCATACCGCAGGTATCAATTGTCAAAAATTCTCCGAGAAAACCGTTGTTTTCAATAAAATTAGCAAAACCTACGGCAATATTGCCGAAAGAAGGGTTTTTCTTTTGGCGTCGATTGTACTCCGTATTGTTATTATTAATACTTCTGGCGTAACTTATTTGTTGTAACTTCATTTCATTCCTACCACGGTCTACAAAATAGTTAAAGCAAAACAGTGATGAAAATTGCTAACTGGTAACGATAATTTTAACATATATTAACAAATATGTGTACCCTTTACACTTAATTTTTGTATTTTTATTAAGTTTTATTAAGATTGTAGCAGATGTAAAATGGTTTAATAACTACTATTTTTGTAGTGTTTTCAGGATTTAAAAAATTTTTGAATTTTTGGAGCAAAATATGACTTATTAAAAAAATATTTTTTTGATTTATAATAAAATTTGTAGATTTATAAGTGTTATTAACTAAAAAAGGAAGAATTGATGTCCGAAACAATGCAAATAGGTATCCCCAGAGCAATGTCTTATTACAATTATTTTCCGTTCTGGTACGGTTTTTTTGAGGATTTAGGCATTGAGATGGTAATCTCTGACAGGACAACAAAACAGACCATGTCATCAGGGTCGGCACTGGTTGTTTCGGAAACTTGTCTGCCTATAAAAGTTTATGTCGGACACATACTAAACCTTCTTGAAAAAGGTGTGGATAAGATATTTATACCGTCTATTCAATCAATAGACCATAAAATTTATAACTGTTCAAAAATCAGAGGACTTCCGGATTTAATAAAAAATGTTGTAAAAAAAGATTTTACTATTATTGATGCAACTCTTGATAAATCAGAAAAAAATCAAGGTTTATACGTATTTTTAAAAGAAGCTGTCGCTCCGTTTGGAATTACTGATGAAAAAAGAATAAGAAAAGCATCAAAAGAAGGCTGGAAAGTCATGAATAATTTTAAAATCATGCTGAACTCAGGATTATCTTTTGAAAAGGCTCTGGCTTATGCTAAAAAAGGGCAGGTTGTGATTACGAACAATCAGAAATCATACCCTATTTCCGTTGCTGTTCTTGCGCATAATTATAATCTTTATGATGAAAGAATTTCAATGAAAATTTTTGATAAGCTTGAAAAACTTGATGTAAAAACCTATACGGCAGAACAATTGTCAATTGAACAGTTAAAAGAAGGTATTTCTTCCATGGAGTCAAAACTTTACTGGGCTAATGAATACGAAATGACAGGTGCTGCAGGACATTATCTGCAGGATAATAATATAGATGGTATTATTACAATTAACGCATTCGGATGCGGTCCGGATTCGATTATGGTAGAAAGAATTTCCCGTGCGGCAAGAAAGTTTAATAAACCTGTTTTAAATCTTTCTGTTGACGAACAAACAGGTGAAGCAGGATTTATAACAAGAATAGAAGCATTTACTGACATGCTTTTCCGTAAAAAACGGGCAAGTATTATCAACAAAATTGATATTAAAGAAGAAGAAAAGAAATTTTCTCAAAATTCTTTCGGAATAAAGGTATCAAAACAGTAATAAAAGAGCAGGTGTGCTATGAAGCCTGATACGCAAAGATGTAATTGTGCAGAGAATAACATCAGCAAAACAGGTTACAGGGCATTATTCTTATTTTTTAAATTATTGGAAGCAGCCAGAACAAGAGATGAGATTCTGGAGCTTTTTTCCAATGATCCTTTATTAAAAAATGACAAATCAAAAGATACTGTAACAATTACCGTAAACACTTTAAAAAATGCGGGCTGTATAATAAGCAGACCCAACCAGAGAACAAAAAACAAATATGTTTTAAAATCCCATCCTTTTAATCTGCAGTTTTCTGTAAACAATATTTATGCATTGCAGAGTTTAAGAGAAAGCTTAATAACTTTTGAAGACTTGGATCTTTTAATTTATCTTAACAATTTTTATTTTAAAATTGCAAAACTGGCGCCTGATGAGGATACTAAAAATCTGTTAATATACAAACACCCTCTTGCTCTTATCAACTTTGATATTTTAAACGAGCTTATTATTTATTCAAAACTCAAAAAGCAAATCAGCATTTGTTATGATTCACCGCAAAATAAGAAGGAAAATCTGGATTTTGTGCCTGAATATTTGACATTTGAAAATGACAAACTTTATGTGTGGGGTTATTGCAAAAAGTATAACAACTTTGCTTTTTTGAGAGTGGATAAAATTAAGCGTGTAAACTGTGTACAAATATTCTCAAATACCTGTGAAACGGTATATAAAAAACCGGAAGCAATTGTAACATACAAGCTTAAAGGTTACAGTGCTTTGATGTATACAGAAAACAATAATGAAACCATAATGAGGGCGGATACGGACAAAGGTTATTGTCTGACAATAAAATCACGGGTTGTAAACAAATTTAATTTTTTTCAAAAAATTCTTTCTTACGGTACAGATTGTGTAATTGTTTCTCCGGAATCAATAAGACAGGAGCTGCTTGTACATCTCAACAGTATAAAAACGGGGTATAAAAACAATGAAAAATAAAAAGTATACAAATGCCGGTCTTAGAGTTTTGGAAACATTAAAAGTGCTGACAAAACAGCCGTTGTCACCGGATGAAATGCTCAGATATCTGGAAAGCACAACAAACAATTTTTACAGAAAAGAGCTTATCTTAAAATATTTAAATACCTTTAGACTTCTAAACATCAATATCGAAAAAATAAACGGAAAATATTTTATAAAAAAGAATCCTGACCCGGTGCATCTGGACAAAAATGATTTAGCTATAATGCTGTTTATAAAAAATTATATAAATAACATAGGATATGAAAGCTTTAAAAATAATATTTTTGAATCACTTGAAATTATTGAAAGAAGTTTTTCCGGCGAAACCGACCGTCTTGCAAAAACATTAAATATAAAACCGTACAAACCTAAGAAAAATCCCGACATAAAAGATAAAAATATAATAAAGTTTGAAAAATACTGTAACGACAAATTAAGAATACAAATTAAGTATAAAAACTATGATTCAAATGAAGTAATATCTTATAAACTTTCTCCTCTCAATGTTATTTACAAAAAGGGCAAGGCTGTATTAATAGCTTATGACAATAAAGATAATGACTACAAAGAATTTATACTGGAAAATATTGTGGCTGTGTCACAGAGTCCTCAAAAGCAACAAAAAGCTTCTCCTTCGTCTGTTTTATTTAAGTTGTACGGCAGGTTGGCTCATTCTTATATGCTAAAGAAAAATGAAACAGTTATTGAGTCCGGTGATGATTACATAATAATTTCAAACAATAGTGAAGACAGAGAGCTTTTGATAAGGCGACTTTTAAGATATTTTGACAAATGTGAAATCTTGTATCCGAAGTCCTGCAGAAAAAGGCTTTTGGAAATTGTAAACGAAATGGAAGCAATTTATGCATAACACTTCTTCAAATAAAATAAAAGGGAAAATTGGTGAACAAAAAGCAGCCGATTATCTTCAAAAATCCGGTTATAAAATTATAGAGAGAAATTACAGATATTCACGGTTTGCAGAAATTGATATTATTGCAAAAGACAAAGACACCCTTGTTTTTGTAGAAGTAAAAACCAGATCCGGTACATCCTTCGGACATCCGTTTGAAGCAGTAAACAAATCAAAAATAGAAAATATATATAAAGCAGGTCTTTCTTATTTGCAGAATTCCAAAGAACATTACAAAAAATGCCGTATAGATATTATTTCTGTAATCAACGACTTAAAAACAGACAGAGTAAAAATTGAGCACCTGAAAAATATCAGCCTGAATTAATTATTTTTCCATCATGGCTTTATATTTTGCGGCAAGCTGATTGTATTGCTCAACCTGTGCTACGGCAAAACGGCTGAGAAGGTCATATTTTGCATTTAATTTATCATATTCTTCTCTGGATACAGTAGAAGAAGAAAAAGCAGGTTCATTGGGTAAAGGAGTATCTTTCGTTTGAGGCTTTTGTAATTTTCCAAAACTTCTGAGCGGTTGGCATGAAATTGCGTTTGTGGAAAAACTTACTTGCATCTTTTAATCTCCTTTCTCCTATTTAAAAATTACACTTTCTCTCCAGCTTTTTAATTATAACTCTTTATACATATAATTTCAATAATCTTTACAAACGATTCAGAATTATATAAAAATCTTTTAAATAAATCTGATAAAATAAATTATTTTAATATTTCATATTATCAAACAGTGGTATATTGTTAATATGTTTTAAAAATAAAAAATAAGGAGAACTCTATGAATACAGCTGTTATTTATACTATGACAACTTGTCCTTACTGTATAAAAGCAAAAAAACTTTTAAAAATGCTGAATATTAATTTTGAAGAAATAAACTGCGACAGCAGTTTTGATGAAATGTGCAGCGACTTGAGCCGCAAATACAATAAATCCGCTATCTCAACAGTGCCGCAAATTATCATAAACGATTGCTATATAGGCGGATATGATAATCTGGAACAGATGTATAAAACAAAAAAACTTGATGAAATATTAAAATAAATAAGCAATTTAGCCTTTTATAGCGTAAACTGCGATTGTCTGAGTGGGACCTCGCTTGTACCCGAGGGCATCCTGAGGCGTACGGCGCACCTGCTGTTTGCCTACGCCTCA
>CALVCQ010000058.1 GCA_944326115.1 Candidatus Gastranaerophilales bacterium | reverse complement strand
CGTAAAATGCTAGACTCGGCGCCACTCGCACTCCGTGTACCACTCCTACAAGCGAGGTCCCACTCAGACATATTTTAAAAACCTTTTGTTGATAATACATTGACTATGATGAGCAAGAGCTGTATTTTTGAATATATGGAAAAAATGATTTTTGATGATAAAAATTTTGTAAAAGAATTGAACGTTAAATTGCAGCAAGGCGGTGTTGTATGTTATGTTACCGATACTGTGTGGGGTGTGGGCTGCCTGCCGGACTGTGAAAAAGGAGTGGAAAACATCTATGAACTCAAAAATCGTGACCGTTCAAAACCTTTAATATTGATGTCTGACAGAGTAGATTATCTGCTTCCTTATGTAAAAAATATTCCTGAAAATGCACAGGAATTGATGGAAAAATATTTTCCGGGTGCATTAACGTTAATTTTTGAAAAATCTGATAAAACACCGGATTTTGTTACATCTTTTAAAAATACAGTCGGTATTCGTGTTCCCGCCAATCCCGTATTTAAACGTTTGTGTGAGTCAATAGAAGGACATGTGCTTGCAACAACAAGCGCAAATCTTTCTCACCAGCCTCCTGCCTTAAATTATTCACAGGCAGTAAGCTTTGTCGGTTCCCGTGTGGATTACGTATTTGAAGATTACAGCTTCGAATGTCAGGGGCTTGCTTCTACCGTAGCGCTGGCTGTAGATAATAACATAAAAGTGCTCCGGCAGGGAGAAATTATAATTAATTAATTAATTAATAATGCCGGACTAGATCTTGAAAGCTGGTTTTCTCGAAATTTCGGAAAACGCAATTGCAGGTTTTGTATATCTTTCGTTTTCCTGTATTCTTTTATAATAGTCTTTAACGAGCACTATCTGATTTTTTACATTCTTAAAACCGTTTTCTTTTAAATATTTTTCTATTTTTGCGCCGTTAGTTTGATATTTTTTGTTTCTGAAATAGAGTTTAAAATTCTTTTTTCTCATAAGTATCTGGCTTATTGCAAAATTTATTACATCTCCGAGATATTCATCAAATGCACTCACTAAATCAACATTTAGAATAAAGTTTTCATTATCACTTGTTTGAATAGAAAAATAACCTTTTACTGAATGTTCTGATGTATCCTCGAGAACATAACGGAAAAAAGAGGTTTTGTATAACCCGTTGCAACAAACATTTTCAAACTCGGCAGGTTTTTTGGCAAGAGAATATCTGAAATGAGGAAAAATTAAATCATTGTAAATCCCTGCAGCAGCCGCAGCGTCAGAATTTTTAAAAGGTCGAAAAAATTTCTTGTCCAGAGACGACGGCGCCAGTTTTATGTCTTCCAATGCCCATAACTGTTCCGAAGCACAAACCCTGAATCCGCAGCCTTTTGAAAAAAGCTCCAGAAGTTCTTCATGATTTTCATCTACTTTTACTGTAAAAGTATTTGCACCCATTGCGCCGTATCTTGCCGTAACAAAACTGACAAGCTGTCTGCCCGTGTCATATCCGTTTTCATCAAGAAAAAGTTTTGATATTCTCCAGCTTTGCGGATTTTTTTCCTGTTTTTTCAAAGTCACAAGTCCGCAAATTTTATTTTCATCAAAAGCAACATACGAATCAGAAGCAAATTTTAACTGCAAAGGTAAAATACGGTTTATCCAGTTTAAAGGGAAAGGAACATAAGATTTATAGCCGAAACCGACATCTGCACTGCTCAAATTTGATATCATGGAAATCATTTTTTTGAGTTTCGGTATATCTCTAAAAGCTAAATTTCTTATCTTTGCCATAAACTACCCGTATATTATGGTGAAAATTTTCTGCATTTACATATACAAGCTTAAACACCTGTGAATATTTTATCATTTTTTATAAAAGTTACAAAGCGAAAAATACATGATACAATTAAATTCAGAAAATATAGAGGAGAACTATTATGGCATCAGAAGCAAAAATTATCGCAACCATACCAAGAAGCGCAACAGAACAACTGCAAATATCCATAAACGAATACAAGGGTAAAAGCTACCTTGATTTAAGAATTTATTATACAACAGATGACGGCTTAAACTGGCTGCCGACAAAAAAAGGCGTTACAGTCTCTCCGGACAATCTTGAACTTTTAAAAGACGCTATTGATGAAGCTATGAAAGAGTTTATGACCGCAGATGACGCTGAATAATGAGGCAGATATAATTGAAGAACAACAAGAGGGCATGTTGAATAAATATGCCCTCGTTCTTACATCCATAAAAGGTATAGGGGTCAAAACTTTCAGCTATCTTATCCCGGAAGATATGAAACCGGTTATAAAAATCGGACAGCCGGTTAGTGTGCCTTTCGGGAGAATGGGGCTTATAAATGCTTATATTGTAGGGTTTTCTAACTATCTTCCGGAAGGCATAAAAGCAAAAAATATTTCAAAAATTCTTGATTACACTCCGATTTTTGATATAAAGTATTTAAAATTTCTTGAATGGACAGCGGATTATTATTTTTGCTCCATTCAAAATGTGCTTGAATGCGCCGTTCCTGTTAAATTTTTATCAGGCATACAAAAAGAGCAGACAGAAAAATTTATAGAATTTAAAACCTTTGATAATGCAACAAAAAGACAGATTGAAATTTTAAAAATCCTTCAGGAAACAGGCAAAACAAAGCTAATTAACTTTGAAAAACAGGTAAAAACAACAAGAGCAACACTTAATAAGCTCGTAAATCTCGGCTGTGCACAGATAACAGAAAAACAGCTTTTTAGAAATCCTCTGGAAATATTTAAGCAGCAAGAATTAGAACCATTCCCCGAACTGCTTGAGGAACAGCAAAACGCTTATAATGAAATAGAAAAAAGACTTGGCAGCTACAATAATATTCTTCTGCACGGAGTAACCTCCTCCGGCAAAACAGAAGTGTATTTTGCAGCAATAAAAAAAGTGCTGGAACAGGGAAAAAATGTTTTGTTTCTTGCACCGGAAATTGCTCTTGCCTCTGTACTTACACAGCGTATGGCAAGAAGATTCGGTATAGAAAAAACAGCTATCTGGCATTCAAGCATTTCTGACGGTGAAAAATTTGATGTTTGGAATAAGATTAAAAACAATAAAATCCGTATTCTGGCAGGAGCAAGGTCTGCTGTATTTGCGCCTTTGAAAAATATCGGACTCATTATAATAGACGAAGAGCACGACAGCTCATATAAACAAACCATGCCTGTTCCCCGTTATGATGCAAAAAAAGTTGCACAAAAACTTGCTGAATTGAATAATTGTCCGGTGGTTTCAGGCAGCGCCACTCCTGATATAAACACATATTATTATGCAAAAAACTCGGGCAATCTTATCGAAATGAAAAAACGCTACAACGATTACCCGCTTGCAAAAGTACGTGTTATAGATATGAGAGAAGAACATTTCAGAGCAAACAACGGCATTTTTTCCCGTGCGCTTGTCAGTGCAATCGAACAAAACTTAAAAGACAAAAAGCAAACTATCATACTGATGAACCGCAGGGGGTTTTCCACTTACACTCAGTGTCTGGCATGCGGGGAAGTTATCCAGTGTCCGAAATGTGCTATACCGCTTATATTTC
Organism: Candidatus Gastranaerophilales bacterium; assembly: GCA_944326115.1. Lineage (GTDB taxonomy): Bacteria > Cyanobacteriota > Vampirovibrionia > Gastranaerophilales > Gastranaerophilaceae > Limenecus. The sequence continues at coordinate 3,038 of CALVCQ010000058.1, read as the reverse complement.
ATTCACAGACACAGACGCTGAAATGCCACTACTGTGAACATGAACAGCCCATGATTACACAATGCCCTAAATGCGGTAGTGATGCCATAAGAAACTGCGGCACGGGTGTGCAAAGAGTCGAACTCGTTGCACAAAAGCTTTTTCCTGACAGCAATATAGCAAGATTGGACAGTGACACTCTTTCCAGAAAAAATCAGCATATAGAAATTCTGAACGATTTTAGAAGCGGAAAAATTGATATACTTATAGGCACACAAATGCTTGCAAAAGGTTTGGATAATCCTAATGTCACACTTGTAGGCGTTATAAATGCAGACAACGGCTTTAATCTGCCGGATTTTCGCTCCTGCGAAAGAGGTTTTCAGCTGCTGACACAGGTTGCAGGACGTGCCGGAAGAGGTGACAACCCCGGAGAAGTTTATTTTCAAACCTACAACCCTGATTTTTTCGGTTTAGAAACGGCAAAAGAGCAGGATTATAAGACATTTTATAAAACCGAAATACAGGCAAGAGAAGATTTTGACTACCCGCCGTTCAGTCAAATTATAAGAATTATCTTATCCTCAAAAAATCAGTACAGGGCAGAGCGCAGTGCTCAGGAAATTGCTATGCGGTTGAATGATATTGTTGATAAAAGACAACTCACAGAGCCTATAGCCGTTTTGGGTCCAAATTCGTGTGTAATTGAACGTTTGCAGGAGTATTACAGGTTTCAGATTTTGATAAAAAATAAGCTCGAAGAAAAAGGCAGAAGATTTGTGCTGTCTTTTCTTTCTCAAATCAAACTGCCCGAGGATATCAGGCTGACTGTAGATGTTGACCCGATTGATATTTTATAAATTTTCAGAATTGTATATGTTACATAATTCGATGACATTATTATCAAAAGTTTGTCTGAGTGGGACCTCGCTTGTAGGAGTGGTACACGGAGTGCGAGTGGCGCCGAGTCTAGCATTTTACGACTCTGCCGAAGAAACAATTAAGTATTGTTTCTGAGAGGTAGACCCCATGCGCTTGTTGACTGTGCCGGACTTATTGTTAAATATTGAACTTGCTTATTGCACAGGTTCAACAAGTAGTCGGAGTCAGTTGACAATATGAAAATTTCTAAAGACAAAGAATTGTGTAATTGGTTGACCAATTATGCAGCAGATACAAAAATGACGGAATATATAAAATATTCCGTCATTTTGATTTTGAATTGTATTATATTTACCATTCAATTATTACTGCCCCTGGGGCGCCGTCAGCACCTTTACCTTTTGTATACTGACCGGTGTTGGGGTCAAATTTTATTGCTCCTGCACCACCGCCTGAGCCGTAACCTATATTAGATTTAATACCGTTTTCTGATGAATTATATGCGCCGGTTTGATCCTCCGGATCTTCATAATTTAAACCGCCTAAAGGCAATTCAGGTTCTACATCAAAAAACAATCCTGATTTTTCACCGTTTCCGCCGGCTGTTGTCTGCATTGCAGACTCGGAGTCAGCTTTCATTTTACCGCCTTTACCGCCGCTTACCGGCATTATGGTTATATTGTCTCCTTCTATTCTGGTACTTCCGCCGTCTTCGCCTGCGCCGGATTCACTGCCTTTTCCGCCTGCGCCTATATAGACTTTTATTTTTTTCGTCTCAAATTTCGGGTAGAATAAATTTTTGGCTGACTCACCTGCTTCACCGCCGTCTCCGGTTCTAAAATATTTTGTGGACGCCATAACTATGCCATCTGTACCGGTTCTCCCACCTTTATTAGACTCGCCGCCTGTTGTACACGGGCTTCTGGATTCTCTTGCACCGCCTCCAATACCCGGCATTGCACAAAATTTTTGTCTGGTATCTTTTTGTGAATCTGATAAATAAATCGCATCTTTATTAAACGCCGAATTATGCTTATCACATTCTATCTCTGGAAATATAGCCATAGTTGTATTGTTTTTATCCGTAAAAAATTTATTTAGATTTTGCTGGTAAGGTTTAGTAAGATAACCTGTCGAACAATATTGATCAGATGCATGTATAAAATCAGAAGAAAATCCGCCAAACATTTCAGGGTTATTTGTACAATTTGTGTATAATGAACCAATACCGTGACAAAGATAAGTAAATGTAAAACGATTTGTATGGCTGACATTTCCCTGACCTGGATTTGATGCTGTTCTTTCTTCTTTAACATCATCAGCGCCTCTGGTGCCCCCTTTACCTCCTGCACCGCCGCCTGCATTTATTAAAAGGTCTTCATAACTTTGACCGGTAGATTTATCTTTGCCAAAAACTTTTACAGTAGAAGCATTGCCCGGAAACCCGTTATTATTTCCTCCGTTTTCACCTGTCCGGACAGTGCCCTTTGTCAATTCTACACGATCTACCGAGTCGTCTAAAAATACTCTCATGGCAATAGCTGCACCCTGACCGCCGCTGTTAGATTTACCATCAACATCGGTTGTACCGCCTCCGGTACCGCCTGCACCCACTGCAAGAAAATCGTAATATCCGGGTACATTTACAGCAAAACTGGAGTTCCAGGTTGTCGACCCGCCTTCAGAGACCTGTACTCCCGCACCGCCTCCTCCGCCGCCGGAGAGTGATATTGCAAAGTTTCTTGCATTTATGGGCGGAACAAATGTACAAGAGTCACTGTCAGCACGATCCCAGCTGTCCGGATTATCTATACTTCCGCTTGAATTTGTTGACCAGACTACATGTTTTCCCTGACTGTTTAGTGTGCACATCCATCTGCCGTGTTCACTGGCACTTGTAGTTCTTTTCTTTTTTGTTAATACGGGTATAGATGCCAGTGTAATCAAACAAACTACCAGCAGTGTAATAAGTGCTTCCGCCAGAGAAAATGCCGGTACAAATTTATTCTTTTTACTATTCATGATTCTTTCTCCAGAATTTACCGTTTTATTATACAATTATACGGATTTCCCTTTAAATTTACATGGTCTATATAAAGTAAAATTGTCTGAGTGGGACCTCGCTTGTACCCGAGGGCATCCTGAGGCGTACGGCGCACCTGCTGTTTGCCTACGCC
>CALVCQ010000057.1 GCA_944326115.1 Candidatus Gastranaerophilales bacterium | reverse complement strand
TCGGGTACAAGCGAGGTCCCACTCAGACAAATTACTCTTTAATTACTTCCAGATATTTATACTCGTTGAGATACGGAAGATGTTCTTCCGTAATCAATTCACCAGGCAGAAGAATTGAAATTCCGGGAGGACATTCCGCTATAACTTCTGCAGAGATTCTGCCTGTTGCTTTTTCTTTTTCTATTGTTTCTTTGTCACCGTAGTATGCTTCACGGGGATTCATAACAATCTTTGGTGTAAGCATGGGCATGTGTTTTCTTTTTTCTATATAGTAAATATCCGAATAATTTGAATGCGCAATTTTTTCTATTGAGTCAACAAGATATTGAATCTCCTGTTTTGTGTTACCTATATTAATCAAAAGCAAAACACCAATATCGCTTGCCGATTCGACTTCAATGTCAAAATCAATTTCAAGAATACTTTCAAGACGTTTACCCGATAATCCGTCTACTTTAACAAACACTTTTGTAATGTCTTGATTAAAGTTTTCCGTAGCTTCCAAAACATGAACGCCTTCTATATTATGAAGTCTTTTTCTGATATATTTTGCGTATTGAATAGCACGATTAAGCTGTTTTTTTCCGTGTTTGGATTCCAGATTTGCACGTGCTGCGTCAAGACTTGCCATCAAAAGCATTGAAGGGCTGGTTGTCTGCAAAAGCTGCAGAGTGCGTTCTATTTCATCAGGGTCGAACTTTGAACCTTCCGGTATGTGGAGCATTGAACTCTGGGACATGCTGCCGCCGGTTTTGTGTAAAGAATGAACAACAGCATCGGCACCAAGATGCAATGAAGATTGCGGAAGCTTTTTATTAAAATTCCACAGACAGCCATGAGCCTCATCAACAATTAACGGAACATCATACTTCTTGCAAATATTCGCTATTGCTTTGATATTAGACACAACACCTTCATAAGTAGGGTTTGTAATCCAGACCATAGCAACATCATCATTTTCTTTAAGTGCTTTTTCTATTTCCGCAGGTTCTATTTCCCCCCACAAAGACCATTCATTAAGCTTTTCAGGAAGAATCCATACCGGTTCCGCTCCTGATATAATCATGCCCGTAAGTATAGAACGATGGCAGTTTCTGTTGACTATAACTTTCTTGCCTTTTTTTGACATACACATAGCAAGAGTTAAATTGCCTATTGTTGAACCGCCGAGAAGGAAAAATGTCCTTTTAGCGCCGAACGCTTGTGCTGCGAGTTCCTGCGCCTCTTTTATCGGACCGGTGGCAGGGTGGAGAGTGCCCAGATTGTCAAATTCATCAGTTGTATCTAAAAGTAAAGCACGGCTGCCGATAAGTTTTTTAAAAGGGCGGTAAGAAGCACGTCCTGCTGTATGTCCGGGAATATGGAACTGCATCATTGGATTTTTATAAAATTTTTCCAGAGCCTCCACAAGCGGTGCTTTTACATCGCTTCTTATATCATCGGCAATTTTACGAAATTTACGTGTTTTTGTCTTTACTTTTAACATTTAACATAAAGTCTCCGCTAATTTTGATATGCGTATTATACATTATACAACAAAAATTATATTTGTAGTACCATCGTATATATTATAAACAACTTCAGTACAATTTTATACTAAAAATAAAACCCGTAAAAAATAAATTTGCCACTACTGATTATTAACGACATTGAAAAGGAAAAATTATGCTCATAATAATGAACGCTAATGCAACGGATGAACAAATACAGAACGTTGTAAGTTTTATAAAAAGAAAAAATTTTGACGCACATGTTTCAAAAGGTGAAGTACAGACCGTCATCGGGGCGGTAGGCGGCAAAATTATTGACCCCAGAGACATTGAGCTTTTAGACGGGGTAAAAGAAGTAATAAGAATCACCTCCAGCTACAAACTCGCCGGCAGACAGTTTAAGCCCGAAGACACGGTAATAGAAGTAAACGGTGTAAAATTCGGAGGAGATAATACAGGTCTAATAGCCGGTCCTTGCACGGTTGAATCTTATGAACAAATGGATAAAACAGCAAAGCAGCTAAGCACAATGGGTGTAAAAATACTACGTGGCGGCGCTTTTAAACCCAGAACATCGCCTTATGCATTTCAGGGGCTCGGAGAAGAAGGACTAAAAATCATAAGGGATGTTGCCGACAGATATGCAATGGCGGTTACTTCGGAGGTCATGGAAATTTCACAGATTCCGATGTGTCTTAAATATGTTGATATATTGCAGGTTGGTGCCCGTAATATGCAAAATTTTAACCTTTTGCGTGAATTAGGATATATAAACAAGCCGGTAATCATCAAAAGAGGTTTATGCAATACCATAGAAGAACTGCTTATGGCTGCCGAATACGTATTATCCGGAGGCAACAGAGAAGTTATTCTCTGCGAAAGAGGAATAAGAACTTTTGAAAGAATTACAAGAAATACTCTGGACTTAAGCGCTATTCCGGTTGTCAAAAAGTTGAGCCATCTGCCGATAATTGTAGATCCGTCTCATGGCACGGGTTTGCGTGACAAAGTTGCTCCAATGTCCAGAGCGGCAGTAGCCGCAGGGTGCGACGGGCTAATCGTAGAAGTACATTATGATCCTGACACTGCTCTGTGCGACGGGGCACAATCACTTTATCCGTCAGAATTTGAAGCACTTAAAAACGATCTGGAAAAAATAGCATCCGTAACAGGCAAAAAAATCAGCTGATTTTTACCGGAATCAACATTTTCATATTGTCAACTGACTCCGACTACTTGTTGAACCTGTGCAATAAGCAAGTTCAATATTTAACAATAAGTCCGGCACAGTCAACAAGCGCATGGGGTCACTTCCGTAAAATGCTAGACTCGGCGCCACTCGCACTCCGTGTACCACTCCTACAAGCGAGGTCCCACTCAGACAATTAATTTACCAGTTTAAATATCTCATTACAGATTTTGAATATATCCTTTGCCATATCTATGGAAAGCATATTAGGTCCGTCGCAAAGCGCTCTGTCAGGATCCGAATGAACTTCAAAAAATAAAGCTTTTGCACCGGCAGCCATAGCGGCTTTAGCAAGTGTAGATACATACTGTCTTTCGCCGGAAGAACAATCTCCGCAGCCGCCTGGTAATTGGACACTGTGTGTAGCGTCAAATACCACAGGTATTCCCATTTCCTGCATTATAGGTATGCCTCTCATATCCACTACAAGATTGTTATAGCCAAAGCTTGTACCTCTGTCCGTAAACAAAACCCGATCGTTTCCGGAATCAATGACTTTTTGTGCAAGCGGTTTCATCTGAGCAGGTGCAAGAAATTGTCCCTTTTTTATATTAACAATTTTGCCTGTCTTTGCAGCTGCAACAAGCAAATCAGTCTGACGGCATAAAAATGCGGGAATTTGAATAATATCAGCAACTTCTGCAACCGGCTCCGCTTGTTCCGGCAAATGGATATCCGTTACTATAGGTAAGTCAAATTCTTTTTTTACATCAGCAAGCATGCTGAGACCCTTTTCAAGCCCCGGACCACGGAATGATTTTATTGAGCTTCTGTTTGCTTTGTCAAAAGAAGATTTAAAAATATAATTTATATCAAGTTCTGAAGTAAGTTTTTTTAACGCTTCAGCAACCGTAAAAAGTACATCTCTGCTTTCTATTGCACAAGGACCGGCAAGTATGGTTAATTTGTCTTTTCCGATTTCAAAGTTATTTAATTTTACAGGTTTTATCTGCGTCATAAGTATGATATCTCCATATATTTTTTGACAATGGAATGTCTAAATTGTAAAATCTATTTGTAAATCAATTTAATTATAACATTAACAGAATAATAACAGGAGCATAAAATGTTAATAGAAGAGTTATTAGAAGATGCGGTAGGCAAAGGTGCCAGCGATATTCATATATCTGCAAATTTACCTCCGGTATTTCGTATAGACGGTAAACTCATAAGGACAAAAGCAGCTGCACTTACTGCAGAAAATGTAGAGTCTCTTGTTTTCCCGATATTAAATAACGAACAGAGAAGAAAGCTGGAGCAAGACTGGGAGCTTGACCTTTCATACGGTATCCACGGTCTTGGCAGATTCCGTGTAAACGTTTACAAAAACAACGGAACTTATGCTGCCGCATTCAGAACGATTAATACACAGGTTCCAACATTCGAATCACTGGGTCTCCCGCCGATAGTCAGAAAAATTACGGAAAAACCAAGAGGTCTTATTCTTGTAACAGGTCCTACTGGTTCCGGTAAATCTACAACTCTGGCATCTATGATAGACTATATTAACGAAAACAGAAATGAACACATACTGACAATCGAAGACCCTGTCGAATTTGTACATAAATCTAAAAAAAGTGTTGTTCACCAGAGAGAACTCGGTCAGGATACAAGATCTTTTGCAAATGCTCTTAAATCAGCTTTGCGTGAAGACCCTGATATTATTCTCGTAGGTGAGATGCGTGACCTTGAGACTATTTCTCTTGCTATTACCGCAGCAGAAACAGGTCACTTAGTTATGGGTACATTACACACCTCTTCCGCAAGCCAGACAATTGACCGTATTATAGACGTATTCCCGCAGGGGCAACAGCAGCAAATACGTATCATGCTCTCCAACTCCCTTGCGGCAGTATTTTCCCAAACTCTTTTACCAAAGCTTAATGAAGACGGGGAAAAGAAAGGTCGTGTAATGGCACAGGAAATTATGGTTGTAAACGGTGCTATTGCCAACCTTATAAGAGAGGGTAAAACGTCTCAAATGTATTCTGCAATTCAGACAGGCGCACAGCACGGTATGCAGACTCTCGAAACCGCTCTTGCAAACCTGTATAAACAAAATCTGGTTTCTGCAGAAGATGCACTTGCTAAAACAAGCCGTCCTGATGAGTTGAGAAGACTTATAGGAATGTAGATTTAATAAATAAATAAATAAATAAATAAATAACAAAAAAACAGATTCGGTTAATGCTGAATCTGTTTTTTGTTTGCACAACTAATTCTAATACACTGCCGCAGTTGCCGCCTCAAGCCATCCGCTGCGCTATTGGCATGCAGTAGCGAATTTTACAGCATAAATCCGTAAGGAAGTAGCTCTTCCAGTGTAAAAACAGCGCATTTTGCATCTTCACTCTCCAGAATAATCTGCATGTCTTTATCTTTTGCAAACTCTGCCATCCATTGTCTGCAAGCGCCGCAGGGCATACAGTTTGTTCTGTTTTTTGAAAAGATAGCTATTTTTATCAGCTTGCCTTTTTCACCTGCTGCAACAGCACTTGACATAGCATTTCTCTCTGCGCACAGTGAAAGTCCGTAGCTGGCATTTTCAACATTTACGCCTGTATAGTAGTTTCCTGTATCATAAAGTGCACATGCACCCACATAAAATTTTGAATAATCAGCGTATGCATTGTCACACGCTTTTCTTGCCTGATTTAAGAGTTCCGTATTATCAATCATATCTGTAAAACTGCATTGTCTAATCCGTTCATGTTTTTCATATTGTCAACTGACTCCGACTACTTGTTGAACCTGTGCAATAAGCAAGTTCAATATTTAACAATAAGTCCGGCACAGTCAACAAGCGCATGGGGTCTACCTCTCAGAAACAATACTTAATTGTTTCTTCGGCAGAGTCGTAAAATGCTAGACTCGGCGCCATTCGCACTCCGTGTACCACTCCTACAAGCGAGGTCCCACTCAGACAATTTTACAACATTTTTAAAAATTTTGAACCCGAATAACACAAAAATCCTATATTTAAGGGATATAAATTAAATAAAAAATGACGGATAATAAAATTAAATTGGGGATAAGTATGACCTGGGGTACAATGAAAAGATTTTTTATATACATTCTGGTTTTGTCGGCAATATTTCTGACTTCGGGAACAAATTCTTTTGCCGCACAAAGAAAAGTTCCGACAATTGCCGTAATCAGCGATTCAGGACACAGAAACGGAACAACATATCTCGTCTGCGGTGCCGCCTCTGATATTATTGCTGCGGATATTATTAACAGACTTAACCAGACAGGACGTATAAAAGCACCTTTGCTCGGTGAAAATATGTCTAAAATCACCCAGAGGAATATTCCTCTTTATTACATGACTTTTTTCAATGATTATAAATACAATTACAATGTTGATTTTGTTAATTTAAAAAGAGTTACAAGGTATATAAATGCCGATTATATTCTGATGGTAACAAGCGGGCTCGATATACAAAGCCAGTTGTTTAAAGAAACATGGTGGAACAAATGGGGAATTTCTTCATCTGAACCAATAACTCCTACATACAAACTCACAACAATGCTGACTTTGATAGATAAAAAAACGTACAGCATAGTATGGCAGGATTTGTATCAAAGAGATATAAAAGCAAAAGACATGGATTTAGGCATCACACAGTTTTCTCCGAATTATCCGCAACTTGCAAAAATCAAAAAATACTCAAACACAATGTCAGAGTATGTTGTGAACAAGCTCGATGCCGTCGTAAATCCTTGGACAATTCCGCCGGAAGAACCAAAATCTGTAGAGATGAGAAGCAAATTTGTAAACGAAGGTACAAAAGTCTACTATCCTGCTGTAAATGGTGAAGTTGTAAAAGAAAACTTTAATGAGTTTAAAACAGATACCCGGAATAAATGGAATAAATATCAAAAAGAAAGACAACAAAAGAAATATATTGAAAATGTAAGACGTCAGGAACAAAAACGTCAGACAGAAGAAATCAAGCAGCTTGAACTCAAAAATAAACAACTGCAGGAAAAAAATGTTGTGCCTATAAATAATAAGAAACAGGAGGAAGCAAGACTCTTTGATTCCATAAGAAACGATATTGAAAAAGATATAACAAATACACTTCCGGCACCGTCAGCAGAAGAAAAAAAATTAAATTCACCTTCTGACTATAATGGTCGGACAGAAGAAACCGAACCTGTGCTTTTGCGACCGATGATAAAAATACCGTCGCAACAGAAACAACAAAATTTGCAGCCTGCAGTAAACAAGCAGACTCCTTCTTCAAAAACACAACCTGTTAAAAATATACAAAATAATAAAAATATAAAACAGGAAAATAAACAGGAACAGGATACTGAAAAACACGTTCCTTATTACGATTGGAATCTTAAAAATATCTATCTTCAAAAAATAGGCAAATTAAGCATGTTAAATTTATAAATCCTGTAAGCTGCCTATAACCAAACTAAGACAAATTAAATTTTCATATTGTCAACTGACTCCGACTACTTGTTGAACCTGTGCAATAAGCAAGTTCAATATTTAACAATAA
>CALVCQ010000056.1 GCA_944326115.1 Candidatus Gastranaerophilales bacterium | reverse complement strand
CGTAAAATGCTAGACTCGGCGCCACTCGCACTCCGTGTACCACTCCTACAAGCGAGGTCCCACTCAGACATATTTTATGAGAGGTAGACCCCATGCACAGTCTTGAAAGCTGACGGGGCTGACCGAATGAAATAAGAGAATGCCCCTTGTGGAGCCGGACATTACTCCGGCGGAACATCTGATTTCAAGACAGACGGCGGCAACTGCGACGCTAGATTAGATGTTTTTTCAGCATTCCGCAGGCAAGCTCCAGTGCTCCGATAGCAGGTTCTGTATCGCTAAGAGCATTGAGCAGCAAAAAATCGTGTATTGTTCCGTTTATTCGAACACATAAAACCTCCTGTCCGGCAGAATCTAGTTTTGTGGCAAATGCTTCTCCTTCGTCTCTTAAAACATCATTTTCGGCTGTTATTATCAAAGCCGGAGGAAGTCCCTGCAAATCAGTTTCAGCTGCCTGTATCGGAGAAACATAAGCATCGTTTCTTAACTTTTTTTCGGGCACATAAGCGTCCCAGAACCACTCCATTGCTTTTTTGCTCAGCCAGGGTCCGTCTTCAAACAACTCATAAGATTTTGTGTCCATAGCGGCATTTGTAACAGGATAAAAAAGGCACATATAAGAAAGTTTCGGACCTTTTTTATTTTTTGATTTCATTGCCGTTACAACAGCCATGTTACCTCCGGCGCTGTCGCCGGCAATAGCTATTTTTTCAGAATCTATATTAAACTGTCCGGAATTTTTATAAATATATTCAAGAATAGAGTATATTTCATTGAGCGCTTTCGGAAATTGTCCTTCCGGAGAGCGTGAATAATCAGGGAAAATAACTGCTGCATTGCAACGGATGGCAATTTTTTTTATAAGCATATCAAAACTGTCTTTGCCGCCCAACACCCAGCCTCCTCCGTGGACATATAAAATTGCCGGCAATTTTTCTTGTATATCTTTCGGGCGGACAACACGTATATCCACATATCCTGAATCTTCAGTTAAAATTGTGGTGTCTTCAACATCTGCGGGAATGTTTTTATGATATTTTTCCTGCAAATTATCCAGAAATTTTCTCGCTTTATCCGCAGACATGGTATATAAAGGAACATTCTCCTGTGATTCCAGTACGGATATGAACTCTTCTGTTTTTGCAGTAAGATTCGGCAGTTTAGAATTGGCTTCTGACATAATATTCTCCTTTTTTATTGTCTGAAAAATTTCGGATAAACAGCGATTTTCCCTTATTTTTATTATTGGAAGAAGAAAATTTACTCCGGCAGTTTCCTTCACCCGTCAATAGCGAAGCTGGAAACAGAGTATTATCACGTTTTTGGATAATTAATTTTTAATAAATATAGCTGTTCTTGTAAGATTTCCCATCCGAAGAATGTATAAACTTTACGGTTGTATGTAATATAATTATCAAAGATATGAGTAATTTTAAGTTTTTAAAAAGTATTAACAACGACTTGTTTTTTCTTGCTTCTGATGCGGAAAAATTATTTAAAGACGGCTATTTTGAGCAATGTATGTCTCAAACAAGAAGATTTGCGGAAAATTTATGCCGTCAGGTTATGCAAGACAGAGCAAAGCCTTCTGACAGTTTTGACATGATGCTTGCCACACTGCAAGATACACCTTCTTTGGGAGAAGAAGAAAAAGAATTTTTAGACGATTTATATTTTTTAAAAAAAGCGGGTAATGAAGCCGTTCATTCCATAAAAACCGGAAACGACGCTAACGCAGGGAAAAAAGCGCTGGAGTGTCTGGAACGTTCTTTTGAAGCAGCAATAAACTTTGCGGTATTTTTTTGTAAAGCGGATTCGGGTTTATTGAACATTGTTTTTGATGAAGAACTCCTGATGACAGGGAAAAAGAGCAAAACCTCAGTCCTGCAGCAGGAGTATACAGCAAGAAAGAAAAAAGAACTTGCTCTGTCACAAAAACAAGAAAAAAATCAAAAACAAACCGGAGAAGCAAAAACAGAATCAAAAGAAAAAAGCAAAAAAAACAAAAATAAAAATAAAAAAACAAATCTTGAATTATATGAAGAATATCTGCAGGCAAAAAAAGAAAAAGCGGAAAAATCAAAAATATTCAAAAATAAATCACTTTTAAGAGAAATTGCAGAAACAATTCTGGCGGGTATAATAATTTATATAGGGTATTTGTTAATATTTACAAAATAAAAATAACGGAGATATTATGAAAGTATTGCTGATTAACGGAAGTGCAAAACCTAAAGGCTGTACGTATACAGCTCTTTTGGAGGTATCAAAATCACTTGAATCAGAAGGAATTGAAACAGAATTAATCCAGATAGGCTATCAGCCTGTAAGAGATTGTATAGGCTGCAATGCATGCAGAAACAGCGGCGGACACTGTGCGTTTGAAGACGGCAGTGTAAATGAATTTATTGAAAAAGCAAAACACGCAGACGGATTTGTTTTTGGTTCTCCTGTATATTATGCACACCCCAGCGGACGTTTGCTTTCTTTTATGGACAGAGCTTTTTATGCAAACAGTGAAGTATTTGCTTTTAAACCGGCAGCAGCGGTTGTTTCTGCCAGACGTGCCGGTACTACCGCTTCTTTGGATACAATTATGAAACATTTTACTATTAACAAAATGCCGGTAATTTCCTCAAGTTACTGGAATATGGTACATGGCAACACTCCGGAACAGGTTATGCAGGACAAAGAAGGTCTGCAGATTATGCGTCATATCGGACTTAATATGGCATGGATTCTAAAATGTATTGAAGCGGGAAAACAAGCTGGCATAAACCCTCCTGTTTTAGATGAAAAAATTATGACTAATTTTATCAGATAATATTTGAGCAGAGCTTTTTGTGCACAAAAGACTTTGATATTTTTTAATCAGAAAAAACTTGCTATACACAGTATTGCAAATATTGCCGCAAATTTTTGGACATTGTTCATTGCGCTCAAAAACTCTTTTTCATCTTTAATTTCTTTATAAATATAACGCTGCAATCTTTCTATAGTGCTAAAAGCAGGAAATATTGACAAAAAAATAATTGAATATTTTAAAGGAAAAACATGCCCGTGTATACCTATAAATAAATTTGCATAAATCAAAAAAATTATAAAAATATAAAAGTAATAAGCATTTTGTTTGCTTGTGCAGAGCACCGGTATTGTTCTTTTGCCTGCTTCTTTATCCGTGTTGTAATCAAGATAAAAATCCGTATATAAAAGACATATTGTTACAAGTGCAAAAGAAATCGAAAGCCACAGGAGTTTTTCCGATAATGTTCCGGTCATTACATAATACACACCGCTAAATAAAAGCGGGGAAAAAATTGTTCCTATTATAATCTCGCTCAGTCCTATGTATCCGGAAAAAGGATAAATTAAACATAAAATCCCTGTTATTCCCATAATTAGCAGAACTGGCAGCTTGTATATTTCCGCAAAAAATATCCCTGTTACAACAGCAATACCAAAAAGCAAAAAACATATTTTAATAGCCTGCTTTACAGATATTTCTCCGTTTAAAAAGCATTTGCATTTTCCTTTTTTGAGATTGATTTTTTTATCTTCTTTTTTTAAATTAAGATATTTTTTATAATCCATTATGTCATCAAAAAGATTTGCCCCCAGATGTGCGCAAACTACACCAACCAGAGCAATTATTCCGTATAAGACATTCCCTTTATTTGAAACACCAGAGGAAAAAGCTACCGCCCACGCCGTTAAGGACATAGGCAGAGCGTAAGCTCTTGTACATTCTAAAAAAAGACTTAACTGTTTCACACAAAAAAGAATACCATAAAAAATTCAACTTAACATTTGTTAATAATTTGACAAAATAGTAGCAAAAAATTTTTTAACGGGATTTCATGCAACATGTAAACTCCTCTATAAACTCCGTAATACTAATTCTATCCATCTCGGCTGAATCTTGTAAAAGAAAAGCCGATTTTTTTTGTTTATTATAGAATTTTAAGAGTAGAGAGAAGTTTTTAAAAGAAATGTATAAAAAGTTTTTAATTTCATTAATTATAATCACTGCGGCTATTTCACCTGTTTTTGCCGTACCTGCAGCCGGAAACAAAATGATAAAGGTAGGAATCAGCGACCAAAAATTTCAAAATTATTATTTTACAAAAACCATTATTTCGGCAACAGACAGATTCAGAGTTATTGATAAAAGCACAAACTCGCTTATATCCGAATTTGACGGCAATACAAACGTAAAAATAGAAATAAAAGACAATATGTTTTCTGTTTCTCAGGAAGATGATTCTATACTTGCACAAAATCTTACCGGACCGATAGTTGTGGAATCCGATAACGGATATGTAACGGTTGCGAATCTCAAACGAGCAGGAAAACCGGCTTATTACAGGGGTGTTTTTGAAATCACAAAAGTGCCTAAAAAAGATAATCAGTTTAACATAATAAACGTTCTGGATGCAGAAGCTTATTTAAAAGGCGTGGTTCCGAATGAAATGCCTGTGAGATTCGGACTTGAGGCATTGAAAGCACAGGCGGTTCTTGCCAGAAATTATGTACTGAAGCCCAGAGAACGCAGTTATCACAATTTTGATGTATGCGATTCCGTTGCCTGTCAGGTTTATTACGGTGCAAATACGGAACAGGAACTTTCTGACAGAGCTGTGTACGAAACCGAAGATATTGTTGCAATGAACGAAGGCGAGCTTATTCTTGCCCTGTACAGCTCTACTGCCGGCGGGTATACGGAAAATTACGAAAATGCTTTTTCTACGGATTTGTCTAACGGAACAAGGCTTTTTCCCGGTGCGCCAAAGCCTTATATGAAAGGAGTTCCTGATATAAAAGATACCCCGTTATTGGATAATGAAAAGGCTGCCCGTGAGTTTTATACAACTGTGCCAAAAACTTTTGACAATGCATCTCCTTATTTCAGATGGACAAAGGAATGGGAAAAAACAGAACTTGAAATTGTTCTGAAAAAAACATTGAAAACTCAATCCGCAGCAGGGTTTGTTTATCCTAAATTGACCAATCCTGATAATTTCGGCTCCATAAAAGACATAAAAGTATCAAGAAGAGGTGTCTCGGGTAAAGCCATGTGTGTGGATATTTATACTGATAAAGGTAAATTCAGCATACAAAAAGAGCTGCCTATCCGAAGAGCTTTCCAGAAAAATAATATTTCACTTCCGTCAGCAAATGTTGTTTTTGATATAGAGACAGCAAAACCCGACAAATCAGATAAACATGCAAAACCTGTTACAAAAATCATAGCAAGAGGCGGAGGTTTCGGTCACGGAGTAGGCATGAGCCAGTACGGAGCCGGTGAAATGGCAAAACAGGGTTTTGGATACGAAGATATAATACAGCATTATTTTAAAAACACAGCCATTACTACATTTCCTGTGGAACTATCAGATAAATCCGGTAAAGACACGGCTGTGCAGATTTTTTATACAAAAGAAAAATCCGCTGTTCTTGTTGTAGAAAATAAATTTCAATTTACAAAACTTACTGTTGTCATAAACGGAAAAGAACTTTGTGTAGAGATGATTCCAAGTTTGTTCAGGTATGAAAGATTTGATATAAGCAAATACATAAAAAAAGGCGAGAACAAAATTACATATATTTTACCTTATTCTGAAATGCACAAAAAGCCTGTAAGGGTTTATGTTGAAATAAAAGAGGCAGTAAATGAGTAACGAAACATCCCTAAATCATCAAACACCTGCAGAATCTGCAAAAACCGCAAAGACACAGAGTCTTTTAAAAGCAGCGTGGATAATTGCTTTTGTTACCATAATCAGCAAGCTTATAGGTTTTTTGAGAGATGTTGTTATTGCAAATTTTTACGGTGCAGGCATGGTTTCTGACGCATATTTTTATGCTTATCAGATTCCCGCAATATCAATCATTCTGTTAGGCGGTATCGGGGGACCTTTTCACAGTGCAGTTGTATCGGTTTTTTCAAAAATGATCCCGAATCTTAATGAAAAAGCCTCTCCCGTAGTTAACAAACTTTTTAACACTTTTTTAACAAGTTCTTTTCTTGTATTCCTTTTGCTAGGTATTCTTGTTTTCGTCTTTTCTGACGTTATTATGAAAATAATAATAGCAAACGGGACACCGGAATTGATTCATCTGGCAAGCGTGCATTTAAAAATTATGGCGCCTGTTTTGACAGTAGGCGGTGTTGTCGGGATTTATTACGGAATTTTGATTGTATACAAAGAATTTTTGATACCGAATATTTCTCCTATTTTGATGAGCGTGGCGATTATTGCAATAATTTCTCTTGTTCATCACGACAATTCAGGCATTGTACTTGCTGCAGCCACTACTGTAGGTGCTTTGTGCCAGTTTGTATACCAGCTGCCAAAATTGAAACAGCTAGGTTTTAAATTCCGCCCGAATCTTGATGTGTTTAACAATCCTCAGTACAAAAATATTCTGGAGCTTTTATTTCCTGCAATATTGAGCAGCACTGTGGGACAGGTTTATATTTATGTGGATATGTTTTTTGCCTCGCAATTACAGGAGGGTGCATGGTCGGCAATAGGTTATGCAAACAGATTGTTTCAGTTTCCTGTAGGAGTGCTTGTGACAGCGTTTCTTGTACCTTTGTTTCCGATTTTTTCAAAGCTTGTCGGAGAAAAAGATTATGATAATATCAGATACTATTTTAACAAAGGTGTGGGTCTTTTAAATTTTGTTGCATTTCCGATACTGGTTCTTATAATTTTGCTGTCAACAAATGCTATTCAGCTAATATTCCAGCGGGGTGCATTTAATGAAGTCGCTACAATGATGGTATCAGAAGCATTGTGCTATTTATCAATATCAATTATTTTTTATGTTTTCAGAGATTCTATAACAAGAGTGTTTTATGCGTTTAATGATTCGAAAACACCTTTTCTTGTAGCTATGTCGTCTATTGTGATTAAATTCATTTTAAACTTTTTGTTTGTAAAACAACTCGGTATAGGCGGTATAACGCTTTCTACTTCATTTGTAACATTGATAAACGGATTCTGGCTGGGGCTTTTGATTAAGAAAAAAATGAGCATGGATTACGGTATATACTTTAAAAATCTTTTAAAAATGGCAGTAATATCAGTCGCCACATATTATGTATGCCTGTGCGCTTACAACATTTGGGACGCACATTTCGCTCCAACCCAATTTACCTTGATAGTAAAAATAATAGTTATAACACTGCTGTGCGCAATTGTATACAGTGTGTTTGCCGCAATTGTCAGAATACCTTACGTGTTTGAGCTATACGGCAGAGCAAAAGGCAAGCTGTTGAGTTTCAGAAAATAATAAAAATCTTCAAAATATTCAGTGACGTTACGACAGATAGACAGTTGAAAAAAGACAAAATTGTGCAGCTGTTTTTTGCAGCTGTCACAAAGGCTCGAGGCTGCATTTGTAACAGAGGATTGGTCTAATTTTCATATTGTCAACTGACTCCGACTACTTGTTGAACCTGTGCAATAAGCAAGTTCAATATTTAACAATAA
>CALVCQ010000055.1 GCA_944326115.1 Candidatus Gastranaerophilales bacterium | reverse complement strand
ACAAGTACAAGCTATCCTGCAAAAAGCTATAAATATGACACGAAAGGGAAATTGCAATCTGTAATATTATATGTAAAGAAAGGTGAATCATACAGTTTTACACCTTCCGGTCAATTAAGTGCTCATTGGATAGGAAATAAATGCTATGATTTAAACGGTAAATTGATTATTGAGAGATATTAATCTAGTAATTAAATTGGATAAAACAGTAAAAAGCAGGTATTTCAAATACCTGCTTTTACAATACAGAAAGGAGAATAAATGGGTAATAATACAGGATTTGACATATTGAACGAAAGCATGTCCACAGACGGAATAGAGTGGCTGGATGAGCTGAGAAAAGAAATGGAAAGTCTTCACAAATTCGTTAGTAAAATGCTATAATCACAAAATGAAAAAAGTAATAAATACAGCACTAATACTGATACTCAGCCTGCCTTTGTGCGGGTATACGCTAAAAGGCGGAGTAACTTACACTGTAGAACAGGCAAGAAAAGAAGCTTTTGCCGATGTAGAATATCGCCTTCCGCAATCCATAATCAAAGCCCATCTTAAAGACCCTGATTATGAGGAAAACATGAAAGCTAATAGTAAAGGAATTATAGATTTAGGGAACAGGTTAGTAACGTATTTTTCCGACGGTGGATATGGCGTATTGTATAAAAAGAATCAATATTTTGAATACTATTATTATGCAGATGGAAAATTAGAAATGATTGGTAAGCGTACAAGTACAAGCTATCCTGCAAAAAGCTATAAATATGACACGAAAGGGAAATTGCAATCTGTAATATTATATGTAAAAAAAGGTGAATCATATAATTTTACAGCAACAGGACAACTCAATGGTATATGGCATAATAATAAATGTTATGACATAAACGGAAAATTATTGCTAGAAAATTACTAAATAAATTGTATTTAATAATCATAAAACAGACATTATTTTTTCTATAATGTCTGTTTTAATTTAGAAAGGGAAAATTTATGAATGATTATATAAAAGGTTTTGATTCATTATCAGAAACAGGTCTAATGTCGACAGACGGAATAGAGTGGATGGATGAGCTGAGAAAAGAAATGGAAAAAACTAAAAGTGCTTCTTATGATTTATTTGAAACACTCTTAAAAGAAGCTAAAGAATACAAAGATAAAATCGAAAAAGATAATCCTTATGCAGAACTTATGGAACAGGCAAAAAAGGAAAATGAAGAATTAACTACAAATATCGGCTATTACAGAGATGCCATGGAAAAAAGGCTTGCTGTAGACAAATGGTACTCGCAGGAGTTTGACAAATTGATGAAAAATAAACAGGGTCTCTCACCTGAAGAACAAAACAAAGCAATGATGGATTTAGGAGAGTTATACAATCAAAAATATGCTCAAGCAGATGAAGAAGTATGGCAGGAAAGAGGCTCAAAAGTAGCTGATATTATGGGGAACGGTTTTACCGATATGATTACGGAGTACGAACATTTTGGCGATAAGATGAAAGATATTGCTACTTCGCTGGCAGATTATATGATACAGGAGTCTTTAAGAGCTGTAACGCAGCAGATAATGAGCACACAAAAAGTGCAGTCATTGCTGGGCAGTATATTTTCGGCAGGTTCTTCAAAAGGGGGATTATTTGGCGTTGCAGCAAACTTTTTTAAGGGATTCGGAAGAAGAATAGGACTCCCGACATTTCATGACGGAGGGGTCGTACCTGTCGGGGCGAATACGGAGATTCAGGGAACGCAGGAGCAGCTTGCATTGTTAAAAGGAGGCGAGAGGATATTGAGTCCCGGAGAAAATGCAAATTACAGCAGCAGAGAGACTCAAAGTTCTCCTGTAGTATTTAATAATTTCAATGTAAAAGCGTGGGATTCAAAAGATGTCAGCCGATATTTACTTGAGAACAAGCAGCTGTTGAATCAGATTACTTATGATGGCATAAAAAATAATTATGCACATTTGAGACATATAATTCAAAATGCTTGATAGAACGCAGGAAAGGAGTTAATATGACATATCCCGTATTTGATATACCGTATAAAACGGCTTATTCCACCTCAATAGAATTTAAAACACAGATAAATACAAAGATGAAAGGCAGAGAACAGCGTTATCCTGTCTGGACTTATCCCAAACGTACTTTTACTCTGTCTTTTGACAAGAATTTCAAAGGACGAAACAAGCTTGAAGATTTTTTTGTTAATGTGATGGGGCAGGCGGGCAAATTTGAATTTGTCTGGGAAGAATCTAAAGGTGGTAACGGACAGACTTATTTATGCACTTTTGATTCGGATAGTTTTAACCAGAATATAGACAAGTTTGGCTATTCTACGTCAGAACTCAAGCTTGTTTGTATAGATGAATTCCCTGTTCAGCCTGTACAGAGTCTGGATTTTTATCACAAAGCCGAATGTGAATCGAGTATAGAGTTTTACACAATTGTAGACAAAATATTTTCCGCAAGAAATGACAGAAAATCTTATTGGGATACTCCAAAGAAGAGCTGGACACTTACTTTTGACAAAAATGCAAAGACACGAAAAAAGATTGAGGATTTTTTTGTGGCCAAAAGAGGGCGTTTTCGTTCTTTTGAATGGAAATGGAAAAAAGAACTCGGCGGAGATGATAAAGTTTATAATGTAAGATTTGACGAAGATACTCTGCAATCAAATATTGATGATTTCGGCTACGGAGAAATAAAAATAAAGATAAAAGAAGTTTTGCCGACTCCAAATCCTGTTGATGAGCTGGAAAAAGATGAAATTATACCGAGAAAGCTGTTAAAAATAATACTGGAAGGCGGTTCTATATATATTCTGGATAATGAAACAATGCAGTCTTTCAGTTATAACGGAGAGGATTATTTCGGTGCTCCTTTAACGCTAGGAGAAATAAAAAGAGATGATAACTCGGGTGTATCAAAATTGAATATAAAACTTTCCAATGTTGCGCTTTCGATTTCCGGAATAATAGGACAGAGAGGAGATGTCATTACAGATGCTCCGGCTGTTTTGACTCAGGTGTTTCTTGATGTGAATACAAATACACTCTTGCCTCAATACAGTCTGATACTTTTTGCCGGAAGGTGCAACAATC
Source organism: Candidatus Gastranaerophilales bacterium (assembly GCA_944326115.1). Taxonomy (GTDB): domain Bacteria; phylum Cyanobacteriota; class Vampirovibrionia; order Gastranaerophilales; family Gastranaerophilaceae; genus Limenecus. Next base: position 4,642 of record CALVCQ010000055.1, on the reverse strand, counting down.
TGAAACTTGACTACGAAGAAGCATCTATGGATATAGAGACAAGTCTCGGCGGATATGAAATACAGGCGCCTATAATGAAATACCGCACAACCTGTCAGGTCAGACGATTTAAAGACTGCAGATGCGGATATACAGGCACTGAGACAAAGTGCGACAGAACTTTTGCAAGATGTAAAGAGCTTGGAAATGAAGAAAATTTCAGAGGATTTCCTCAAATGTATAATGAACTGGTTATCAAGGTTTAGAATTTCTTCAATTCTTCTTTTAAAATATTCGGGGAGTGTCCTTTCTCCCCGTTTTCTTTTAAATTACAGAATATTACTGCAGGTTCTGTATGAAAATTTAAAACTATTATATAAACGGAAAATATAATAAATAAATTTCACTGAAATGACTCATAATAATTTATATGAAAAAAGCTATTTTTATATTTTTATTTATATGTTTAATTTTAATTGTATTTTTTAAAATAAATTTACATAATGATATTCCTTACAAATATAGTCAAATCAAAGCAAACAAAACTGTTGAAAAGTTTAAAAAGGAATCTGTTCAAACTTATTATTTTTTGTACAAAAATGTTGAATATGAAAAAGAAGCTAAAAATCTTGAAGGTATTCCTGTTATTAAAGTTTTTCATCCAGGTAGAGAAACAGAATGCCAGACGGTTACCTTGGGAAAATTTGCAGATTTTTTTGAAAGCAGTATTTTTAATGAAATGATTGAAGCAAATGAAGTTGTTACACAAAAAGAAGTTGAGCAGAGAAAAGCAATAATAAAAGAAGAAAGCTGGGCTGTAGAATTTGATTTAAATAATGATAAAGAAAACGAAATTATAGGATACAGATGGGATATGTGCGGCACTATCGAGTGCCCTCTTTATATACTTCAAAAGCAAGCTGATGGCAGGTATTTTAATATTTCTGATTCCAATACCATTCCTTATGTGTATCAATTAAACATATTACAAAGCTCTAAAAATGGATTTCATGATATTGGTTTAATTTCGGGAGGACCCGGTAACGGTTTTCAAGCAGCTATTAGATTCAATAAAAATAGTTGAAACTAATTAATAGAATCATTAATTTCAAAGCATTTATTTACAAGTAATTAATTTATTGTGGAGGAGAAATGTACAATAAAAACTTTTTGCAAGCTTTAAAATTTACGTTAGGGTAAGAAGGCGGATATAATAATGACCCTGATGACTTTGGCAAAGTAACATATAAAGGTATAACGCAGAAAACATATGATTATTATGCAAGAAAATATAAAAAGAAACATAAAAATGTCTCGCAACTTTCCAATGATGAAATAACGGATTTTTATTATTATGAATTTTGGAAAGAATCAGGAGCCGACAAACTCCAAAATTCTGTAAAAGCAACAATTCTATTTGATTCAGCAGTACTTTTAGGTGTACAGATTGCTAAAAATCTATACAATAAATCAAATGGCAATATGAATAAATTTTTAGACTATAGAGAAAATTATCATAAAAGCATAATACAAAAATATCCTAAACAGAAAAAAATTTGAACAAGGATGGATGAACCGGATTAATGACTTAAGAAATATAGTACAACAATATGATGACTTATCCGATAATATTACAAAACAAATAACTTCTGATAAAAATATATTGGAACAACACTTTCTAAGTAATAATTTTTATAAAAATGAATTTAATAAAAATATAGATAAAGAAAAATTTACTGATGAAATATTAGAAAACAAAAAACTTAATGCAATGGAAATCATTACAAATAAAGATACTAAGCTTGATTTTTACACAAAACAAATATACTCCTCAATGCTAAAAAGTAGCAGCAAAAACACAACCAGCAAAGATACTCCAAAGATAACAGGAAAAACATTAAAAAATATGCTGGATACCCAGTACCAAAAACTTAAAGACTTTACAAACAAAATATACATGGAATCAGATGCAATAGATAAAAGATTTAGCGGAGAAATTCCAAAAGACTACAAAAATCCGCATCTGGAAAATGACAGGATATTTACAAAAGAAGAAATAGAAAAAATGTCCCGTTCAGAATATCAAAAGAATGAAAAAGCAATAAGATATCAAAGAAAAACAATAGGAATCCCGACAAAATCACAGGCACAAAAAACAGCTGCTAAAAAAGGCAGCGGAATGGTGCATGTATCAGGTTACACAACCGGTGACGGAAGGAAAGTTGAGGATTATTACAGGTCTTATCCGAGAAGTTAAATATAAGAATTTTTACTGTTACATAAACGGAAAATATGATAAACAATTATAAGTTGATTGATTCATAATGTACTTATGAAAATTAAGATAGTTATTGCAGTTATAGCTTTATTTTTATTAGCAGTCTGGGCAATTTTTATTGAGCCTAACCTTTTATTTGTAAAACATTACCGGATAAAAAATAAAAATCTTTGTGGTATACGTATTGTTTTTGCAGCCGATTTTCATTTAAGGAAGAATCAGGAGTATCGTTTAAAACATGTGATTAAAAAAATAAATGAACAAAAGCCTGATATTTTATTACTCGGCGGTGATTTTATTGATGGGATAAGTCTTGAAAAAAGTTTTTCGCTGCCAAAAACAGCAATTTATATTTCTAAAATAAATGCACCGTATGGAATATATTCTGTTGTCGGTAATCATGAATACTGGTCTGAGGATATCTCTTTAAAAGAAATTCTGGTAAAACATGGAATAAATGTGCTATCAAATGAAAACAGACTTATAAAAGTAAGAGGGAAAAAGTTATATGTATCAGGAGTAGAAGATTCGTTCAGTGCAGAGCCTGATATTGATAAGGCGCTTAAAAATACCGGAAAAAATGTTATTGCGCTCACTCATTCTCCTGATATTTTTCCTAAAGTACCGGATTCTGTCTTTCTTACTCTCGCCGGTCATACACATGGCGGGCAGGTTCATATACCTTTTTACGGAGCATTATTTATTCCGTCGGAATTCGGCAAACGTTATAGTGATGGTTTAATTATTGAAAGGAATAAAAAAATGATAGTGACAAGGGGAATAGGCACAAGTACGATTCATATCCGTTTTAATTGTCCGCCGGAAATAGTTGTAATAGATTTTGAGTGATAAAATGCGCACTGTGTTAGATAAACAAGAATATGATAAATAATTGATAACTAATCAGTTTTATAATTTAAGTATGAAACAAATAATTAAAAATACTTTCAGAATATTATTTAAAGTAATAATGGTTTATTTCATTATTTCAGGAATTATATTTACTTTAAATTTACCTGTAAAAGAAAAAAATGTTCCTGACAAAACAGTCAAACAAATGGAAGAATTTATATCAGGAATAAAGGTAAATATTGATTATGAACCTGAAATGGGATACAAATATCTAACTTCTTTTAGAAATTCAATGTTAGAAAATATGCATGTAAAAAAAATAGCCGATGTTTCGTCTGAAAGCGGAAATTTATATGAAAAGTCTGTTATTTATAATTATTTATATAAAATTTTAGAGAAATACGATTGGAATAATAAAATATCAGAAGATTTTCATTTGGATATGTCTAAAATTTGGGCATTTAGTTATGATTTAAATGACGATGGAGTAGACGAAATTTTAGGATATTATCAAAACAAATTATTTTGTGATTCAAAAGGATGTCAGTTTTTTATTCTAAAAAAACAAAATGACAGATATATAGATATATACAGAAACAGTATTATGGCAGAAAAATCACGTATAATAATTTTAAAAAGCAAACATCATAAATTCAGCAATATAATTTTTGCTCCATGGCAATTTCCGCCAGGTGATTTGCCTTTAGATGTGTTGGTATATGATAAGCTGGATTAATTTTGATTTGTAATTATAAGAAGTCTGCAGTTATGCAGTCTTCTTATTTTATTAATTGTGCAGGTGCTGGTATCGCATAGATACCGGATTAGATTATAGAAAGGTTATTAAATGACTAGTAAAAAATTTGAAGAAGCGTTAAAAATACTTGATGTAGTTGAAGGCGGTTATGTTAATGATCCAAATGACCCTGGTAAAGCAACTAAATACGGAATTACACAAAGGACATATAACAATTATCGAATGATGCAAAAACTACCATCAAAAGATGTTAAAAATTTAACACGAGATGAGGCAAAAGAAATTTATTATAAAGAATATTGGCTCAAGTCAGGTGCTGAAGATTACAAAGACCCCAAATTTTCTCTGGCAGTCTTTGATGGAGAAGTAAATCATGGTCCTAATGTAAACAAAAAATTAAAAAATAAAAGTGGTAATAATTTAAAAAAATATCTTGATGCAAGAAGAGAAGAATACAAACTTGATAAAAATTATAACAGATATGGAGAGGGTTGGTTCAACAGATTGGCATATATTGAAGAAAGAGCAGATTCGTATGCTGAAACAGTCAATAATACTAGTAATCTTTCCGGAAGCATAGATTATACTTTATACAGCAAACTCGATGAAGTTAAAAAGACAACACAAAACAATTTATTAAAACAATTAAAAACTGATAATGATGAAAAATTACAGAGATATCAGGATATGTTATACGAATCAATGCTAAAAAGTAGCAGCAAAAACACAACCAGCAAAGATACTCCAAAGATAACAGGAAAAACATTAAAAAATAT
>CALVCQ010000054.1 GCA_944326115.1 Candidatus Gastranaerophilales bacterium | reverse complement strand
TTGAGGCGTAGGCAAACAGCAGGTGCGCCGTACGCCTCAGGATGCCCTCGGGTACAAGCGAGGTCCCACTCAGACATTTTTAGTCAAATTATGCTTATTACACTAAACGGAAATTACATATATGTAATATGTCAAATTTTGAAATAAATATAATTACGTGTATGGAACGTCGAGAGGAAAAGATAACAAAGCTTTTAGGCAATTATCTGAAGTCATTGAGACTTCAGCAGAATAAATCTTTGAATATTTTTGCTTATGAAAATGACCTCACAACAGCCACTGTAAGCCGTGTGGAAAACGGTCTTGTTGATACCAAATTTTCTACCCTGATTAAATATGCAAAAGGTCTTGAAATTCCGCTTGATATTATAATCAAACATCTTGATATAGATTATAAAAATGAAGATTATAAATAATATTATCCCAATAAAAGTCTTATATATTAACAAAAACACAGAACTCATAATTACATGCTAAAATATCTTTAGATTTAAAAAATGGAGTATATTTTGCAAAACGGTATAGTTCTGATTACAGATAATGAAAAAACAGAGCTGGCAGTAAAAAACAAAATTTTGCTGCTTAGAAATACTGATGTTTTTGAATCTATACGGCATGATTACTGTTTTGATAAAGTCAAAGAAAAAATACCCCGCTTAGTTATTTATCATTACTGCAGTAATAACGAAGAATATCTTCTAAATTTTTTACAAAAAGTAAACCAGACAAATGTTTTAAAAAATACCTCCGTAATTCTTTTATTTGAAGAATTTGACGAAAACGTACTTTGCAATGCATTTGAAAAAGGAATCACAGACTTTCTTACGGAGGATTCAACAGAAACCGAATTCACAATAAGAGTCCTGTGGAGTTTAAAAAAACAGGAAAAAACATCAGAAACAGAAAATATAAAAGACATACTGACCCAGCTAAAAATAATAGATAAAACAAACAGAGTTTATACAGAAAACTATACTTACACAATACTAAAAGAAGAAAGTAAAAATAACTGGGGAACATTTGCTGTAATTGCTCCCGATATTAACATAAGAAGCAAGATTTCTCCGGAAACATTAATGCACACAATCAAAAATATAGTAAGAGCCTGCGATATTCTCGGATATGCATCGGAATACAAAATATACCTGTGGTTTAAGAACACACCAAAAGAAGATGTTTTGAAAATTCTTGAAAAAATACAAAAAGCACTGACGCAGGATTTTAAAATCTCGGCAGGATACATAGAAACAAAAAATATTGAATTTGATAAAGCGGAAGAACTTGCAAACAAAGCTCTTTCAAAAGCACTTTTAAAAAATAATACCTTCCTTTATGCACAGGAACCAAAGAAAAATGAATTAATTAATCGGGTAAACATAAAAAATTTTAAAGAAAGAAAAAAAAATCTGGCAAAACATTTAGATTCAATCATTTCTCCTCTTTTTTACAGAACACAAAAAATATATGAAGAAAAACTGTTTGAAACAAAAATAAGCCAGAATGTGTCTGACGGAAAAGGACTTTTTAAACTGGAAAATCAAAAAGGTCAAAGTACTTTTTCTATAACCTATCCGGGATATACAAAAATAAATATAGAAATTATACATAATATAAAAGGACACGATTTAAAAGCGGAAAAAATTCATACGGATGCTGATGAACTGGATGAAAAAAAACTTGAACAGTTTTTAAGTTCATTTATAAAAGATTTTCAAATATACACAAAATAAAGGGAAATAATATGACAATAGATATAACAAACCAAAATTCTGCTTTTTTATTTATAGATATACAAGAAAAACTTGTGGCTATGCTTGCTAAAAACAAATGTGCAAAAAAAGCGGAAATTCTTGCAAAAACAGCCAAAATTCTGGGAATAAACACACTTTTAACAGAACAATATCCCAAAGGTCTTGGCTCAACAATACCCGAGGTTAAATACTGCCTGCCGGACAATGCAAAATATTTTGAAAAAACAAGTTTTAATGCTCTTGAAACACAGGGTGTTAAAGAATCACTCGAGGGTACGAAAAATATTTTTATATTCGGTATAGAAACTCATATCTGTGTATATCAAACCGCTATTGCTCTTCTTCAGAAAGGTTATAATGTATTTGTTATAAAAGATGCCTGCGCCTCAAGAGAATCCGATGAATTTAAAACAGGAATAAACCTGATGGAAAAAGAAGGAGCAAAAATAATAACAACGGAAATGGTAATATTTGAAATGTTAAAAACTTCTAAACACCCTCACTTCAAAGAAGTACAGGCATTGATAAAATGATTTTAAAAGAATTTTCTGATTTTTTAAAACAAAATGAACAAAAGCCATCGGTTTCATTGTTGTATGTCTGGCTGAAAATGAAAATAGAGACACCGGCAAAAAACAATGTAGATAAAATTTTGCAAAAAGAAATATATATTGCAAAAAACAAAGCAGGAAACTTTCTTTTTATAGGCAAATCTCCGTCAGGAAGGAATTTGATGGAAAGTTTATACAACTTTGCTTTGAGTTTTGAACAGCAAAAAATGGCACGCTGGCTTCATGACAAAAAAGCAAATGATTTCAAAAATTATTAAGTTTAGTTAAAAATAAGGCATGGAAACTGTTTTCGGTTTTATCCATGCTTTTTATTTGTATTATCATGTAAAAATTTATTTTTCCGCCTGTAGAAAACTTGTTCAAAACCTGTTTAAAACTCATTTTCTTCTGTTCATAACATGTTTAAAACACAAGACTTTTGAACAGGATAAGAAAATACAAAAAAGTTATCTACAATTTTGAACATGTTTTATACAGTTTTTTTACAAAGTTTTGAACAGGCTTTGTGCTTTCTATTGTTTGATTTATAATAGTTTTATACAGATTTTTGTTTCTTTATTATTATTATTAATTTTATATTATTTATATTATTAATTAATATATAAATAAAAAAACACTATCAGAAAAAATGTCGGGAGATGTAAAAATGGCAAACATGGAATTTACAATAGAAAAAGAATCTCTTTTTACTAATTTAAAAATTGTTGAAAAAACTACATTAACAAGAGGTATTCAGCCTGTTTTATCCAATATACTGATAGATGCAACTTCTGACAACTATATAATTTTCAGTGCTACAAATCTTGATTTAAATATAACGACAAAAACAATAGCTTCTGTTAAAATTCCCGGCAAAATAACCCTGCCCGCCAAAAAACTTTCTGAAATCGTTTCTAAATTGAGTAATAAACCTGTTGTTTTTTCTCTTAATGATGAAACCAATATAGTTAATATTATAAGCGGAAACTCAAAGTTTGAACTTATAGGTATTTCTGCTGATGAATTTCCTGAAACAATTAAAGAGGAATCTCTTTCTGCAATTCAGCCTGTAGAGATTGATATGAATCCTTTCTTAAAATGTTTAAAATACACGGCTTTTTCCGCAGCCAGTTATGAAAGCAGAAATAATAAATTGAGCGGTGTTTTGTGTTCTATTTCTAATGATGAACTGGAAATGGCAGCAACAGACGGAAACAGACTGACAAGAATAGTGGAAAAAATTACAGGGGAATTTCCGTCAGAAATTAACTGTATTGTTCCTTCGAAAACAATGCAGGAATTTTTGAGAATAGCTTCTTTTCTTAAAGATGAAAAACTGTCTTTGTATATAGAAAAATCAAAAATTGTTTTTAAAACAGCATCTATGATAATGTCATCGGGGTTGCTGGAGGGTGAATATTTTCCTTATAAGCAGCTTATTCCTAAAACCTGTGAAAAAAATGCTTTGATAAACAGAGAAGAAATGATAGCCGCTCTGGAAAGAGTTGCTGTTATGGTAAATGAAAGAACAAATATAGTCAGATTTACATTTTCTGACAATACTTTATTTTTAAAAGCAGATACACCGGATGCAGGTCTCGGTGAAGATTCTGTTGCAGCACAGTATTCAGATGAAGAATTAACAATTGCATTTAACTACAAATATGTTCTTGAATCATTAAAAACAATGGAATCTCCAAATGTAAAAATAGGTCTTGGAGGGAGCCTTTCTGCTACTCTTTTCAGACCGGATGAAGGCGATGATTTCTTGAGCTTGATTATGCCTATACAGATTAGATAGTTTTATTGTCTTTTTTACAATCTGCCAAACTTGTAATTTAGCAGCTGCGTGATACAATTATAATTAGTAAATATCGGTCAAAATAGCTAAAAGAAGAAAAGTTATGGGCAGGATTGTAATTGATAAAGATGTGTGTAAGGGTTGTTATTTGTGCATAAAAGCATGTCCGAAAAAACTGCTTAAAATAAGCAGTGAACCGAATCAGCACGGTGATTTTCCCGCAGAGTTTGTTGACAAAAATAATGAATGTACAGGCTGTGCAGCATGTGCTATGAACTGCCCCGATGTTGCAATAAAAGAGGTATACAGATAGTGGCAAAAGAGCTTGTAAAAGGTAATGAAGCAATAGCCAGAGCAGCAATTAAAGCAGGCTGTCAGTGTTATTTCGGGTATCCTATTACACCGCAGAGTGAAATAGGAGAATACATGGGTGCAAATCTGCCGAAACTCGGACGGGTATTTATCACGGCAGAAAGCGAACTTGCTTCTATAAATATGGTTATAGGTGCCGGAACTACAGGTGCAAAAGCAATGACATCTTCTTCTTCATGCGGTATTGCTCTTATGCAGGAAGCTTATTCTGCCATGTGTTGTGCAGAAGTTCCCGGTGTAATCGTCAGTGTAATGAGAGGCGGTCCGGGGCTGGGGAATATTGCACCTGCACAGGGAGATTATTTTCAGGCTCTAAAAGGCGGCGGGAACGGTGATTACAAACTTATTGTGCTTTCTCCGTCAAATGTTCAGGAGGCTATTGATTTAACTTACAGAGCTTTTCATCTCGCATTAAAATACAGAAATCCTGTTATGCTTCTTGCAGACGGTGTTTTGGGACAAATGATGGAACCTGCTGAATTTGGTGAATACCCGTATAAAGATTCTGATGTCAGTGAATGGGCTCTTTGCGGAGCAAATAACCGTCCTGCACGAAATATTGTTTCTTTGCACATGCGTGAAGGAGAAATGGAAGAACGTACTAACATGCTTTTTGAAAAGTATGCACAGGTTGCAAAAAACGAAACTACTTACGAAGATTATATGCTAAAAGATGCAAAACTCGTCCTGACTGCTTTCGGTACTGTAGGAAGAGTTGCAAAAGCAGTAGTTGACAGAGCACGTGAAGAAGGGATGAAAGTCGGGTTATTCAGACCTGTTACACTGTTTCCGTTTCCTGATAAAGATTTGCACGAAGTTGCAGGAAATGCTGATATGATTCTTGATTTGGAACTTAACATGGGGCAGATGCTGTTAGATGTTCGCTCTGCCGTGTTCGGTGCGTGTCCTGTAGAGTTTTACGGAAGACCGGCAGGCGGATTGTTGACACCCGATATGATACTGGAAAAAGTTCGGGAATTGTATAAAAAAACAGATAACAAAACGAAAGCAGGTGTATTATAATGGAAACACTTGTATATAAAAGACCGGAATCACTCTTAAAAGACGGACATTTTACCTTTTGTCCCGGCTGCGGTCACGGGGTTGTCCTGAGAATTATAGCAGAACTTATAGATGAGTTTAATTTGCAAAAAGATACAATAGCCATATCATCTGTAGGTTGTTCAATATTTTTGGAAAAATTCTTTAATCTTGATGTAGCCGGTGCTTCTCACGGGCGCTCGACCTGCGTGGCTACGGGTATAAAAAGATGTAAACCCGACAAATTTGTATTTACCTATCAGGGTGACGGAGACGCTGCGACTATAGGTTTTAATGAAACGATTCACACTGCATGTCGTGGTGAGCATATTACCACGGTAATGATTAACAATACAAATTTTGGTATGACAGGAGGACAGGCAAGTGCAACCACTCTTGTCGGGCAGGTTACAACTACTACCCCGATGGGGAGAAAAGCTGAATTGACAGGATATCCTCTGCACGCTGCAGAAATAGTTGCAAAATGCGACGGTACTGCATACTGTGCCAGAGTGGCAATTACTGATACAAAAAATATAAGAAAGGCAAAAGAAGCATTGAGAAAGGCTTTTGAAATACAGCTAAAAGGTCTTGGATTTGCTTTTGTTGAAGTACTTGCTGCCTGCCCTACAAACTGGCATATGAAACCGGCAGAAGCAGTGGAATATATGGCAAACGTAACAGAAACAGTTCATCCGGTGGGCGTATTTAAAGACATAACTAAGGAGAATATATAATGGGCGCTGATATGAGCGTAATAATTTCAGGATTTGGAGGACAGGGTGCATTGTTTGCAGGTATTTTGCTCTGTCATACAGCTGTTTTGGAAGGTAAATATACAACATGGTTTCCTTCTTACGGTGCGGAAATGAGAGGAGGTGCTGTTAACTGTTCTGTTAATATTTCCGACAAAGAAGTGCCTTCCCCTATTATAGACAAAGCTGATGCCGTTATTGCACTGAATGATGCGTCACAGATTAAATTTGAAAACAAAGTAAAACCCGGCGGTTTTATGATTGTGAACTCATCTTTGTCTCATGTAAAACCTAAAAGAACAGATATTAAATATATAAAGATTCCTCTTAATGAACTTGCTCAAAAACTTACCCAGCCTGCATTTGTAAATGTTATGGCACTCGGTGCTTTTATTGAAAAAACAGGTATATTAAAATTGGAATCAATTAAAACAGTAATGAAAGAAATGGCAAAAACAGTTTCAGCCAAAAAAGCGGCGCTTTTACCGAACAATCTTGAATGCGTTGAATTTGGCGCAAATCTTATAAAAAATCAAATGATAACTGTATAGAGTATTATTTATATTATGAAAGATACAGTAGATTATATAAAAAAACAAATAAAAGATTTTTCACCCGAAATCGGTATTATTCTGGGATCTGGGCTGGGTGATTTTGCGGATAATCTGGAAGGCACCAGAATAAAATACGCAGATATACCGGGATTTGAAACATCAACCGTTGCCGGACATAAAGGACAGCTGGTTTTTGCAAAAGTTAAGAATAAAAATGCCGTAATAATGCAGGGAAGATATCATTTTTATGAAGGATATCATATAAGCAGAATAGTATATCCCGTAAAAGTGATGAAGAAATTAGGAGTTAAAACTCTTATTATTACAAACGCTGCAGGAAGTGTCAATAAATCTTATAAGGCAGGAGATTTGATGATAATTACCGATCATATAAATCTTATGGGCGTAAATCCTCTCATAGGTGAAAATGACTCTACACTCGGTGACAGATTTCCTGATATGACAGAGATTTACAGACATTCTTTACAGGATTTAGCGCAAAAAAAATGCAAAGAACTGGGGATTACTGTACAAAAAGGTGTTTATGCCGCAATGAGCGGTCCGAGTTATGAAACTCCTGCGGAAATTAATATGCTGCGTATTATGGGTGCTGATGCAGTAGGCATGTCTACGGTTCCCGAGGCACTTGTTGCAAATTATTGTGCGATGGAGGTTCTCGGTATCAGCTGCATTACAAATTCCGCTGCAGGAGTACATCCAACAAGACTTTCCCACGCAGAAGTTGTTGAAACTGCAGCAAAAGTAAAAGAGTCGTTTAAAAAGCTTCTTGGTGCAGTAATTGAAAGTTTATAACAGGTTTAATTAAGTTCCGCAGGCGGTAACTTGACGGTTTTCTGTTGTGGGGCGGACAACAATTCAACACGAAATTTGTCTGAGTGGGACCTCGCTTGTAGGAGTGGTACACGGAGTGCGAGTGGCGCCGCCAGGTAGGGGCATAACAT
>CALVCQ010000053.1 GCA_944326115.1 Candidatus Gastranaerophilales bacterium | reverse complement strand
CACCCGAGGAGCCATTAAAAAAAAGAAGGCATCAAGCCTTCTTTTTTTGTACAAAAATTTTTGGCAACGGACTCGAACCGACTCGGATTGCCTGCGCAATCCTCGCAGGTTCTTCCCTCCATTGGCTCTTTGTGTCTATGTTCTTTTAATGTAAACCTCAACGCAAAACGATTCTCAATCGTTTTGCTGCTTTGCCAACGGAGTCCTTCACCCGAGGAGCCATTTATAAAATCAGGGTTTGAATTAGGTTCAAGCCATTTTTTAATGGGGTTTTCCTGAGTTCGATTGTTCGCCAATTTAGAACGTAAATTGTATTGTTTTTCTGCTATAGTTTGAAACACAGGTTTTAATGAAATATTCAAACTTTTGTCTTTGCATGTGATTTTTTCGCTTATTATTTCTAAAATTTTTCTGCGTTGTGCAACACTGCCTCTTTGATAATATTCATGTGCATTATCTGTAAAACTAAGCAGTGTATCTGAATGTTCATAAAATTGTATATTAGAGTTTAAAGCAGCTAGTGGACAAATGATAAAATACATCTAATCCAGTGTCGCAGTTGCAACCGGATGTCTTGAAATCAGACGTTTGGGAAAAGCATGGTTTTTCCGAACGTCTGATTTCAAGACGGTGCTTGGGGTCCAGCTCTCATAAGATAGGACATTTAGTCATATTTTCTTCGGCAGAGTGTGTACCGCTCCCGGCTTGAGATGCAGGCGAGTTTACGAGCCGTACGTACAAGCGAAACAACCTCAGACAAGTTTCAAATTTTTAACAGTCAAAAAGTTTGGTAATCCGTTTTAATATAATAAAAACTCAATATCTCTTTATATCTTCATCAATATATTCAGCCATGTCATGGTTGTAGCTTCTTATTATATCTTTTGCCTCATTTCTTTGATAACGGGGAAGATCTTTATACAGACGTCTTATGCTTTCTTCCAGAATAAAAGCATCGTTTTCCTTGCCCTGTGATTTACAAATTGAAGCCAATTTAATTTTACCTTTTATAGCTGACAAATAATTTTCTTCCTCAATGTATTTATCAACAGCTTTCGATATTCTGTATTTTTCTATCTCTATCTGAGGAGGCTGTGGACCGCAATAGTCATCATAAGCCGATAAATCATCAGATCCATAATTATAGTTGCCGCAAAAATTCACTTTTGAAAATTGTGCAAGGACAATACCGGCAGGAACAGAAAAGGATTTGTTTTCAGGCGTCTTACTTGATTGTTCACCGCCCTTTGCAGCACCACTTTCCGACACAGATTTACTTAGCTGCACAGATGCAAAACTATTTACCGGCGGCAAATTTGAAATACTCAGTACACTCATTTTCTACCACACTTCCTAAACAATAAACGCAAAAAATTATAAATTAAACATACTATATTTTTTGTAAAATATCTATAAAAATTCAGTTATTATTTACAATATTCAATATTTTTTCTTTGTTTTATTGACTTGTTAACACTGAAATTACAAGTTTAGAAACTAATCAATCAAACAAAAAATTGTCACAGAAAAGACTGAACAATTAATAAGTGTTCACATTAATAAACCGGCACATAACAATAGTTCGTATACTTACATTAAAATTTTATCTTAAAAATTTTTCAACGAGTTTAGAAAATTCTAAATATTCAAATACTCTTTTAATTCCGTTTTTATCTTTTAATATAGTCTTTCCGTTTGCTGTCGGAGTGTATACATCTGAACTTATAATTTTCTTATTTCGAATAAGAGTGTCCTGACATCTTATTGGAACCTGATTTACATCATAAACAACACTTCTGGTTCTTGAAAGAATATTGGGAACACTGTATTTTAAAATTTGAACAGTATTGCCTGTTTTATTACTATAAATTGAGACGCTGTTATTATTCAATAGAATTTTTTTTATAAATGCCATAATATTCACCTTCTTTTGACTGTGTAAAAAATAAAACACGTAAAAATATTATTTGCTACCTTTAAATTGTTAAGATTTTATATAAGAAACAGATAAAATATATTTTTCATCAGTAATACCAACTATAGCCCATCGTAACGCTGATATGTTGTTTTGTTTCAACAAAGTTTCTATATAATCACTTGTTAAATTCAAAGTTTTTTTTATTTCAAAATTGTCTGTAGTAATCATTATTCTACCGTCACTGATTTAGCAAGATTTCTTGGCTGGTCAACATCCTTGCCTAAAAATTCTGCAATGTAATACGCCAGAAGCTGCAATGGTACAGACGCAATCACCGGTGAGAGATACTCATCTACCGTCGGTACTCTTAAAATATATTCAAACACATCGTTTAAATGCGTATCATGTGCTGATGTGAGAGCTATCATTCTTGCATTTCTTGCTTTTGCTTCTTCTGCGTTAGAAAGAACTTTTTCATATACAATGCTACCGGGCATCAGTATTGCAAGCACAGGCATGGTTTCATCCAGCATTGCTATTGGTCCGTGTTTTAGTTCTCCTGCAGGATAGCCGGTTGCATTTATGTAGCTGATTTCTTTAAGCTTTAATGCGCCTTCCAGTGCCGTAGGATAGTTTATACCTCTTGCTATATAAATAAAATTCTTGTAAGAAGCAAAGGCTCTTGCACATTTCATAATATCTTCTTTGTGAGAAAGAATTGTTTCAATCTTTTGCGGGAGCAAAAGCATTTCGTGCTTGAGGTCTTTAATTTTTTCTAAATCAAAGGATTCTTTAATCTCTGCAATGTACATTGCAAAAAGATAAAGCGCAATCAATTGGGCATTAAAGGATTTTGTTGCCGCTACACTTACTTCTATCCCTGCATTTACGGGGATAAGGCTGTGGGCTTCTCTTGCCATGATAGAGTCGGGTCTGTTGGTGATAATTAATACATGAGAGCCGACTGATTTTGCCTGTCTGATTGCTGTAATTGTATCAGAGGTTTCGCCTGATTGAGAAATACCGATAACCAGAGTGTTTGCGTCTGTTACGGTTTTTCTGTAAATATATTCGCTTGAGGCTTCTACATCAACAGGGATATTTGTAAATGCTTCCAGTATGTATTTTGCCACCATTGCAGCGTGCAAAGATGTTCCGCAGGCAATGATTTCTATTCTTTTTAAATTTCTGATTTCATCTTTTGTAAGTTTTACTTCGTCTAATACAATAGGTTTGTTGATATCAGGGAGTTTGCCTGACAGAACGTTTCTGATTACATCCGGCTGCTCGTGGATTTCTTTTAACATAAAATGTTTGTAGCCGAGTTTGCTCATTGCAACCGGTTCCCAGGGCAGAATTTCTTCTTTTCTGTCTATTTGTCTGCCTTCAATATCCGTAATCAAAACGCTTGATGGAGTCAAAACAGCAAACTGGTCGTCATCAAGATAAATAACACGTTTTGTGTATTGAATAATTGCCGGAGAATCACTGGCAAGATAATTTTCTCCCTGTCCGAGTGCAACTATAAGAGGCGCATTTTTTCTTGTTCCGACAAGGATATTTGGTTCATCCTGATGCATTACGCAAAGAGCATAAGCGCCTTTTAATTTTTTAGCGGCTTCTCTAACAGCTTTTGGAAGGTCATTGTGGATTCCGTATTCCTGTGCAATGAGATGCGCCACTACTTCGGTATCGGTTTCTGATTTAAATTCACAGCCTTTTGCCAGCAAATCTTTTTTTAGTTCTTTATAATTTTCGATAATTCCGTTATGTACAATAGCCAGTTTTCCGCAATTGCAGGTGTGAGGGTGAGCGTTTATTGTATTTGGCAGACCGTGGGTTGCCCATCTGATATGACCAATACCAGCTGTTGTATCAACGATTTCCGATTTATGATTTTCTAAAAGTTCTTTTAAATTTTGAAGTTTGCCTTCAGCTTTGTATATTTTTATTTTTGATTCGGAATTCACGGCAACACCTGCAGAGTCATAGCCTCTGTATTCAAGTTTGCTCAAGCCGTTAAGTAAAATATCAACAACAGATTTTGACCCTACATATCCGACTATTCCACACATTTTATCTTTCTCCCGATTAGCTCGCAATTTTAGAATTTATTTTAAAATTTTATTTCAAAAAATTTAATTTTAAAAGAGTATTTAAATTAATAATTTATAAAGATTTAAACAAAAGGCAAAAATTTTTTTAACCGGTTTTAAATAAATATGATAAATACAAAACCTGTTTCATTTAAATCGAGAATAAATATAGTAACGGAAAAAACATTTCGTAAGCTGCCACGAGGAGTTTTTATAAACTATTATGCTGATAAAAGAAACAGCAATATAGTAAAAGCGGCAAACTTCTCTACTTATGGAATACGAACCTGTACAGGAGGAGGGCTAATGTCCCGATTTGATAATGCGGCATTAGGTTTTCACATCTGGGATGAAACAACAAATATTCCGGATATTTTGATGTACATAAGAAAACAAATTTTTTGTCCGGATTGCGGACTGCTTATAGGTTCCAAAAAGCTCTATGACTCGCCAAATTCAGTTAAAATTTTTGAGAGAATGAAAAAGTCACTTATGGAAGTTTGTCCGAATATATCATATTTTAAAACATTTACAAATGATTACGCCAGAGCCGATTTTAAATACTCCAGAGAACAGGACTGCTGGAACATAAAATTAACTTCTTACAATGAAGCAACGGAAAGAGATGTGCCGGTTTTCAGCCTGAATACTTTATTAAAATTTTTTGAAGAAATATCAATAGCTCCGTCTGATCTGCTTTTTATTAACGGAAAACTTATTAAGAGAGAACAGGCGCCTCAAATTTTCAGATGATTCAGGCTTGTCACCTCTGAAAGTTTTTGTAATATATTTGCTGTACTGAAATCTTTGTCTATTACAACAGTATGAGGGTATAAATCTTTTCTGGGCGCCCATTTTTGTGCAAGATGAGGCTGATAATATATTCCTACAGAAGGCACTCCGCTGGAATAAGCCAGATGCAGTGTTCCTGTATCTATACTTATTACAGCGCTGCATAGCTGCATTATATTTGCCATTTGATATATTGTTGTTATATCTGTCAAGTCTATAAAATTAACACATCCTGTTTTTTTTAAACTATTTGCATATTCTCTGCAATCCTTGCCTGCACCAAAATATAGCACTGTTTTGTTTTGAGCATTTAAACTTTCAATAAGTTCAGCCGCTGTGTCTAACGGCATGTTATTTTTTACTTTTTTGCCTACTGTGCAGAGTCCGATTAGCTCTTTGTCAGCAAATTCTTTTTTTAATGACATAGCAAGATTATCATTTTCCGGATTTGTAATATATTTTATTGGAAGGATTTTATTTTTTTTACCGGTAAAAGCCGTTATAAAACTTGCATTTCTGTCTTGCATATGCTTAAATCTTACCGGCTCTTCCGTATTTACAGTTAATAAATGTTTTAAAGGACTTCCTGAACTGGATATTCTATTTTTGCATTTAAGAAGATATGACATAATCATACCTCTGTCATTGCCGTATAAAATAAAAGCCGTGTCTATTTTTTTTCTGTACGGAAAGTCCCGCACAAATTTTAACAGCCCAAAAATGCCTTTATTCTCAGAATTTTTGTCAAAACAAATGACATCATCCACATCTTTCTGGTATTTTGCCGCATCGTAAAAAGGTTTGTTAACAACAAAAACTATTTTTGAATCAGGATAGTTTAATTTTATATTCTGGCATAATGCGTTTGTTAAAAGTACATCCCCGAAAAAAGAAAGATTTATTATAAGAAATATTTTTTGCTGTACAACTTTTTCCATAACCATAATGTAAAATCTTTGTTCAAAAAACAGTTTTGTAATAAAATTATAAAACAATTATATGATAAATGAAAATTTTATACATCTTTGAGGAGTTTTAAATGAAAGATAAAAGTTTTTTGATGATTCCCGGTCCGACACCTGTTCCGGAAAGTGTATTGCTGGCAATGGCGCAACACCCTATAGGTCACAGAAGCAGTGAATTTTCCGCAATACTGGAAGAAACTTATGCTGATTTAAAATGGTTATTTCAAACTAAAAATGACGTTTTTATTTACACTTCGAGCGGAACCGGTGCAATGGAAGCTGCTTTATCAAATCTCATAAATGAGGGTGATAAAGTTTTATCTCTTGTTATTGGCAATTTTGGTAACAGATGGGCGAAAATAGCTACATCATTAGGTGCTGATGTAGAAAAGATAGAAGTCTGCGCAGGTCAGGCTATTGACGCAGATGTACTAAAACAGCGTCTTGATGCTGATACTGATAAAGAAATAAAAATAGTTACTCTGACCCATAATGAAACATCTACAGGTGTTACAAATCCATTAAAAGAGCTTATTGCCATTATTAAGGAACATGGCGCAGTGTCTGTCGTTGACGGAGTAACATCTATCGGTGCAATTGAATGTAAAATGGACGAATGGGGAATTGATGTATTGATTTCCGGTTCTCAAAAAGGTTTTATGATTCCTCCGGGATTGGCATTTCTTGCTGCAAGTGAAAAAGCATTTAAATTGCACGAACAATGTAAACATCCTTCGTTCTATTTTGATTGGTCTGCATACCGCAAATCAGTAAGGGCAAATTCAACACCGTATACACCTGCTGTAAACCTGATAGTTGCATTAAACGAAGCTTTAAAAACCATGAAAAAAGACGGACTGGATAATATTCTTAAACGCCATGCCAGACATGCAAAGGCTTTACGTGCTGCTATAAAAGCTATTGGATTGCAGCTTATGGTAGAGGATGATTCAATTGCGTCAAATGCAATAACCTCTGTATATCCGCCTGCAGGTATCACTGTTCCTGATATCAGAAGCACATTAAAAAAAGATTTTGATATAGTTGTTGCAAACGGACAAAACGATTTGAAGGACAAAATTTTCCGAATGGGAACTCTTGGTTTTGTGTGTGACAGAGATATTCTCGCAGCAGTCGGCTCTTTGGAAGCGGCACTGTATAAACTGGGTTATAAATTCCAACTTGGAGCAGGTGTTAAAGCTGCAATAGAGAATCTGGTTTAATACAATAATTCAGCACATTCAAAATATTACCGGAGACCTGCACTACTTTGTAAAGAAAAATCAGGTATTGAATGGGAAGATTGCTGCATTTCGTACTTGAATTATGTAACACATGTAAGTGTCACGTAATTCAATGACTGTTTTGTATAGTGATAATATTTATTATGTAAAACTAAACAATTTTTCAATAAACAGCAGGGGGTACGGGGGCGGCACGCCCCTGTTGTAACCTTGGTTAGAAACAGTTGTGTTTTGAGGCAATTTTTACAGCAGCCTGTCGCTGAAAAATTACCGCTAAAATACTTACTGTTTCTTTTGATATAGCTTGTTTTTCTTTTTTGGTTAGTTTGTCTGAGTGGGACCTCGCTTGTAGGAGTGGTACACGGAGTGCGAGTGGCGCCGAGTCTAGCATTTTACGGAAGTGACCCCATGCGCTTGTTGACTGTGCCGGACTTATTGTTAAATATTGAACTTGCTTATTGCACAGGTTCAACAAGTAGTCGGAGTCAGTTGACAATATGAAAATTTGCCTTCTTTTCTTAGCGAGCTGTGGCGAGCTATAGAAAATGGCTTCACGAAATAAAATTAATCCTGATTATTTTATATAACAGTAAATAGTGAACTTTTTGCATAGCAACAAAAAGAAAAAATGAACAAATAAAAAGAATAAATGTTTTTTCTTACGTTCATTTTCTTTCTTTTTGGCGATTAAAAGAAAGAAAATGAACATAAAAGAAAAAATTAAAATCAATAATTCATGTTATATGTTCCACCCATTCTTTGGAGCAAAGAACGGGTGGAGCCCAAGAAACTCCCGACCTGCTGTTTCATTCA
>CALVCQ010000052.1 GCA_944326115.1 Candidatus Gastranaerophilales bacterium | reverse complement strand
TTATTGTTAAATATTGAACTTGCTTATTGCACAGGTTCAACAAGTAGTCGGAGTCAGTTGACAATATGAAAATTTTCCGGACAACTTTGTTCTCTGTCTGCCGGCTCTCTTTAAAAAACATGACTTTCTGAAAAAAATCATTAATTTGGAGGAGACAAAAAAATCATCAATCTGTATGATTTTTTTCGCTAAATCATTCACAGGCGGTTAACTTCTACCGTAAATGATAGTATAATCGTAACTAACGAGGCAGGAAATACTTTAGATGGATTTTCAAAAAATACTCGCAAATAAGCCATTGCTATATGGGATAATAGGAGGACTAGTAGTCGTAATCGCACTGTTTATAACAGTGGGTCTTGTTGTGTCTTCAAATAATTCCGGAGCTCCGAAAGTTGTAAAAGAAAAAGTTATTGATAAACCGCTGGATTTACTAACAACCGATAATCTCGGCAAAGCTATAGAGATACAGGCACTTCTTGCAAGAGAGGGTATTACTGCCGAAAGACGTATGGACGGACAGAAATCCGTTTTGTATTTGCAAAAATATACAATGACACAAAGAGACAGAGCACTTCTTGCTATAGTAAAAAGCGGTCTTGTGGATCAGAATATAGGGCTGGAAATTTTTGATAAAGGCGATTTTACATCAACAAAAGAAGATAAAAGAATCAGGCTTACACGTGCGATTAACGGAGAATTATCCCGTTTGATAAGAAAAATACCACCTATAGAAAATGCCTCTGTTTTTATATCAATACCGGAACAGGTAATGTTTGAGCAGGATGAAAAACCTGTTACAGCTACTGTTCAGCTTGTTATGCCAAGCGGTGAAAAGCTTGACAATATGAAAGTAAAAGCAATCAGGAATCTCCTTTTGGGTTCCGTAAACGGACTTGAAGCGGAAAATATTTCTATAACCGATACAAACGGAAATGTATATGATTCCATAGCTTCTGCCGATGATGATATGCTTGCAAAGCTGGAAGAAAATGACCAGTATATGCAGGCAAAAGTAAAAACTCAACTGGATAAGTTAATCGGTAAAGGCAACTATGCAGTCACTGTCAGTACATACTTAAGACAGGCACCAATGCAAAGAGATGCAATTGACTTTGATCCTACAAAGAAAACATCTTTGACAGAACAAACTTTTTCGGAAGGTCTTGGAGACCAGACAAGAGATACAAATAAAGGCATCAGTGCGGTAAGTGTCTACCTGCCAAACGGCTTACCCGCCAATAATGCTGATTCCGCTCAAAACAGAAGCTACTCAAGAACAGCAAGAGAAACTCAATTTGGAGTTCCGAAAGTTCAGACAAGCGAACTTGTTAAACCCGGAACAATAGAAGATATTTCTATTGCCGTTACACTCGAAGAAAGCTCTATTCCTGCTAATATGACGCTTGAGGAGTTAAAAGAACTTATAGCCAGAGCAGCTTCTCCTAAAGCAAAAGCAGAAAATGTTGAAATTGCATTTTCTGATTCGGTGGATCCGTTCCTTGCCGGAGACAAACCAGAATCATTGCCGAAGCCTGATTCTACCGGTAATCCGTGGTGGATAGCAATTGCTATGATTTTAATCGGTCTTGGAGTCGGGCTAAAATTCCTTTCCGACAGAGTTAAAAAAGCACAGGAAAAACAACGTGAAGAAATTGAAATGCTCAGAGAAAAATCCATGGATCAGGAAAAACAATTGAGAGATGTAAATCTCAAAGCAGCAGAACTCATAGAAAAACAAACCCAGCTTGCACAGGGTATGCTCGAACAAAAACAAAACTCATCAAGACCCATTCCCGAACTCAATACAACACTTTCAGAATTAGCTGAAGATATGGAAGGGCTTGATGACGAGGACGTGGCAGAACATGTGAAAAGCTGGATTGAAAAAAGTTAGCTTGTGTGAAAAATGAATGGTTTTCGGAAGACAAAGACATTCATTTTATAACAGTAAGCGACCGCCGTTGCGAAGGCAGCAACGCTGCCGGAGCGGATAAATTTTAGATTTGTCAGGCGCACAGGCGTAAGCCGGTGTAAAACTTTCAGAGGCTACGGTCAGCAGGTGATGAAAGTGCAACACAATAATAAAGACAAGAACGCTAAAAGTGATACTTAATCATTTTTAGAGGCAGACTAAATCAGAAGAGAATCTTCTGTGAGCCGTATAAAGATTATGAAGGTTCGAACATGTAAAAGCGGACTCATAAAAAACAAAAGCGAATTTTGAGATTATCACAGCCAACAAACATGGGAGAAAACAGTTGCCAATAGAAGGTTTTGATTTTAAAGCATTTGCAAGAAGCCTTGCCGAGCAGGTGGGTCCGGCTTTACCTGCCGACATTTCAGATGCGGATAAACAATATGTTATAAATATTGTGCACAACTTTTGTTATATGGCAGGAGAAGCACTTTCAAATGACACAAGTATATCTTTCAATGCCGATCAGGCAAGTATAGTTACACAGTTTATCGGTGAATGGGCATTTCATAAATCCATAGATATAATACGAAGCGGTATTAATCCTCAATTCAGAGACGGTATTTTGCAAAAAATTGCATTTACTATATTCGAAATAGCAAAAACAGCAATAATAAAAAATATGCCGCAGGGCGATATGATTGCCGTTGTCGAATTTCATGTAAAAAAAGCTTACAATGAAGCTCTTGAAGAACTTAAGAACAAAGGCGTATTAACAGAAGTGCAGGTAAAAGAAGCTCTTTCTCACTCTAATATAGACGAAATGGCACAACAGGCAGCAGAACAGGAAGCACAGGCACAGACAAACGGAGCTCCTCCGTCAGAAGGCTATGCACCTGCTCAAAATGAAAATAAAATTCTTAAACTTGCTACATTTGCTATCGTGTTAAGACATTTGCCGCTTGAAAAAAGACAGGGGCTGCTTGACAAATTTTCACCGGAGGACGCAGCAATGCTAAGAGATTATTCGAATATGGAAGATCTTGAAAACAAGCTTGACCCGTCTCTTGTGGCAAAATGTCTTGATGAATTTAAAAATACCCTGCCGGAGCCTAAAAAAATAAATAAAAATAAAATTTATCACAAATTATATAATATTGTTAAAAATTCGGATATTTCAAAAATATCTAATATGATAAATAAAGAACGACAGACTGTAAAAACGTTTGTTACACAAGCCTGTCAGGGGGATATTCAGTCCGAATTGCCTCCAAGAATTGCAGATATTGTTTGCAACTATCTTGATGAGAAAATTAATCGATAATAATCGGATATAAAAATCAAATGATAATAAAAAAATATAACCAGAAAAAAGTTGTTAAACCTAAAATAATTGAACAGCCCGTACAAACAGAGACGGAGAAAGAAGTCCTGCCTGAAAATGTACAGGATACTGCAGAAGATTCCAAAAAAGAATTGAAAGAAGATACGTCAGATATTTTTGCGGGATTTAATTTTGACGAACTGGATTTTAATCAAAGAGCTGAAAGACGAAGAGGCGACAGACGCAGAGGATACAGACGTATTGATGACAGAAACCTTATTTCACGTGCCCAGCAGGAAGCAATAATGATAAAAGAACAGGCAACAAAGGAGGGGTTTGAAAAAGGACTTCAAGAAGCCAAAGAGGCAGTGGAAGATTTAAAAGAATCGCTCAAAGAATTTTTTGAATATAAAGAAGCTCTGTACGATGAAATTACAAAAGATATTCTTGATATATCTTTGAAAGTTGCCGAAAAAATTATTAAAAAAGAAGTTGAAACAGACAAATCCGTACTCAACGCAATTGTAAAAGATGCGCTGAAAAGTCTTGCTAAAGACGAAAATAAAATTATACTCAAAGTAAACCCTACTGATGTAGAGTATACAAAAGAAATGGTGCCGCAGCTTTTGTCTTCCGGACAATTAGAAGCTAAAATTTATGTAACGGGTGATAAAGAGATAGATGAAGGTTCGGCAATTATAGAAACATCAAACGGTATAATCGATGCAAATATTGAAACACAGCTTGAATTAATCAAGGAGGCATTTAAACAAATCTGATGGCAGGAGCACAAGGTTCAAACTCAATAACAGAACTCGGTCTTGCAGCATTCGTAGTAGTGCTGATACTTATCCTGCTTATTGAAATGCCAAACTGGGTCATAGACTTTTCTATTGCACTCAATATTACACTCGGTATTGTTCTTTTGATGATATCTTTGTATATTCAAAAACCTCTGGAACTTGCTGCATTTCCTTCTATAATTCTTATCGGCACAATGTACAGGCTTGTGCTGGGTATTGCATCAACAAGACTTATCCTTGCAAAAGGTGAAGCAGGAGCTGCAATTCATGCGTTCGGAACATTTGTTACCGGCGGTAATATGGTTGTAGGTGCCGTAATTTTTATTATTATAACGGTTGTACAGTTTATGGTAATTACCAAAGGTGCGGAACGTATAGCAGAAGTTTCCGCCAGATTTGCATTAGACGCAATGCCCGGTAAACAAATGACAATTGACGCTGACTTCAACGCAGGTTTGATATCTCCGGAAGAAGCTGTAAAAAGACGTGAAGATCTTCAAAGAGAATCTGCTCTGTTCGGTTCAATGGACGGTGCTATGAAGTTTGTAAAAGGTGATACAATGGCAGGTATTATCATTGTAATCATCAATATTGTAGGCGGATTGTGTATAGGTATGCTGCAGCAGGGCATGCCGGCAGCTGATGCCGTTCAAAAATATACCGTGTTAACAATAGGCGACGGTTTGTCGTCACAGCTTCCTTCTCTTTTAATGGCAGTTTCAGCCGGTATCGTAATGACACGTGCTTCGGCAGCGAGTCCTAGTTTGGCAGCTGATGTTGCAGGGCAGATTTTGAGCAAGCCTATGAGCTTATTTTGTGCCGTTGCGTTTCTGTTGTTAATTGCATTTACCAGCCACTGGACAGGTTTGCCGTTTTTCCCGTTTCTGTTATTTTCTGTTGTAATTATTATTGCTGCGTTTTCGGTTCTTGTTAATCAGGATGTACAGGCGCAACTCGGACAGCTGGAAAATGTTAAACAGAACATGCAGGATCTTGTTAACCCGAATAAAATGTACGAGCGTTTGGGTGTAGACGTTTTGAGTCTTCAGGTAGGTTCCGGCTTGCTTCCGATTGCCGACCCCGATCAGGAAGGTCAGCTGTTAGCCAAAATCGCTGCATTGCGTCAACGTGTAACTGATGAACTCGGTTATATTATACCTAACATAAGAATAATGGATTCTTCTGCTCTGGATGCAAATGAATACCTTATATCAATCCGTGGCAACAAAGTGGCAACCGGTTTTGTTTATCCCGGAAAATTAATGATAATTGCTGATCAGTGGGATGCAACAGGCAAACCCACACCTCCCGATACAATAGTCAAAATTGACCCGACTTATCAAGCACAGGCATACTGGGTTGATCCGCAGCAAATTGATCCGAATGATCATCTGACAGCTGTTGATTCCGTTGATGTAATAGTTACGCACCTTCAAGAATGCGTAAGGAAATATGTTGATGAGGTTATGACAAAAACAGATGTTCTGAAACTTATGGAACTTGTAAAATCACAGGATCCTACGCTTGTTAATGACCTTATTCCGACAATTATTTCAACAAGCGATTTGAGAAAAATCTTTGTTAACCTTATCAGAGAAAGGGTTTCTATAAAAGATATTATATTTATCTTTGAAAGACTGTGCGACTATGCAAGATTTTCAAAAGAGCCTGATATATTATCAGAACGAATAAGAGCTGCACTGGGCAGACAGATTTGTCTTACTCACTGTACCGAAGATAAAGTAATGTATGCGCTTACCTTATCAAGTGAATGGGAAAAAACACTGGATGACAGCTGTCAGAGAACAGAGCTCGGTACAATGTTCCTTTTGAATCCTATGCAGGTGCAGGACTTGATAGAAACAACCGCATCAACTTTGATGAGAGCACATCAGACTGTTGGCAGACAGCCTGTTATACTGTGTTCGCCGAGAATCAGACTGCCTTTATATCAGCTGCTTGAAAGACATATTCCTACAATTGTTGTTATATCATACAGTGAACTTATTACGGATATAAGGGTAGAAGCCGTTGATACAATAGGTGAATCTTATGCACCGGATTATCAGTAGTTTTAAAAGAAAAAGGATATTGTGATTTTGAAACCATATACGGAAATTCTTACAACAACTAAACGAAACAACGTCAAGGCGGGTGTGTCTGAGGCTGTGCAACAATTTCTATACTGCACGCAGAAGCTTTGCTTCTGTCTTAGCATACTTCCATACGAAATATGCTACAGGCATATTTCGAACGGAGTCCTTGAGCCACGGTTGAGTGCAGATGTTGTAGAATTGTAGTATACGGTTGAAAAATTATATTACCCTTTTTATGAAAAGAATAATTAAACGGGAAAATATGATAGAACAATCAACAGAACGATCAATTGAATATATAAAAAAAAGAGCCTATGAAATCATAGACTCAACACCCATGTATCAGTATAAAGGCTCTGTATCAAAACTTCTGGGGTTGACGGTAGAAGTAAAGCTTCCGGGGTTAAAAATAGGCGATTTGTGTTTTATAGAAACATGGGAGGGTGAAAAAAAGCCTGCGGAAGTAGTTGCTTTTAAAGGAGATACAGCTCAATTGCTGCTTTTGTATGACGGAGCCGGAATAGGACAGGGCAGTCTTGTTTCGACAACAGGGACGCCGATTATGCTTCCTGTTGGTGAATTTCTCCTCGGAAGGTTAATCAGCCCTATGGGAGAACCGATTGACGGACGTCCTCTTGACACTTCAAATGCAAAGATGGTCTCAATAGACGGTCCTGCACCGAGCCCTTTTGACAGACCGATTATCAATACAATGTTTTCTACCGGTGTAAGAGCTATAGATGCAACTCTTACAATGGGTGCCGGACAACGTATGGGGCTGTTTGCAGGTTCCGGAGTCGGCAAAAGTACAATGCTCGGTATGATAGCCAGAAACTCGGATGCCGATGTAAACGTTGTTGCTCTGATAGGAGAACGTGGCAGAGAGGTAAAAGAGTTTATTGAAGACTCTCTTGGCGAAGAAGGTATGAAAAAATCAGTGCTTGTGTGCTCCACTGGAGACCAGCCTCCTTTGATTCGTCAAAAATGTCTTCAGGCGGCAACTTCTGTTTGCGAATATTTCAGAGATCAGGGTAAAAAAGTTTTCTTGATGACAGATACAGTTACCCGTTGTGCAATGGCGGGTCGTGAAGTAGGTCTGTCCATTGGTGAACCGCCGACAATGAAAGGGTATCCTCCGTCTATTTTTTCATGGCTTCAAAAAGTTCTTGAAAGAGCCGGAAACAGTCCTAAAGGCTCTATTACCGCACTTTATACGGTGCTGATGGAAGGCGATGATATCAATGACCCGATTGTTGATACGGTTCGTGGTATCACAGACGGACACATATTCTTAAGCCGTAAAGTTGCCGAGATGAACCATTATCCGGCGATTGATATTCTCGGGAGTATTTCACGTCTTATGTCAGCTATTGCAACACCCGAGCACAAAGAAGCGGCTGCAAAAATGCGCCGTGCAATGGCTTTGTACAGAGAAAACAAAGATTTAATCGACGTAGGTATGTATGTTGCAGGGTCAAACCCGAAGCTGGATATCGCAATCGAGATGATGCCTCAGATAAACGCATTCCTGCAGCAGAGAGTATCAGACTCTGTCAGTATGGAAACAACTATCAGTACACTTATACAGATGATGGCTCCGGTTGATATATAAAAACAGTACATTGTCTGAGTGGGACCTCGCTTGTAGGAGTGGTACACGGAGTGCGAGTGGCGCCGCCAGGTAGGGGCATAACATCA
>CALVCQ010000051.1 GCA_944326115.1 Candidatus Gastranaerophilales bacterium | reverse complement strand
GGCGCAAATATTCATCCTCTATCTTTTTGATTCGAACCCCCACGGGGTTCATAATCGGAATGGTTCGAGCTCTGCTCAATAATTAAAAATTTATACATGCACCTATAGATACCGCAGAATTGTTTCTGGACTTATTCAATGCATCGCTATGATGAGAGTAACTAATATTTAGAGCGGTTTTCGGATTAATTTTTGCCCCTATTACGGCAGATACAGTTGAGTTGTTTTCCGTAAGATGCTTAAACCCTCCTATATTTAAGTTTTGTTTTTCAAGTGTTCCTGATACAGCCCCGTAATAAGTTATTTCGCTGCCATCAGGTTTTATTGAAGAATAAATATTAGCGCTGACGCCTCTGTCTTTTGCAGGTGAACTGAGTACACCGTAGCCTCTTATGCCTGCGCCTATTTCAAAATTTTCACCCTCCGGTTTATAGCTTACGGAAGAAGCTGCATTAAGTTTTACACCCGGTTGAAATCCGAATACAGCAGCTGTATTTAATTTTAAATCGCCTGTTATACCTGCATTTATGCTGTTGTCAAAAGAAAAATCACCTGCTCTGTTTTGCAGTCGGAGTTCATTTTCTGCAAGCAGCCTCATATCTCCAAAAATTCCTGTTCCTGTATCAATTGCTGCTGTACCTCCAATATAGGCACTGCATTCCGAGGTATTTGTTAATCTTAAATTATCTGTTTCAATCAGTGTGTTCTCCATTCCCGCAGAACCGTTTACAAAAACAGAAATATTCTTAGTTTCAACTGTTCCGGATTGCCATATTAAATCATTTTCAGTAATTTCAGGTCCTTCATCTCTGTGATTTTTCGGGTCAATAGTATTATAAAATCTGTTCGACAAATATTGGTTGTTATCCTCACTCAACGTTTGGACAAAACAGGGTTTATCTCCTTTTGTGTAAGAGGCAATACCTTTTATATCAAAAAAAGTCTCTGTATTAGAATCATTTTGGTTTAAAGCCTTATATTCACCCCTGAGCCCTATGCTTTGAGAATTTGCAAACATGGAAGATTCTGCTGTATTCCTGTATTCCAATGCAACGGAAGCTTCT
The DNA here is from genome assembly GCA_944326115.1 of Candidatus Gastranaerophilales bacterium. GTDB lineage: Bacteria > Cyanobacteriota > Vampirovibrionia > Gastranaerophilales > Gastranaerophilaceae > Limenecus. The sequence continues at coordinate 7,059 of CALVCQ010000051.1, read as the reverse complement.
GTTGAACGACTATCATCCGAATGCGCCATTGTACCTGTTGTACGTACGGAAATGCTTCCGAGTGATGAAGTATTAATATCAGCTGTTAAGGAAGATTTTTTTGCAGTGTTGAAATCTGACGGCATCCGGTCATTGTAGTCACGCTTATCCATCTCATGCCCAAAGGCTGCTTCATCCCTGAAAGCAAACTCCTGATAAGAATTTTCACTGTCAGCTATTGTAATATACCCGCAGGAGTCTAATTGCGGAGAATGTTTTAACACTGTTCTTGCTGCATCTTTGATATTGTCTGCATCAATTATTGCAGTTGTACCATAATTGTTAAAAACATATTTCCCGTCACTTCTTTGATACAGCAGTGTAACATGATTTTCTTCGTTTTTTCCCATAAGCATAGCTGCATTTATCCCGCAGTCGTGTAATGTGTTCATTACAAATTCATGTATAGGACCGCAAATCATTCCGCTTAATTCTCCGTTTTCCGGAGTATTCATTATTTTATCAAGTATATCTGTCTGTGACTCTCCTACTTTTTTATGCTCCTGAGTTGAGTCATATATTGATTCAAGATTCCCTAGCACTGACTCTGCTACAGCCTGCAAAACAGCAGGATTATCTTTATTTTCAATAATATAATTTTTTAAATAATCATAAGTTTTTTCCGCCGAACAATCGTTATTTTTATAAAATGTCCGCACATCATCTAATGACAAAACATCTTTTGGTCTGTCATCCATATAAGAAAAACCGTTTGCGCAATAAGCATCTGTATTAATAATTTCGCCTGTTTCAGGATTGACAGTCTGTACACTGTATTCATAAGTGACTCTTGGCAGGCTTGAAATAAGTGAACCGTCTTTAACTGCTGATTCGTCAGTGTATGTAACATTTACATTTATTTCGGGTGTATTTGTCTGCTCTAAAATTTTCTCCGTTTTTTCTTCTCTCTTATCCATTTTAAAAGGTCTCTCATTTATATAAGCATTATTAACTTATATATATAAAAACAGCGAGATATAAAATATTGCTTTTGTATATAATGTTTTTTACATTAATTTATATTTGTTTGTTTAACAACGATAAAAAAAATAACACCGGAGTCTGAAATATTCAGACTCCGGTGTTATTTTATAAAATTTTAAAACTATTGAAAACTAAACCTATGCAGTTGCACCGGATTTTTCAATAATTTCTTTTTCAACGTTAGCAGGAACCTGTTCGTACTTAGCAAATTCCATAGAGAAGGTGCCACGTCCCTGAGTTTTTGAACGTATGTCAGTAGCATAACCGAACATTTCAGCCAGCGGAACCATTGCTCTGATTTTTTGGATTCCTGTACCTTCGATGATTTCCATACCTTCAACACGACCTCTTCTGGAAGCGATATCGCCTACGATATCACCTGTGTTTTCTTCAGGTACTTCGATTTCTACTTTCATCATAGGTTCTAAGATGCAAGGTTTAGCTTTTTTGCAGCCTTCTTTGATAGCCATAGAACCTGCGATTTTGAACGCCATTTCAGAAGAGTCAACTTCGTGATATGAACCGTCATACAGTGTAACTTTTACGTCAATCATCGGGAATCCTGCTAAGATACCGCCTTCGAGGGCTTCTTCCATACCTTTTCTTGCAGGTTCGATGTATTCTTTAGGAATAGCACCGCCGACAATTTTGTTTTCAAATACAAATCCGGCATTTTCTTCTGCAGGTTCGATTTGAATTTTAACGTGACCGTATTGACCTTTACCGCCTGACTGTCTGATGAATTTAGAATCCTGATCAGCGTTGCCTCTGATGGTTTCACGGTAAGCAACCTGAGGTTTACCAACGTTAGCGTCAACTTTGAATTCTCTTAACAATCTGTCTACGATGATGTCTAAGTGTAACTCACCCATACCTGAGATGATTGTCTGACCTGTTTCAGTATCTGATTTAACACGGAAAGAAGGATCTTCTTCTGCAAGTTTTTGAAGTGCAATACCCATCTTATCCTGGTCAGCTTTTGTTTTAGGTTCAATAGCTACAGAAATTACAGGTTCAGGGAATGTCATTTTTTCTAAGATAATCGGTGCTTTTTCATCGCACAGAGTATCACCTGTAGTAGTGTCTTTTAAACCTACTGCAGCACAAATGTCGCCTGCATAAACTTCCTGAATCTCGTTTCTCTGGTCAGCATACATTTGTACAAGCCTTGAGATACGTTCTTTTTTGCCGTTAGTAGCGTTAAGAACATAAGAACCTGCTGTAAGTTTACCTGAATATACACGCAAGAATGTTAAACGACCAACATACGGGTCTGTCATAACTTTAAAAGCAAGAGCGGCAAAAGGTTCTGCTTCTGAAGAGTGTCTTTCTACTTTTGTGCCGTCTTCTAATTCACCTTCGATAGCTTTAACATCTACCGGAGAAGGCATATATTCAACAACATTGTCTAACAAAAGCTGTACGCCTTTGTTTTTGAATGCTGTACCGCAGCAAACAGGAACAATTTTGTTTTCGCATGTTGCTTTTCTGAGTACTTTTTTGAGTTCTTCCATTGTAGGTTCTTCACCTTCAAGGAATTTCATCATTAAATCATCATCAAATTCAGAAATAGCTTCTACTAAAGCAGCATGGTATTCATTTGCTTTTTCTACCATATCTGCAGGAATGTCTTCTACCTTGATATCAGTACCAAGATCATTTGTATAAATATGAGCTTTCATATCAAGCAGGTCAACAATACCTGTAAACTGATCTTCTGCACCGATAGGTAATTGAATAGGATGAGCATTAGCATTCAGTCTGTTTCTCAACTGGTCAACTACACGATAGAAGTTAGCACCTGTTCTGTCCATTTTGTTTACAAAAACCATTCTCGGTACTTCGTATCTGTTAGCCTGTCTCCAAACAGTTTCTGACTGAGATTGAACACCGCCTACTGCGCAGAATACTGCAACAACACCGTCCAATACACGCAAAGAACGCTCTACTTCGATTGTAAAGTCAACGTGACCGGGGGTGTCGATAATATTTAACTGGTGACCTTTCCACATAGCTGTAACTGCAGCTGATTGGATAGTGATACCACGTTCTCTTTCCTGATCCATAAAGTCGGTAACTGCTGCACCATCGTGTACTTCACCGATTTTGTGAGTTTTACCTGTGTAAAACAAAATACGTTCCGTTGTAGTTGTTTTACCGGCATCGATGTGTGCTGCAATCCCGAAGTTTCTAACTTTTTCCAATGGGACTTGTCTGGGCATTTCGATTTTCCTTTTTATTTTACTAGTACTACTATTTATTTCTTGTCATGCCGGAATAAATTCAGCATCTTCCAATGTCAAATTATAATCTGTGCCTTTTGGATAGACCCCGATAGTAATTCAGGGTGACAACTTTTAAAAAAGACAGAAAATACTCTATCTTATTAAAATTTTTGCATAAACACGAAAAATTTTAAAGAAGAATTTACGTTTCTATAAATTACGGTGAAAAAGATTTTTCTGTGTGATTTAATAATCTATAAGGGGATGGATTAATGCAATACGTACCGCTACATTTACACACAGAAAACAGCCTTTTAGACGGCGCAATAAGAATAAAAGAGCTTTGCAAATTTGCAAAAGAAAACGACATGCCGGCAGTTGCACTGACAGACCACGGCAATATGTACGGTGCTATTCAAATGTACGAAACGGCTAAAGAAATGGGGCTAAAACCTCTTATCGGCTGTGAATTTTATGTGTACGACGGTGATATTACGGAAAAAAATCCCGCAAAAACACATCCTTATCACCTTGTTTTGATTGCAAAAGACCAGACAGGGTACAAAAATCTTGTAAAACTCGTTTCCATAGCAAAATGCGAAGGAATGTATTATAAACCAAGAATTAACCATAAACTCATAGAAGAGCACCACGAAGGGCTTATATGCCTTTCTGCATGTGTACAGGGCGAAATTGCACAGGGGTTTATTCAGGGCAATAAAGAGGCTTCTTATGAGGCTGCAAAATTTTATAAAGGTTTGTTTGGCGAGGATTACTATATAGAGCTGCAAGACCACGGTCTTGAAAAACAAAAAATATCGAACCCGAGCATGATAGAACTTGCAAAAGAACTCGGCATAAAAATGGTAATTACAAACGACAGCCATTACCTCAAAAAAGAAGACGCAGACTGGCATGATACGCTTTTGTGCATACAGACAAACGCTCTTAAAGAGAGCAATGACCGTTTTCGTTTTCCGAATAATGAATTTTACGTAAAAACACCCGAACAGCTTAGAGATTCTTTTAAATGGATGGACGCTGACCTGTTTGAGGAATGTATAAATAATACCGTAGAGGTTGCGGATAAGTGCCATTTAATAATCGAGATGGGCAAATACCACATCCCTTATTTTGAACTGCCGCCTAACCATACCTCTGAGTCATATCTTGATTATATGTGTATGCAGGGTATAAAAAAGAGATACGGCGCACTTACTCCGGAATTAAAAGAACGTTTGGAGTACGAACTCGGCGTAATCAATAAAATGGGGTTTGCCGAATACTTTTTGATTGTGTCAGACTTTATACAGTATGCAAAAAGAAATGACATTCCGGTAGGCCCGGGGCGTGGTTCTGCAGCGGGGAGTCTGGTTTCTTATGTACTGGAGATTACAGACCTTGACCCCATACAGCACAATCTGTTGTTCGAAAGATTTTTGAACCCTGAACGTGTCAGCATGCCTGATGTGGACGTGGATTTTTGCGTTGAGAGAAGAGGCGAGGTTATTGATTATGTAACCCGAAAATACGGTGCTGATAAGGTTTGTCAGATTATTACTTTTGGTACGCTTGCTGCAAGAAACGCTATGAAATCCGTTGCAAGGGTTTATGATATACCGTTTGCGCAGAGCAACCAGTGGGCTCAATTGATTCCTGCAGAGCCTAAAATTAAGATTGATGATGCTCTAAAAGAAGGAATGGAGCTTAGAAAATTATACGACACTGATCCTACTGTAAAAAAACTTGTGGATATGGCAAAAGCTATCGAAGGGCTGAAAAACAATACAGGCATGCATGCTGCCGGTGTAATCATCTCAAAAATGCCGTTATCGGATGTTGTTCCGGTTGAACCGTCAAAAGAAGGTTTGATAGTAACGGAATACACAATGATAGAAGATGAGCATATCGGTCTTTTAAAGATGGACTTTTTGGGGTTGAGAAACCTTACTATCATTCATAATGCGTTAAAGATGATTGAAAAAAGAACGGGAACAAAACTCGATATCAATAATATCCCGCTTGATGACAAGCTTACTTTTGACCTTTTGCAAAGAGGAGACACAGACGGCGTGTTCCAGCTGGAATCTGCGGGAATGAAAAAGCTTGTTAAAGATTTAAAGCCTTCTGTATTTGAAGATTTGGGTGCTTTAGTTGCACTGTTCAGACCCGGACCTTTGGGCTCCGGCATGGTTCAGGACTTTGTTGAACGTAAACATGGCAGACAAAAGATAGAATATGCCCATCCTTTACTGGAACCGATTTTGAAAGATACTTACGGCACAATTGTTTATCAGGAACAAATCATGCAAATATTCCAGACCCTTGCTGATTATTCCCTGGGGCAAGCTGATAACGTCCGCCGTATGATGGGTAAAAAACAGATTGAAAAAATGGCGGAACAAAAAGGTCTGTTTATAGAACGTTCCGCAGCCCACGGTATGACTGAAAAAGGTGCAACAGAGCTTTTTGAACAGATTGAAAAATTTGCTTCTTACTGCTTTAACAGGAGCCATTCTGCAGCTTATGCTTTTGTTGCTTATCAGACAGCATATTTAAAAGCTCATTACCCTGTAGAATATATGTCAGCGCTGCTTTCCAGCGTATCAAATGATCAGGAAAAAACACAGCTATATATAGCAGAATGCCAGAAAATGGGCATAAAAGTTCTTGCACCGGATGTAAACAAGTCAAACGCAAAATTTACGCCTGACGGAAACAACATCCGTTTCGGTCTTGCATCAATAAAAAACGTTGGCGAAGGCGTTATTGAACTGATTGAAAAAGAAAGAGAATCTCAACAAGACGGAGAGTTTAAGTCATTATACGATTTTTGCACAAGGATAGATTATAAAGCATATAATACAAGGACTCTTGAAAGTTTAATTAAATCCGGAGCTTTTTCCAATATTGAAAAAAGCAGAAAACAACTTATAGAAAATCTTGAACCTTTAATTGCCGCTGCAAAAAGGCAGAGTGAATCAAAATCACTCGGTCAGGCAAGTCTGTTTGCCGGCATGACAACGAGCACAGGGCTGGAACTTGATAAATACCAGTTGACGGGCAGCGATGAAGAGTTTGATGACAAACAAATACAGGCTTTTGAAAAAGAATATCTGGGATTTTACGTCACAAGCCATCCGCTCTCCAGCATTGCTGACAAACTTCCGTTTTTGACCACGCATAATATTGCTGAGCTAAAAGACATGCCAAACGATAAACCCGTTACTATATGCGGACTTCTTACACAGGTCAGACAGATACCTACTAAAAAAGACCCGACAAAATTCTTAAAAGCCGGTATGATTGAAGATTTGACAGGTAAAGTTGAATTTGTCGCATTCCACAAAACATTAATAAACTGTAATTCATTCATAGAATCAGAAAAAAAAGTCATTATGTCAGGCAAAGTTCAAAAACGTGATGAAGATCAGTTTAACATAATAGTTGACTCCGTAAAACCCGTGGACAACAGCAACATTGTAACTGTTTCTCTCATGGATGAAATGAAATTTGAGGAACTTGTTGGGTTAAAAGATATGCTCTCTCATTTTAAAGGCGGAGACCCTCTTGTTATGAGCGTAAAAGAGCAGGATGGCACAAACTCACGTATACTGTGCGATTCTCATTTCTGGGTAGAAGCTTCTAACGAACTTGTCCATGCAGTTAACAGTAATTTTAATGACAGAGTTGCTATAAGTGTAAAATCGCTGGATGAATAAATTTTTAAATTAGCTTTTCATATTGTCAACTGACTCCGACTACTTGTTGAACCTGTGCAATAAGCAAGTTCAATATTTAACAATAAGTC
>CALVCQ010000050.1 GCA_944326115.1 Candidatus Gastranaerophilales bacterium | reverse complement strand
ATTGTTAAATATTGAACTTGCTTATTGCACAGGTTCAACAAGTAGTCGGAGTCAGTTGACAATATGAAAATGTCATTTTGCAGAATAAAACGATTAAGTATTTTTTTTGCGGGAGGATGAAGTATCTGTCCCGACGTCATTTCTGTATATGTCGCATAATTTAATGACAGATTTAATATATAGATAAGATTTATAATGAGATATTCAACGGCAGTGAAGCTGCGCACGAAGCATAAGACGGCTCTGCTGTTGTAACCTTAATTGCACAAGCGGCGTGTTGTCTTCGCACTCTCTGCATTTGGTATATGCTGTTCTGAAACATTCGGGCATGTATAGCAACAAAAATCCGGGCTTCAGGATGACATATTATTTTTTATATAATGACGGAATTTTATATTTACGCTGCGGGCTGATTGGTCTATAATCAATACAATGAAAGGTCAGATTTTTAAAATACATTCCGATTTTTATTATGTAAACACACCGCAGGGTGAGTATGAATGTAAAATGAGAGATGTTTTAAAAAAACGAAAAGACTCCATAGTGACCGGAGACTTTGTTGAACTGGAACAGATTAATGAAAATTCAAAACAGGCTTTTATAGCAAAAGTTTTACAGCGAAACAGCTATATTCCCCGACCTAAAGTTGCTAATATTAATCAGGTAATTATTGTATCTGCAATAAAAGAGCCGGATTTGGATTTTGAACAGCTAAACAGATATCTTTGCTTTTGTGAGTATTATAATCTTTCTCCGGTTTTGTGTTTTAACAAAAATGATCTGGAGGGCGAAGAACATATCATTGCAGATATAAAAAGGATTTATGAGCCTTTAAATTACAACATAATTTTCACCTCCGCTCTTGAGGGTAACGGAATAAGTGATTTTAAAAATTATTTGAACGGAAAAATTACCGTGTTATGCGGCTCTTCCGGGGTAGGAAAATCTTCTTTGATTAACGCAGTTTGTCCGGGGTTAAATCTTAAAACAAAGAATATATCGCAAAAATCAGAACGGGGTACACATACAACCAGACATTGCGAGATTATCAGTCTGGATAATAACTCCAGAATTGTTGATACTCCGGGATTCAGCCAGTTGAGATTTGATTTTTTAATGCCTGCCGATACCGGTTTGTTGTTTAGAGAAATTGTACATATTCAAAAAGAATACGGTTCATGCAAGTTTTCCGACTGTATACACGAACATGAAACGGGCTGCAAAATTCTTGAACACAGAGAAATGATTGATGAATCAAGATACCGGAGTTATCTTCAATTTTTAAAAGAGGCAAAAGAATACAAAAAACAGGTTACATACAGCGGAAAAAAAACAGAAAGCCGTTCAAAAAATCTGCATAATAAAGAAATTACAAAAATAAGCAGCAAAAAACGTACGCTTTCAAGACGAAAAACTAATCAGGATATAGATAAGGAAATACATGAATAATGAATGAAGCGGCAAAACAACAAATTGATGAGTATAAAAAAATTGTAGAAAAAAAACTGGATGAATATTTACCGGTAAAATATCCGCAGGAAATATGGGAATCAATGCGGTATTCTGTCCTTGCCGGAGGAAAAAGACTGCGGCCTGTATTGTGTCTTGAAACATGCAAAGTATTGTCAGGAAGTTATGAACAGGCAATTCCGGCTGCATGTGCAATAGAAATGCTTCATACACAGAGCCTTATTCATGACGATTTGCCGTGTATGGATAATGATGATTATCGCAGAGGCAAGCTTACAAATCACAAAAAATTTGGTGAATCAACAGCAGTTCTTGCCGGAGATGCACTTTTGTCTTTTGCGCCGCAGATTATTATTCAAAATACGCCTAAAACTGTTTCAGAGGAAAAAATCTTAAAAGTTCTGGAAGAATTTCTTGTCAGTGCGGGAGCGGAAAAACTTATTGCGGGTCAGGTTGTAGATATTGACTCCGAAGGAAAACAAATTGATGAAAAGACCCTTAACTTTATTCATGACAACAAAACAGCTGCGTTGTTTAAACTTTCTATAAGGACCGGTGCGATTCTCGGTAATGCGGCAGAATCTCAACTGAATGCATTGACGGATTATGCACAAAAAATAGGGCTCGCTTTTCAGATTATGGATGATATTTTGGATGTTACCTCCACACTGGAAGAACTTGGAAAAACTCCCGGTAAAGATGAGAAAGAGCAAAAAGTTACATATATAAGTTTTTACGGACTCGAAGAGTCAAAAAAACAGGTTGCTTCACTTTGTGCCCGGGCTTGTGATATATTAAAAGAGAATGATATTTTATCTGATGTGCTGCAGGGTGTTGCGGACAGTATCACGGAAAGGGTAAATTAATGTACGAAGCAGGTACGGCAATAGAGGTTCTGGGGAATGGATTTATATCGGCTTTTATTGCTCAGGTTTTGAAATTTATTTATTATGTGATAGTTCATAAAAAAATTAATTTTAAAATTTTTGCAACCACAGGAGGTATGCCAAGTTCTCACAGTGCAGGGGTTATAGCTCTTTCTATGACGGTAGGATACATTGAAGGATTTAATTCCATACCTTTTGCTATCGCTTTAGGGTATGCTTTTGTTGTAATGTATGATGCTGCAGGTATCAGACGCTCTGCAGGAAAAATTGCCGCAACTATGAACCGTGTAATGGAAGAATTTTATGCCCACCGGCCGTCAGCCGCCGGAGAAAAGCTCAAAGAGCTTCTGGGGCACACTCCTTTTGAAGTTTTCATGGGCGCAATACTCGGTATTGTCGTTTCATATATTATCCATTTTGTAATATTGTAATAATCGTAACCTTTTTGACTAAAAACTGATTTTATAAGAGAATTGGTTGTATATGTCTAGCTAGATACTTGGGATTAGATTGAATTAATGTACATAAAAGAAGTAGAAATAGATAACTTCAAATCTTTTGCAAACAAAATCACCATACCGTTTTTAAAAGGCTTTACCACTATTTCCGGTCCAAACGGCTCCGGAAAGAGCAACATCATTGACAGTGTGCTGTTTGCTCTTGGGCTGTCTACTTCACGTACATTAAGAGCGGAAAAAATCTCCCAGTTAATTTCAACCCACACACGCAGAAACGAAGCAATCGTAAAAGTAACATTTGCCCCGGAAAACGCAGAAGAGAATGAATTTTCCGTAGCACGTAAAATAAAAAAATCTTCTCAGGGGTACAATTCTATCTATTACCTTAATGACAAAATTGTTACTCTTACAGACGTACATTCAATTCTTGAGAAATATAATATAACCCCGAACAGCTACAACGTCATTATGCAAAACGACGTCATGTCTATTACAAACTGCTCCGATGTTGAGCGCAGAAAAATCATAGATGAGATCGCAGGTGTAGCAGACTTTGACCGCCGTATAGAACAGGCGCAAAATGAACTCGGTACTGTAGAATCCCGTGTGCAGAACTCACTTTTGATTCTGTCAGAGGTGGAAACAAGGCTCGAAACCCTGAAAGCGGAAAGAGAAGTTGCCATAAAATATCAAAAATTGCGTGATGAAAAAACGGAACTCGAGTCAAAAATCACTGCGGTTAAATATTTTGATATTAAAAAGAATCTTGAAAGAACCCACGAAAGTATCTTAGACGCAAACAAAAAGAAAAAAGAAGAAGAAGCAAAACTCAAAAAGCAGGAAACCGAACTTCTTAAAGTAAAAACAAAACTCGATGAACTTTCAGACCTTGTCAGAGAAAAAGGTGAAGCAGAACAAATCGAAGTAAAAAAACAGGTTGAAGAAATCAAAGGTCAGGTCGACAGGAAAGAATCAGCTATTGTTTATGCTGACAAAGGTATTCAGGATAACCTGAAAACCATTGAAAATGCAAAAAACGGCATAGAAGACCTTAAAAAGAAAAAAGAACAGACAAAATTAAATATAGAAAACAAAAATCAGGAAATCAAAAATCTTGAAGAACAAAAAGAAGCTCAAAAAGCCGACCTTTTAAAAACTCTTCAAGAGGTTTCCGGACTCAATGAAACAGCGGACAAATTTGTTGCAAAAAGAAATGAACTGAGAAAACAGCTTGAGCAGATTAAAGACGAAGAAACAAAAATCATCCAGACCCAATCCCCGCTGGAAGCGGAATTGAGCACACTGACAAAAGGCGTTGAAGATGCAAAAACAAAACTTGCCGAGCTGGAAAACTTTAAACAGAATTTCGCAGGCAACAAAGACCGTGTAGAGGTTCAGGTAGAAGAACTCGGAAAAGAACTTGCCGATTTTAAAACCATTCAGGAAAACACCCTGTATGAACTGGATAAAACTAAAAATGAATTAAACGATGTTCAATATAATGTGCAGACAGCATACAGAAAAATTCAGCAGATGGAGGCACAAAAACAGGCGTTTGATGAGGCAAATTTCGGACGTGCCGTTGATACAGTGCTCAATGCAAAAATAAAAGGCGTGCACGCTACTCTTGCACAATTAGGACAGGTGGACAAAGAATACTCTACCGCTTTAGAAGTTGCAATGGGCGGCAGAATGGCAAATGTTGTAGTTGATGATGACGAAGTTGCAAGGGTTGCAATTGAAGTCCTGAAAAGTGCAAACGCAGGACGTGCGACTTTTCTGCCTTTAAATAAAATAAATAAGGCGCCCAGGTCTCTTAAACTGCCCAAAGATAAAGGCGTTGTTGATTTTGCTATAAATCTGATAGATTTTGATGATGAGTATTTAAATGTTTTCTTCCATGCACTCGGAGAAACACTCGTTGTGGAAGACTACAACAATGCCCGCAAACTCATAGGTCAGTACAGAATGGTTACTCTGACAGGTGAATTATTTGAAAAATCAGGCTCTATCTCGGGCGGTTCTCAAAAACGTTCGGGGCTAAAATTCAGCCAGACTCAGGATGAGGAGCTTGCAAAATTTAAAGAACGTTTAAAAGGCTTTGAAAAAAACTATGCTGACTTGAACGCCAAAAAAGAAGAACTGGAGCTCAAGCTTGATAAGGTCAGAATTTCTTATTCCAACACCATGACCGAGTACAACAAGGCTAAAATGGAGCTGCAAAACCTTATCAAAGAAGCGGAGTTTAACGAAAACAATATAAAAGAAAAACAGGATTATATTGCACAGGCAGAACCCAGAATCCAGAAACTCCAGAAAGAACTGGATGAAATGGAACAAAATCTTGTTGAAAAGAATGAACAGGCGCTAAAACTCGATGAAGAAATTAAAGAAATCGAAGAAAAAATGAGCCCGCAGGAACTCCAGAACCTCAAAAAGCTGACAGAAGAAAAAGAACAGCAGATAAAAAATATCGAAAACGCCATAGCCCGTGCACACAATGAAATAGACGGTTTTGAAAGAACAATTGTTTTCCACGAAGATGTTATAGATACAAAAACAAAAGAAATTGCAAAACTCGGCTCTGACAACGAAATTTATGAGCAGGATAAAGTCAAATACAAAGCTGAGATTGAAGAACTGAAAGCACAGATAGAAGTTCTTGATGCAAAGATTAAGGAGCTTGGCGAAAAACTTGTTGAACTTCAAACTGAACGTGATGCCGTAAATGCACAGTATCTTGAGCTTGATAAAGAAAAGAATTTGATTGTTCTGAATATAGAAAAAGTTGATGAACAGATAGAAGCTTTTAAAGCACGCAGAAGGGAACTTGAGCCGCAGCTTGATAATGTAAAAGAAGAACTCAAAGAAAACGGGGTTGATATTTCTTCTCTTGTTGAAATAGAGATTTCCGTAGAGGAAATTACGGGTAAAATCCAGAGACTTCAAAAACGCATGGACGAACTGGGCGATGTAAACATGCGTGCCATCAAGTCCTATGACGAGGTTTCAGAACGCCAGAACGAATTAAAAACCAAAATAGAAACCCTTTCGAATGAAAAAAATCAGATTTTAGACAGAATGCAGGGTTATGAAAACCTGAAAAAAGATACGTTTATGAATACATACAACAACATAAACGATAACTTTAAAGAAATTTTCCATAAACTCTCAGAAGGTGAAGGTACGCTTATTCTGGATAATCCGGAAGAACCTTTCGCAGGGGGTATGTCTATTGAGGCACAGCCCAGAGACAAAGAAAAAACCCGCCTCAATCTTATGTCAGGCGGTGAAAAATCACTGACAGCGCTTGCTTTTGTATTTGCGATACAAAGATACCTGCCGGCACCGTTTTATGCGTTTGATGAGGTCGATGCAAACCTTGACGGTATAAATGTGGAAAAACTTGCCGATATGGTGAAATCGCAGGCAGAAAATACGCAATTTGTAGTAGTTAGTCACCGTAAACCTATGATAGAATCAGCTAATAGGACAATTGGCGTTACTCAAAAAGAAAAAGGTATAACACGTGTCACAGGCGTAAAATTGAGAGACTAATAAAGCCACTTTGAATTTATTTCAGGGACTTACTAAAAACCGGAGTAAACTTTTCACTTTGGCAGGATGCTGAAACAAGTTCAGCATGACAGAAAGACTGTAGGATAAAAAATATGACAGAAACAGCCGAATCAAGTTTAAATCATGAATTTTATGCACCTTCAGACGGGTCTTCTTTGCACGAAGACATAGACTTTGACACTATGAACATGATTACAACAACAGAAATGCAAAAAGATCCTCAATCACAGGTTGACGGTATTGAAATTCTTGTAAATATGGCTAAGACAGGTAAGATTGATCCGTGGAATGTTGATATTGTAGATATTACGGATAAATATCTTGCACACCTTTTTCAAATGAAAGCACAGAACCTTCGTTTGACCGGCAGAACACTGCTTTTTGCAGCAATTCTTCTCCGTCTGAAATCTAATGTATTAGAGGGGATTGATGTTAACCAGATAGAAGGTGCGGACAATCAAGATGAACATTTTGATGATTTTGAACTGCAGGATGACTGGAATGATGAGGAAATTAACACAAACAACGTTATTTCACTTGATGAAGTTCTGCAAAGACGTACCAGTATACGTTTGAACAGAAGCCGAATGGTAAATTTAAAAGACCTTATTAAGCAGCTGCAGTTTTATGAAGAACTGGACAGAAAACAGGCGCTGAAAAATGCCCACGAACGTGCAAAAAGAAGGGTGCGTTCTTACGCCAGACTTACGCCGGATGATATTGTAAATCTTGCACATGATGAGTATATTGAAAAAAGTGTGGAAGTCTTACACGAAAACTTAAAAAAGATTTTTGAAACACAGGACAAAGTAGAACTTACTACTCTGACATTGCTGGGGCTGGATAAAATTTCAGCATACATTGCACTTTTATTTTTAACAGCAGAGCCGGAGTCTGATGTCGATGTTTATCAGGAAGAGTTTTATGGAGAACTTTACGCTGTTCCGTACAAAAAATCAACGGAAGAACAAAAGGAATCGGCATAATTTATAGCCAAGCCTCCTCCTTAAGCATAAATTGTCTGAGTGGGACCTCGCTTGTAGGAGTGGTACACGGAGTGCGAGTGGCGCCGAGTCTAGCATTTTACGGAAGTGACCCCATGCGCTTGTTGACTGTGCCGGACTTATTGTTAAATATTGAACTTGCTTATTGCACAGGTTCAACAAGTAGTCGGAGTCAGTTGACAATATGAAAATTTGAGATTACAGACCTTTATAAAAAGGTTTAAAACGTTTACTCCTCAAAATCCAGAATCCATCTTTCCAGAATGTCTTCATTGATTCCGTCTAAAAATCTGGACGGCTTTGACAGCACCATGCCTGTTGCGTGGTCAAACATATCTATGGGGTAGGTTATATAAAGACAGGTTTTTGCTCTGGTTGCAGCTACATACATAAGTCTTAATTCTTCATCCAGTTCTTCTTCGGAATTGAAGGAATAAACACTCGGGAATCTGCCGTCTACTGCACCGATTATAAAAACAGCTCTCCATTCCAGCCCTTTTGCACTGTGTATGGTCGAAAGAGTAAGATACTCGTCTTGTACGGCACCGTCTTCTACTTCTGAAATAGAGCTGTCTGGCGGTTCAAGTGCAAGATCACTCAAAAAGTCTTCAAGATTTGAGTATTGCTCGGACAAATAATGAAAGTGTTCCAAATCCTTTAATCTTTTAGGATAATCATCATACTTTTCCATAAGAATGGGTTCATAATAAGCAAGAATGTTATCCACTATCAAAGAGGGCTTCATCAAATATTGACGCTGGGTTTCGACAGTTGTAAAAAGTTTTTTGATACTGTCAGCGCTTTTTGAGGGAAGCATAAGTTTTTCCGCATCAAGATTTTCCTTTGCAACAAGCGGCAAAAGCTTCATTGCCGTTTGTGCTCCTACCCCGTTTAAAAGAAGCAGTATCCTGTTTATACTGATAATATCATTAGGGTTCAAAACTACACGAAGGTGTGCAATGACGTCTTTTACATGAGCTGTTTCAATAAATTTAAGTCCGCCGAACTTTCTGTATGGAACAGCTCTTTTGGCAAGTTCTATTTCGAGATTGTAAGTCATTCTTGCACTGCGGCATAAGACAGCAATGTCATTCAAAGAAATGTCATCTTCCTGCAATTCTAATATTCTTTGTGCCACAAATTCCGCTTCGGTCTGCATATCGTTTGTACAAATCAAGGCGGGTTTTTGAGGATTTTCTATATCAGAAAACAGCTTTTTAGTATATTTTTCTTTTGCTCTGTCTATAATTTTATTTGTTAAAGCAAGAATATTTTGTGAGCTTCTGTAATTTTGTTCCAGTTTAATAATTTTTGTATCCGGAAAAATAGAAGGAAAGTCAAGAATATTCCTAAAATTTGCCCCCCTAAAAGAGTAAATGCTCTGAGAATCATCTCCGACTGCCATCACATTATTGTGCTCCGAAGCAAGAAGTTTTATAATATCCGCTTGCAGAGAGTTTGTATCCTGATATTCGTCAATCATTATATATTTATACTGATTGGACAACTTTTTTTTGATTTCATCATTGGATTGCAAAAGAGCTCTCAGATATAAAAGCAAATCGTCATAATCAAGAAGGCTGTTTTCTCTTTTATAGAGCGCATAGTGTTTTGAAATTTCGTTTATTTTTTCAATACAGTGTGTAAATTGATTGTACTCGGATTCAACTACAGCCTGTGCGGACATATTTTTGTTTACGGCTTTTGAGTATATATCAAGGATTGTTCCTTTGCGTGGAAATCTTTTTTCCTGCTTGGTAACAAATTTTGCACGTATATGATTTATTACGTCTTCCGCATCTGCACGATCTATTATTGTAAAATTGTTTTTTAATTCCAGAAGATTGGAATACTTCCTTAAAATATAATTTGCAAAAGAATGAAATGTGCCTCCGGCAACCTGTTCGCATCTGGAATCAAGAATCATAACAGCACGATTCAGCATTTCATCCGCTGCTTTTTTTGTAAATGTCAAAAGTAAAATGTTAGAAGGATTTATCCCGCTTTCTATAAGTCTTGCAACTCGGTATGTAAGTGTTTTTGTCTTTCCGGAGCCTGCTCCTGCGATAACTAAAACTGCCCCCTCCCGTGTTTTTACCGCTTCCAGCTGGGCAGGATTTAAATCCTTTTCATAATTTATTCTGTATACGTTTTGTGTATTCTGAGCGGAAGCTTTTTTCAGTACATATTTTTTTACGGACGGCAATAATGCTTTTTCTGTGTTTTTTTCCGGTAATTTTTCAGGTGATAAGTTTTCCATAAAAATATTATACATTACAGAAATTTTTATAAATATCCCTGTGAAAAATTCTTCATATAGTCAACTGACTTAATAGCCGCATTTTTACTGTATACAAATCAATATACAAAGAAAGATTATTGATAACTTCGTGAAGCTGTTTGCTTTAGCTCACCTCAGCTCGCTAAGAAAAGAAGGCAAATTCAAGAAGTTGTCTGAGTGGGACCTCGCTTGTAGGAGTGGTACACGGAGTGCGAGTGGCGCCGCCAGGTAGGGGCATAACATCAG
>CALVCQ010000049.1 GCA_944326115.1 Candidatus Gastranaerophilales bacterium | reverse complement strand
ATGTTATGCCCCTACCTGGCGGCGCCACTCGCACTCCGTGTACCACTCCTACAAGCGAGGTCCCACTCAGACAATATAGCGCAGAATCAGCTTATCCCGAATATGTTAGTGATAAGATTTGTAAAATTAAAAACTAAGAATAGCAAAAAATTTTATGTTCTTATTTAGAATAAGTGTAGGGATAAGGAGAAAACCATGGCTATACAGGCAATTTCATTTGGCAGAACAGAAACAACTCAAAAAGGAAATGAATATAAAAAGACGCATGCAGGTACTATAGCAGGTACAATTGCAGGGCTTGGCTTCGGTGCTGCTGATGCTTATGCGGCATCAAAAAAACCGTTGATAAAAAAAATTACTGCTCAGGGATATTCTCGTTATAAAGAATTAATGCCTAAAGAAGCTGCCGCAAAATATGCAAAGCTTACACTAAAATGCGGTTTTGCTCTGGGTGTGGCAATGTGGGTACTTGCGGGTCTCGGTGCAGGTGCTCTTGTTAATAAAGTTATAAATAAAGGTCTAGCCAATAACGCTGATAAAAAAGCTGCTGCACAGGAAACAAAATAGCAATAAATAAAAATTTGATAAGAATATTATTATTAATAAGGAGTATGAAATGACTGTTCAGGCAATATCTTTCGGAAGTAAAGCCGTTACAAAAAAAGGCAATATATATGATAAATCTAAAATAGGCGGATATACAGGCATGGCGGCAGGTGCACTTTATGCCGGATACAATGCTGCAAAAATAGTAAAAGTAATGAAAAACACGCCCAAAATGGTTTATACACTGAAAGATGTATATAAACAGCTTCCCGATAAATTAACGAAAGTAATCTCTTTTAAAGATTATGTTAAAAGCAGCATCAAAAATGCTAAAAAGCTTTCAGTTGTTGCCGGTGTTTTCTCTGCAGCGGTTTTAATTCTAAGCGGATTCGGACTCGGCAAAGCAGTTGATGCAATTATCAATAAAAAGAGAGCGGTTAACGCTGATAATGCTGCTTTTGCAAAAACAGAAACAAAACCGGAAACAAAAGAATAACACAATTAATTTGTCTGAGTGGGACCTCACTTGTACCCGAGGGCATCCTGATGCGTACGGCTCGTAAACTCGCATACATCTCAAGCTGGGAGTGTACGCTCGAAACGGAATACCAAACCTTACGAACGCCAATAATCCAAGATGTAGTCGGAGTCGGTTGACGATATGAAATAATTAGCCCCGCAGGGTCATCAAAGCGGGGTTGGAACT
This sequence comes from Candidatus Gastranaerophilales bacterium, assembly GCA_944326115.1. Lineage (GTDB taxonomy): Bacteria > Cyanobacteriota > Vampirovibrionia > Gastranaerophilales > Gastranaerophilaceae > Limenecus. The sequence goes on along the minus strand of CALVCQ010000049.1, from coordinate 9,002 downwards.
TATTATAATAAAATTGTTGGAAGACCGAACCAAGCAAAAGCTGTGGTTCCGATACATACTTTGTGACCACAGAAGAAAGGCTGTTTATCCCTGAAACAGCCTTTTGTTTTGTCTGAGTAAGACCTCGCTTATAACCCGTGCATCCTGATGCGTACGGCGCACCTGCGGTTTGCCTGCGAATTGAGCAAGAATCTAAAACATTACGCTATTCTTGTATACGTTACATAATTCGAGGACAAAAATAGTTTTATTTTGCCTTGAGAACAACAAATATCGGGTTGTATGTCAGTGTAACTTTACAACCTGAGGAAAAGTTTTTTTTGTAATATTCATCAAATGTTTTCAGCTTTGATACAGTCCAGTTTAGAGTCTTTATTGCATTGGTGCCGGAATATTTTATATGTTTTAATACATCTAACGGTGTATCAAAATAAAGGGTCTGTAAATTTTCTTCAAAATTTATAATCTCAAAAAATCTGCTGCACTTTTCTTTTAATGTTTCCGCTTTCAAATAATTAAGCGAAACGCCTGTTGTTTGCCTTATTTCTTCATAATTTTTCTCGCCAAAAGTTGTAAACGCAAAATAGCCGTCATCTTTTATATTTTTTCTTATTTTTAATAACAATTCATCTGTATCATAAATCCACTGCATAACGGCGTTTGAGAGAATAAGATCAAAATTTTCTTCCAGTTCTATTCTTTCGATATCTCCTGCAAGAAATTTTACATCTTTTATAATATTTTTTATACAAAATTCCGATTCTTCAATAATATCGTTTGCATAATATTCATCGAAGTTGATTTTTCCGTAAATATTTTTAGACAAAAGACCTGTTCCCGCCCCGAATTCAAAAACTTTGTGAAAATTGTTCCCGCAATATTCAAGTATTTTTTCAATCAGACGGAAAGCCATATCTTTTTGAATTACGGCTGAGCTGTCATAGGTTCTTATAGTCTTTTTAAATCTGAATTTTACTAAATCTTTGTTAATCATTTCAAAAGTTCTTCTAAAGAATTGTAATTGTAGAACGGAAAATGTCCTGTTTTCAGTTCTTCAATTTTATCAGGACAAATATTTTGCCAGAAATTAATCTGGTTTCGTGCAGGTACACATCTGTCGAGCGTTGCTATATAGATTTTATCGTACTTTCTATCCGGAACAGGCAGTGCAGGAACATATTTTTTCATTCCGAGGAGTTCTTCCGTACAGCTTTTAGCTGTTCTTTCCGGCAAATGATTTTCAAAAATTTCAAAATGTTCTTTTGCTTTTTCGCCTCCAAAAAGCCGCTGCCTGAATTTTACAACAGATTCAGAATCCATCTTTTCCGTAAGTTCAAACTGTCTGACAGGCACACCCAGCCTGTCATCCACAGGTATTAATGTTCCGCTTACTGCAACGGATTTTAACAATTTTAAATCAGATGGAAGCTTTGCAATTCCCGAGGCATACACCCCGTATGAAAAAGCAAGAAGACTGACATTTTTGTATTTTGAAAAATCAAACTCCGGAAAATTCGGCTCTGTGTAGTCATAAACATACAAAATATCGTCTGTGTTCTCAAGAACAGAAAACGGCTTTTCATCCATTCCCCATCCGCAAAAAAATAAAATTAAATTCTTACCGTTATTATTTTCTAAATGTAATTTCATAGTAATTATCAAACGTTGATTTTATTCTATTTGCCGGCATTATATATGTCAAGCATTTCTGTTGCATAACTACGTGTAAAATTGTCTGAGTGGGACCTCGCTTGTAGGAGTGGTACACGGAGTGCGAGTGGCGCCGCCAGGTAGGGGCATAACATCAGGCTTCGCTTTAGCTCAGCCGATGTTGCAGCCAGTCTAGCATTTTACGACTCTGCCGAAGAAACAATTAAGTATTGTTTCTGAGAGGTAGACCCCATGCGCTTGTTGACTGTGCCGGACTTATTGTTAAATATTGAACTTGCTTATTGCACAGGTTCAACAAGTAGTCGGAGTCAGTTGACAATATGAAAAATCATGTAACATAAATTAATAAAAAACAATAATTCAAAATGACGGAATATTTTATATATTCCGTCATTATCATTTTTGCTGCGTAATTTGCTAACAAATTACGATGTTCTTTGCCTTTAGCGGAAGAATTTTTTACAAAACTTTCATCTGAAACATGAAACGTATGAGAATATGCGAATAATCTTACTAATTTGATATGTATCAATGCCCAAGATCTTAACGGAGCCAGTTGACTATATGAAAAGTAATAATGAAAAAGAAAGGGGCTCTTCGCCCCTTTCCATTCTAAATGAACATAAAGTCAGTATTTTTAACTGATGTATAAATAAAAAAAATTTTTATTTAGAAATTTCAAAAATTCAAAAAATTGTAATATATCTTAACTCCTTTAAATTTTTTTAAACGTTAAATTGATTACAAAAATTAATCTTAATCACATAAATAAGCAATTTTTAATCAAAAAAATTGTTTTAATAATTTATGAAGGTTAATAAGACAGGTTATATAAATTCGGGTAGTGTTCAATCTTCTTCTCACAAAGAAGAACACAAGCCCGTACATAATGAGTTTATTGCTCCCGAAAACAATTCAGCAGGCGCAGCCGAATCATTCGGGCGTGCTGCCGTTAATATGCAGCAGCCTTGTAAATATGCAAATCAGGGAGATATTTTTGCACTGCTAAATTCTATTGCTAAAAGCCGGGGATATACAGTATACAGATTTTCAGAAAATGCAACTGACAAAGTTTACGTAAGAGCAAAAGCAGGTGATGAAATTCCCGGATGGAAAAATCTTTATAACGAAAAACTGAATATAGCCTGTTATAAAGATGACAAAGGGGATTTGGAAGAAATTTATACTCTTGATGCAAAAACAAAACAGGTGAATGTTTATGATAAAAACGGAGAGATTATAAAAAGTTATTCTCCCGATGAAATGAAAGCTCTTTTTGAATATAAATATCATCCGGAACAAATTCACGGATACTTGAGACACAACAGATACCGTTCAATGCTGTCGGAAGAAAATATCTGGAGGCTAATCAACACAATTGATGAATGTTTTAATAATTCATCAAAAGCAAGCAAAACACAAAAACCCACGGTTGTATACAGAGCATTACAGAACAGTTTGAGTGATAGTGATAAAGCTATATTGTCTACAGTAGGTGCAGTATACAGGGACAATTCATTTGTTTCTTCTACACAGAATCTTGAAACAGCAAAACGCTTTAATTCATCGGGTTATCCTATTATGAAAATATCTCTTCCGGAAGGAACAAAATATCTTAATATGGACAGACTGTTTAACATTGACAGACAGCACTGGTTTGAACAGGAGTTCTTGCTTAAAAGAGGCAGCGAGTTTATTATAACCGGTTTTGATAAGGAAAATAATATAATAGAAGCAAGTTATTTAAATAAATAATTCAGTTACTTTATTTGCCTTTTTAAATTGTTTCTGACACCGGATAATGGACCGCTGTTCGGGTTTCTCAGATTTTGATAATATTTTTTTGTATAGGTAAAAGGAAATTTTGCCAGCCAGCCGAATTTTAAATAGATATTAACCGTATCTGCGCCTTGAGAAAGAAGCAATTCGTCAATTGTCTGCTCGTAAGCCGGCGATAAAGAAGAAAGTATTTTTAGGATATAGTCCATTACCGTAAGAGTATAATATCCTGACAAAACACCCGAATTTGATACCAGATGTGTAACTTTAAATTCTTTGTTATTAATTATTACTTTTTTAACATTGTCAGGCAGTTCAATATCCTCTGCCGTGCTTTTTTCTATCTGGAACCATTCTCCCTCATATTGTACTCGAAGCACCCCGGGCTCGGGCATATAAATATCATCAAAAAGATTATCCAAAAGCACATTTCCGTCAAAATCCACAATTCCGTATTTATATTTTTTGCAGGTCAAAAACATTCGTCCGAATAACGGGTCAATGGAACTGTACTCGTTAGGGATAATTACTTTCCCTGTTTCATCAAATAAACCGTAATCATTCTCATTTCCAAGTTTTACATATTTGCCGAATACTCTTTCAACATGTCTGTATTTCGGTTCTATCAGAAAATTTCCTTCACAGTCAATAACGCCAAACCGATTCTTCTTCTGAACAATCCAGGAAGTTGTGCCGACTCTTATCAGTTTTTTGTATTCGGGTTTTACAATAATATTGCCCTGTTTATCTTTGAGCCCAAAGTTTCCGTCTTGTGAAAAGACCTTTAAATCAGACATTTTTACACTTCCGGTGAGTTGTACATTTTCTGAAGCGGCAACCGATGACTGTAACACAAATATTAAGCTTAATAATATAAAAATCTTTTTCATAACAGAATGATATCATAAGATTAGCGTTATGCTATAATTTTTTTATAGAGTATTTTTGCAGATAAAACAAAATAACGGAATTAGTCGGATAGGAAAATATGAAAAATATACCAAAATTTTTAAAATTGTTAAGTGTTTTATTTTTAATTGCAGCGGCTATAGTGATTGTTGTTTTAGTAACATATCTAAAAATTCTTCCTGCTGCTGTTTCAAATGAACATGTAATAAATTTTGTTAAAGAATATGTAAAAGAATCTGCAGGTGCGGAGCTTGTAGTTGATAATCCGGTACTTGAAACGGAATTGTCTCCTCAAATCGGATTTAAATTTGATAAACTTGCTATTTCCAAAGATAAAAAAGAACTTTTAGATGTAGATAAATTTGAAATAAAAATATCTTTTTCAGATATTCTAAAACATAAAATCATACTAAAGAAACTTGCACTGGATTATATTTTTGCTGATGCAAACGGTTTGATGTCGCTTGTTCCCCAACAGGAACAAAAAAAAGAACAACCCCAATCCGGCTGGAAAGTATACTGGTTTGATTCTCTTTTGAGTTTGAAGAAATGTGAAATATTGTATGATCTTGATAAAAATACACACATAAAAATAAACGGCTCGGACATGTTAATAACAAAACAAAAAGAGCCGAAATTCGTACGTTTTAAACTTGCCATAAATATAAATAAAGGCAAACATAATATAAGACTGGGGCTTGATGACAGAGACAGAGTCTGCATTAAGGATCACAAACTCTTAATAGACAAAGCTCTTCTCGCTGTTAATGATTCAAAAGTTTATATAGATGCCTATGCTGACAGAGATAATAATGTCGGATTAACGGTATATTCAAAGTCTTTTGATGTAAAAAATGCTGTGGAACTTTTGGAATCAAATCTTGTAATTCCAAACGGTTCTGAAATGCTTGCTTTCTTTAAGGATTTTAAAGGCTCATTCGATTTTAAAATCAGTTTGACTAACAAAGATATAAACGGAATAGTAAGATTGAATAACGGGTCGGTAAAAATTATTCCCGTAAATAACCTGCCTATAATTGCACAAAGCGGACTCATCAAAATCTCCAAAAAAGATATTGTTCTATCCGACTTCAAAGGCTGGTACGGAACAAGTAAAAGAAACAATTTTTTACTCGGCGGTACAATTAAAGATTATACGAAATCCGTTGATACAAACATAGAGATTACAGGTGTTGCTACAAATGATTTAACTAAGAATTATTTGTCAAAGCTCGCCGGTTGTGAACTTACACTGACCGGTGACTCCGGAGCCAAAATTGTCGTCAAATCAAAATACAGCAAGATTGATATTACGATGATGTTTAAAGTTTCAAAAGGAAAAGATATTCTGGTGGAAGGTGCATCCTTGAGTCCCGTAAATTATGATAGGGCAGTAGTTGCAGACTTGCACCTTGACGGAAACTTATTGAATATTAAATCTATCAGATACTTTATTGCAAAAGAATTGAATAAAGAAACAAAAAATGTCCGCCCAATACTGACAATAGACGGCAATATGGATATTGCAACGCTAAAAATAAAAAATATAGGTTTTGATATACCGAGACCGCTGCCAAGTGAATTTTTAAACGTATTAATCGGACAAAAATTATTTAAAAAAGGTACTATATCAGGCAGCATGCAGGTTGTCTTCCCGAATGACATACCTAAACTGATGGGAGATCTCGAAATGGATAAGGTGTTTATTCCGAGTCAGAGACTTTCTATTAAAAAAGCGTCAATGAGAACAGACAGAAACCTTATTAAACTCAATGCTTCAGGCAGATTTAAAAAATCCGAATACGATTTTAAAGGCTATATAAAAAATGAACTTGTATTTCCTGTTGTAATTAAAAACATAAATCTGACAGTAGACAATATAGATATAGAAAAAATCTTGTTGTCTATGAATAACCAGAATACAGCTGCTGTAAATGCACAGAATAATAAAGCTGTTAATGCTGATGCGCTGGCAATTAAAAATTCTGCTGATGAAAATGATGATGACGCTTATACATTTAATACCGGACTTTTAATAGTCGAACGCTGTATACTTCACGTAGTAAAAGGCAATTATAAGCAAATTAATTTCGGAAATTTGTATGCAAATCTCACCCTTGATAACAAGGGTATATTGCAGATTAAATCCAACAAGTTTGATTTTGCGGAAGGCATTTCGAGTTTAAAAGTTTATTGCGATTTGCTGAATCATAAATATAATCTGACGCTTGGTGTTAAAGATATAAATTCGGACTTGATTGCAACAACTTTGCTTGCTTTAAACAAAGAAATTTCGGGAAGGGCAAAGGGATTAATTGATATTTATACTGATGATACATTAAAATTAAACGGCATAATAAAATTTGACGTGCAGGACGGAACTATTCAAAAAGTAGGACTTGTTCAGTATGCATTAAATTTTGCTTCACTTTTCAGAAATCCTCTGGCAATGATAAGCCCTTCTACAATAATAGATCTTGTGAATGTTCCGGAAGGCAAATTTCATAAAATAAACGGAGATCTGGTCATAAAAAATAATGTGGTAGAAAAAATTATGATAAAATCTTCAGCTCCGCAGTTGAGTGCTTTTATTGTAGGTCGATATGACCTTGAAACCTGTGATGCAACTCTAAGAATATATACAAAATTCAGCAATAGAAATAAAGGATTTGCCGGATTCTTAAGAAATATATCTTTAAACAGTCTGGCAAACAGAGTGTCTTTAGGCGCAGAAAGCGAAGCTAATTATTATGCAATGGAATTAGAACAGCTTCCGCCATTAGAAGCTGATGAAAAGGATTGTCAGGTATTTTTAACAAAAGTGGACGGAGATGTTCAGAATTTTAACTTCCTGTCCTCCTTGAAGAAAATAAAATAATAAAAGCAGGTTATAAACCTGCTTTTATATTATTTATCGATTGAATCAAATAATGTCTGAGTGGGACCTCGCTTGTAGGAGTGGTACACGGAGTGCGAGTGGCGCCGAGTCTAGCATTTTACGACTCTGCCGAAGAAACAATTAAGTATTGTTTCTGAGAGGTAGACCCCATGCGCTTGTTGACTGTGCCGGACTTATTGTTAAATATTGAACTTGCTTATTGCACAGGTTCAACAAGTAGTCGGAGTCAGTTGACAATATGAAAAATTATCTTATTTGCGGCGTTGCTGTGCTATTGAAAAAACTTCAGTAAGCATAAGCGTGTGTTTTTATTTCTGCATTTTGTAGCTTATTCCGGCACGTTTCATCCGTCTCAGCGCTTCTCTGAGTTCGTCTACGGGTCTTGTTAATGCTATACGGAAAAATCCTTCGCCGCATTTGCCGTAACCGTTTCCGGGCGGTACAACTACATGTGCTTTTTCAAGCATTACAGTTACAAATTCTTCCGAAGTAAATCCGTTTGGAACGGGCAGCCACAGATAGAATGTAGCTTTCGACGGCGAAACATTCCAGCCGAGGTCTCTTAACCCTTCTTCCATTACTTCTTTACGCTCTTTATACATTTGATTAAGTTTTTCAATCTGTTCTGAGGGGGCATTGTATGCTTCTGCTGCAGCTTCTTGAATAGCTTTGAAGGTACCTGAATCAATGTTATTTTTGATAGTACCGAGTGCTTTTATTGCCTGTGCATTACCGCAGACAAAACCTACCCTCCAGCCGGTCATATTGTATGATTTTGAATGCGAATAAAATTCGATGGCGCAATCCATTGCACCTTCAACCTGCAGCACGGAAGGTGCCTTGTATCCGTCATAGGTCATTTCGGAGTATGCCATGTCAGAACATAACAGAATATCGTATTTTTTACAAAAATCAACTGCTTTTTTGTAAAAATCAATATCAGCTACAGCTGCAGTCGGATTATTCGGATAATTTAAAAACATTAATTTTGATTTTTTTGCAATATCATCAGGAATTGCATCAAAATCAGGCAAAAATCCGTTTTCTGCTTTTAACGGCATAGAATAAGGTGTTCCGCCTGCAAAAATAGTTGCATTTTTGTACACAGGATATCCGGGATCCGGAATGAGAGTGTAATCACCTTCATCTACAAAAGCAAAGAAAACATGGGCTATAGCTTCTTTTGAGCCGATATTACAAAGCATTTCAGTATCAGGATTCAATGTTACACCGAATCGCTTTTTCATCCAGTCGCAAGAGGCTTTTCTAAACGCTTCTGTACCGTTATACGGGGGATAGTCATGATTTTTCGGATTATCAATTGCCTTGTGCATAGCTTCCACCACCGACGGAATAGTAGGTGTATCGGGATCACCTATACCGAGTGATATAATTTCATGCCCTTTAGCCTTTGCTTCGGCAATTTTTCTGTCTATCTCCGCAAAAAGATACGGCGGGATTTTATCTAATCTTTGTGACTGTCTCATTTTACACTCCTAAGTTTTTTGTGTTTACAAAAAATTATACCACAAGTCCTGCTTTGCAAGACCAATTAATTTATACTCACTGATTCACAAAATAATCCGGTAAATTATTGTGTTTATCAAAGCCTGCATCCGCCAATTTTAAGATAAAAAACAGCATCAGTACTAAATACATTTGCATGTATCTGTCTGAGTGGGACCTCGCTTGTAGGAGTGGTACACGGAGTGCGAGTGGCGCCGAGTCTAGCATTTTACGACTC
>CALVCQ010000048.1 GCA_944326115.1 Candidatus Gastranaerophilales bacterium | reverse complement strand
GGTTACAACAGGGGCGTGCCGCCCCCGTACTCCCTGTTGTTTATTGAATAACTTTTTAATTTCATATAATAAATAAATATTATCAATATATTAAATCTGTTATTGCGTCATTCTGAAGGAGTGAAACGACTGAAGAATCTAAAGACATAGATTCCTGTATGAAAGCAAGCGAACTGCAGGTGCGCCGTACGCATCAGGATGTCTCTGGATACAAGCAAGGTCACACTCAGACAAATAAAAGGAATTGAATAATAAATAATTCAATCCCTTTATTATATTTTATTTGTATAAAACGTCAAAATAAGGTAAAATAGCATTATTATGACTATTTAATAAATGGGGAGATACTAATGGCAGTAAAAGAAAAAGAAGCGGAAACAGTATCAATTTCCGAAGAAAAGAATAAAGCACTAAAACTGGCAATTGAAAAAATCGAAAAAGATTTTGGCAAAGGCTCTATTATGAAACTCGGCGACAAGTCTACAGTTGCCTGCGATGTAATTCCGACAGGGGCACTTTCACTTGATATTGCACTTGGTATAGGCGGGGTGCCCAGAGGTCGTGTAATTGAGATTTACGGCCCTGAATCTTCAGGTAAAACTACTCTGGCGCAGCATATTGTTGCAGAATGCCAGAAAAAAGGCGGGATTGCTGCATTTGTTGATGCGGAGCATGCACTGGATCCGGAATATGCAAGAGCACTCGGCGTAAATGTAGATGAATTATTGATTTCTCAGCCTGATACAGGCGAACAGGCTCTTGAAATAGCAGAAGAGCTTGTACGTTCATCAGCCGTAGATGTTGTTGTTATTGACTCTGTTGCCGCACTTGTACCAAAAGCCGAAATTGAAGGTGCCATGGAAGACCAGCAGATGGGCTTGCAGGCTCGTTTGATGAGTAAAGCCCTGAGAAAATTAACAGGTATCGTAGGCAAAACAAATACAACCGTTATTTTTATCAACCAGCTGCGTCAAAAAATCGGTGTTATGTACGGAAACCCTGAAACAACAACAGGCGGTAATGCACTGAAATACTATTCTTCCGTACGTCTCGATATCAGAAGATGCGATTCTATCAAAAAAGATGACAAAGATATCGGAAACAGAGTAAGGGTAAAAGTTGTTAAAAACAAAGTTGCTCCGCCGTTTAAGACCTGTGAATTTGATATCATTTTCGGCAAAGGTATCTGCAAACTCGGCTGCATACTGGATGTTGCAGTGAATATGGATATTGTAAAAAAAGCAGGTGCATGGTTTAGCTACAACGATGAAAAACTCGGACAGGGCAGAGAAAAAGCAAAAGAATACTTTGAAGCTCATCCGGAAGTCCTTGCCGAGGTAGAAGCAAAAGTCAGAGAAAAACTCGCTGCAGAAAGATAATAAATAATTGGTTTAAAAAGCACAGGGTCATAAAAGAAGACCTTTGTGCAGTGAATTACAAAATGTTATTAAACAACTGCATGCGAGGTGTGTTTGAGGGCTATAGAATTATTTGAAACACATAAATTTAGAGAATAAAAAGCAATTTTGATAGCCCGAGTTGCAGAGCATGAGTTTAAATTACATTTTGTTTGAACGAAACAACCGGTCTTCTTTTATGACCCTGTGCTTGATATATGAAATATCATATATTGTAATTAAAGAAAGATTATAACACTGATGTTTGACTGGACAAAAGTAGAGACAGATGAACAAATAAAAGAACTTTGCGCACTTGCAAAAGAGATATGGAACGAGTATTCCATCTGTTTTATTTCACAGGAACAGATAGATTATATGCTCGAAAAATTCCAATCAGAACATGCCGTAAAAGAACAGCTCACATACGAACGTTATCAGTATTATCTTATGGAAGATGACGGAGAAATTTTCGGGTATTTTGCTCTGCAGCCGCAAAAAGACAATCTGTTCCTGTCAAAAATCTATATTAAAAAATCTCACAGAGGCAGAGGCTATGCCAGAAAAGCCTTCGTCAACGCCATTATTCCGGTTGCCAAAGAGTTTGAACTTCCTAAAATCACACTCACCGTAAACAAATTTAATCTTGCTGCCGCCTGTGTGTATGAGCGTCTGGGGTTTGAAAAAACAAAATCCGTAGAAACCGATATCGGAAACGGTTATATAATGGATGATTACATTTATGAATACACGTTATAAAAAAATTCTTATACTAAGACAGGGTGCAATAGGCGATGTCGTGCACACAACAAATATTTTCAGGTCGATTAAGACAAAACATCCTGAGGTTGAAATCGATTACCTGACAGGCAAAGTACCATATATGCTCCTTGAACATGACACAAGGCTGAATCGTGTAATTAAGCTTGAAGGCAAAGATTATAAATATCTTACAAAACTGGGATTGGAGCTGAGAAAAGAAAAGTATGACCTTTTGATTAATCTTCAGCCTTCTTTGAGGTATCAGTATCTTGCATTTTTGATTAACCCGAAAGCTACTGTAACATACAAAAAATCCTTCCGTTACCATGCTGTGGAAAACTTCTGGCAGACGGCAAAGAAAAAATTTCATGACATAGAAAATTTTGATAATCTTGAACTGCAAATCCCTGAGGATGTACGTGAAAAAGTAAAAGCAGAAATAGGCACCGATAAAAAAACAGTTGTGCTAAACACCCAGACAAGCCTTACAAGACAGGGCAGAAAATGGTCTTATGAATATTTTAAAGAACTTGCTTTTTCTTTGATTGACAGGTATGACTGCACTATTTTGATATCGGGGTCAAAAGATGATATTGAAGAGACAAAAGCCTACGAAAACCTGCATCCGAATATTCAGGTTATAGCGGGTAAATTTAATATTCTTGAATCCGCCGCTGTTTTTTCTCTTGCAGATGTAGTTGTATCTTCCGACACAGGACCTTTGCACATTGCAACTGCCGTAAACAAACCGTTTTGTATAGGTTTGTACGGTGCTGCCAGTGCAGGAAGAACAGGTCCGTGGGGTGTAAATCATTTTGCCGTCAGTGCGGATTTACCCTGTATTCCCTGTGACAGAAGAAAATGTAAATTTAAAGATGAAACCGGTACGGGTATTAACCCCTGTATGGAGGCTATAAAGCCGGAACATGTTTTAAGAGTCATAATAGACAATGATTTACTGTAACGGAGTTTGTAGTGTCAGAGAGTAAAACAGCGGGAATTTTATCAGGAGAAACAGGCGAATATAAAAGCTACGGTTTCTTTGCCTTAAATATCTTAAAAACCTGTGCAAAAAAACTATTTATGCAGGATTCTTCCCTTGCCTGTCTTTTAAAATCGGAAAGTTTTTTAAAAGAACTTTTAAATACATTTAATAAACTGCATTCTTTTAATATAAATCCCGAAACCTTTGAGAAAATAATAAAAACCGCAGAAATTTCAAATACGGATAAAAACAGACTGCTTATAACAGCACAATTGTATGATTATTATATCCGTACAATGTCACAAAACAGCTATGAAATCCCTTCTTACAGAGCTGTATTGATTAAAAATGATGCAAATGAAGCGGAGTTTTGCAAAAAACTTGTAGATTTTCAAAATTATAACCTGTTTGAGTTTAATGATGTTCAAAGCGAATGCATTTATATAACAGAAAAAATAAAAGAAACTGCCGCTTCGGGTGTGTTAAACTTTTCAGACATTGCAATTTTTGCAGACAAATCAGAAATGAGGCAAAAACTTTCAGATATCCTGAAATCTTTTGATATTCCGGTTCTGGATAATATTTACAATGAAAATTATGAAAATTTAAAATATAAAATTTCTCTGTTTTACAAAATTTCCCAAATTCTTGAAAAACTCGGCTGCGAAGAATTTGATTCTAATTCTCTCAACAATACAAAAACGCAATCCAAAGCTGACAGGGAGATACTTTTTGAATCACTGGACGAATATATAAAAACATTTCTGGAAAGTAATGTGGATGACATATATACTCTGGAAAAATTTTATACAAAAATTGAAACTTCACAAAAATTTTTGTCTGAAAGTGTTTTTTCTTTGCTGCAAAACCTTGGTGAAAAAGATAAGACAAAACTGCTTTTACAAACAGGTCTTTTAAAAAAATTCTATATCCTCTATAAATCAAGACACTTTGCACAGGCAATTGCTCTTATTGTAAACGGCAGCCTGCATGAGTTTGAAGATGCGGAACTAAAAAAAATGATAGCCAAAAAGACTCAGAGTCTTGAAGTTTTGCAGAATTTGTATGACAGAGTTCTCAATGCAGAGCCGGATTTTGATGCTTTTTATGACATCATGGAGTGGCTCGGGCTGGACAACACGAATAAAGATAATGCCGTAACGCTCGAATCCATATCTTCTTTGCCTTTACAAAAGAAAAAGTTTAAACATATCTGCGTTGCCGGACTTACAGAGAATAATTTTCCGGGGGCTAATCCGGCATATCCCTTTATTTCAGCTGACGCAGATTTAAAAATTTGTACGGAACTGAAAAAAACAGCAAAGAATTTTGATTATTTTGTAAAAACCGATGAAATTTATTATGCACAGAAAATGTTCTGTGTAAATGCAGCCAGCTGCAAAGCTGAGGAGAGGATAACTCTTACAACACATTCTTATGAAGCAAAAAAACGTGTCCAGCCTTCATCAATTTTTAAAATGCTTATAAATCTTGATTCTTCAAAATATACCTTTGTAAAAGATGCGGAAACTCCTGCCGGAGAATCAGAACAGGGCGGGAATTCATACACTGATATCAGCGAAAAAGAAACTGTTATCGGCAGGCAGGATATTCTAAAGCTGAATCCTTCATCTATATCAGCTTTTCAGAGTTGTCCTCGAAAATATTATTACAAAAATCTTTTGAATCTCAAAGAGCCATATATCTTTGCAGCAAGTTACGGAAGCATTGTCCATGCGGTATTTGAGGTATTGAATAAAAGATTTTTGAATAATTATACAAAAGAAACAGCAGCTGCACTTGCAGAAGTGCTTTTTAATGCAAAAAATGACCCGCAAAAAGCTTTGCAGGCAGGTTTTAAGCAGACAGATATTGATTTAATATGTGCGGCAGCAGAATTGTCTCTGGCAGAGATGAAAGACAATTTTTTAAACGCTATGGAAGACTTTTCTCATTTTGGAGGTTTTGACAATCCTCCGGTATCGGCTGTGTGCGAACAATCTTTTACTTTTACGCTGCCGGAGCTTCCTGAAGTTGTTTTTGACGGACGTATTGATGCTGTTTTATGCGATAGAGACGGAAAATACAGTATTGTTGATTACAAAACAGGCAGAAACAAAACAAATACGCTCGATTATGCAATAAGCGAATACGGTGTAAATTTCCTCTCAAGAACAGGCAAAGAGCCTTCTAATCCGGAGGCTTTGCAAAATGCTTATGATTATCAGATACCTTTATATTATTTTGCCTGTCAGCACAGCAAGGAGCTTTCTCAATACAAAGACAAAATCTCACGGCTCGGGCTTTTATATATCCGTCCGTCTTCAAAAGATAACGGCTGTGATGAAGATTTTGTCAGTGCTGAAAAAATTGAATTTTATAAAGAGAAAATTATACAGAATCTAAAATCAACCGTTATAGACAAAATAAGACAAGAAACGGAATTTAAAAAGAATAAAAGTTTTGCCTGTGAAAACTGTGCATACAAATTCCTGTGCGATACGGAGGATGATGATGAATGAACTGATTTCAAAAATAGCACAGGGATTGAATGATGCCCAAAAAAAAGCAGTCCTGAATCCCGTTGATACCTGCACAAAAATCGTTGCCGGAGCCGGTACCGGCAAGACAAAAATTATCTCAAAACGCTTTGTAAAACTCGTATTTGATTTGATAAATCAGGGTGTTGAAGCCCCGCAATCAAGAATACTTGTAATAACTTTTACGGACAAAGCCGCAAATGAAATGAAAGGCAGAATCCTTAAGGAGCTTGATGAAAATAATATTCAGGTTTTAAACAGTCAGGATTTATGGATTTCCACTTTTCACAGCTTTTGTATGAGAATTTTAAAAAAATACTCAATAGAAGCAGGTCTGTCTCCGTCCTTTAAAATGGGTGAAGAACAGCAGTTGAAAAAGATTTATGACAATCTTGTAAAATACATAAAATACGGAGAAACAGCTTCTGTAGAAAATCTATCCGCAATACTCAAATCCGCGGGAGTTGAAGCAGGGATACTTGAGATTAATAATCTGGCTTCATTAAACAAAATCAGCGATATAGATACGCTTTTTGAAGATATTTACGGAATAATCAAAAAAATAAAAGCGCTAGGGCTTACGCCAAAAGAATTCTTGCAAAAATCATTATATGCACAGGAAAAATTCAGCACCTGTACAGAGTCAACACCTTTTAAATTCGAGACAAAAGAGGATTATGCAAACGCCTGGGCACAGCATTTTAAAAACTATACAGATGACAGCTGTACGCTTGATGAAGATGTTTTTGACGCCATTGCAAAAAATAAGCTTATTCTGGACAAGTTCGGCAAAAGAAAAGCCATAGAATACGGTATGGCACAGGGCTTCCCCGAAAATATACAACCGATAAACACTGCTGAAAATTATCTGACTAAAGTTATTGCCGCTGTGTATGCCCTTTATCAGGCAGAACTTGAGAAAAACGATATTGCGGATTTTGATGATTTGATAAATAAAACAATACAAATTTTTAAACAAAACGAACTTATCCGTTCTTATTATCAAAAATATTTCAAACAAATTATAGTAGACGAGTTTCAGGATACTAACGGTGCTCAGCTGGAGCTTATAGAGCTTTTGCTCAATCCTGAAAAACCTGATTTGACTTACGTAGGCGACAGAAAACAGTCTATTTACGCATTTAGATATGCACAGATGGAAAATCTCGAGGTTCTGTATAAAAATATGGAAACCCGCTACAGTTTAAAATTTGAGCCTGTCAATTTGTCAATAAATTATCGTTCAACTCCCGAGGTATTAAATGCCGTTAATTACGTTACGGAAAATGAACTTAAATTAAAAGGCGAAAATCTGTCGGCAAACCCGAATCTTCAATATCCTGACACCTCGAAAGATATCAAAGTCACGGTTATAGAAGGGTTTGAAGACTCTTTTGAATTGAAAAAAGCGGAAGCAATGCATATTGCAGAAGAAATCGAACTTTTGCAAAAGAGGGATAACGCAGAGTATAAAGATTTTGCAGTGCTTGTAAAAAACCATGCGCAGGCTGATATTATAGAAAAAGAGCTTAAGAAAAAAAATATACCTTCCGTAAAAAAAGTAAATACGGGATTTTTTGAACATCCTGCAATCAAAAATGCTCTGGCAGCACTGCGGCTTGTAAAAAATACTGAGGATGAACAGGCGTTTGTAAGACTTTTGAAAAATGTTCTGCCGGATTCCGGAATTTATAAGATGAAAAAAGAACTGGATTCAAAACTTTCAGATACCATGGAGTTTAACGAACTGAAAAAACTCAACTTGGCACAAAAATACAAAACCCTAAAATCCCTTTATCCGAATTTGCAAATGTCAGGATTTGCAACAGCAGAGAGTATTTATGAGACAATTTTTTCAATCAAAAAGAATCAGAGTATTTTATCTTTAAACAGGATTTTTGAAATTTTAAAAACACAAATATCGCTTGTATCAAATGGTTTGCAGGATTATGAAAAAACAGAAGCGCAAAATAACCTGAAAATTCTGTCAAAAATTATAGATGACTATACACAGAATGACAATTATCTTAGTGTCACAGGGCTTCTTGATTATTTGTCTAAAATTAAAGAGGACAGAAATTTTGAACTGCCTTTGTTGAATACAGAGGAAATCAATGCCGTACAATTATTGACAATACACGCTTCCAAGGGGCTCGAGTTTCCTTATGTATTTGTATTGAGTATTGCCTCCGGTGCCAAGAATGCCGACAAATCTAATGTGTATTTTGATATGCAGTACGGCGACAAATCGGGATTCGGAATAATAATAAATAAATACAAAGGAAAACCCAACCCGAAAGCGCTTTTATATAAACAGCTCTGGCAAAAACCAAGAGATGCACAGGAAGCACTGAGGCTTTTTTATGTAGCGGTCAGCCGTGCAAAAAAATATCTGGATGTGTTGAGTTTTGAGCCTTATGCATCAGTAAAACCGGCAGATTATACGGAAAATTTGAGATTGTATTTGGTCACATAAATATTTATTTTATAATTTATACAGGATACATTTTAGAGTTTAAGAGTTTACTTATGAAAATTTCAATTTTAGGTTCAACGGGTTCAATTGGCAGACAGGCAGTAGAAGTTATACAAAAAATGCCGGATTTTTTTGAGATTGTTTCATTATGCGGCGGCAATAACATAGATGAATTAAGAAAACAAATTAAACTTTTAAACCCGAAAAATGTTTGTGTAAAAACAGAAGAAAATGCATTAAATCTGCAAAAAGAATTTCCGAAAATAAATGTACTGTACGGAGATGAAGGTTTAATAGAAATTGCAAAAGACACAACAAATGACAGAATACTTGTTTCTGTTTCAGGCAGAACAGGTCTGAAACCCACTCTTGCAGCTCTTGAAAACAAAATTGATGTTGCTCTGGCAAACAAGGAAACGCTTGTTATGGCGGGTGATATTGTAATGGCAAGAGCAAAAGAAACGGGTACAAAAATTCTGCCGGTGGATTCCGAGCACGGTGCAATACACCAGTGCTTATCAAACAGAACCGAAGTTGAAAAACTTATTATTACCGCTTCGGGAGGACCTTTTAGGAATAAAACCGTTGAAGATATGAAAAATGCAACTGTGGAAGAAACTCTGCATCATCCCAGATGGAATATGGGTAAAAAAATAACGATTGACTCTGCAACTTTGATGAATAAAGGATTAGAAGTTATAGAAGCGCATCATTTATTCAATATGTCTTATGATAAAATTCAGGTCGTCATTCATCCTCAGAGCATTGTCCACAGTGCAGTGGAATATATAGACGGAAGCGTGATTGCACAGCTGGGATTTCCTTCCATGCATATACCGATACAGTATGCTCTTACTTATCCTCAAAGATTTTCCGGCATTGAGACAAGAAGTTTTGATTTTATAAAAGCAGGTCGGCTTGATTTTGAAGCACCTGATTTAGAAAAATTCCCCTGTTTAAAACTTGCTTTTGAAGCGGGGAAACAGGGGGGAACTATGCCTGCTGTAATGAATGCCGCAAACGAAGAAGCTGTTTTTATGTTTTTGAACAAGAAAATTTCTTTGTGGAACATTTATGAAATTACAAAAAAAATAACAGAAAAACATGAAAATATAAAAAATCCGTCTCTGGATGAAATTCTTGAACAAGACCGTATTGCAAGAGAAGAAGTTAAAAATTTACAAAATATTTAATTTGTAAAATTTGCTACATATTTTGAGATTTTTATTGAAGTTTCATGCTAATGTTATAAATAACTTAAGCCCCATTGGTAAGTTGAAAAAGAAAAAATAAACTTTTAGTCTAAGAGGAGTGGTCTTAGAGTTATTGACTTCAATATACAACGAGGGTTAGGTAAACAGACAGTCAATATTTATTTAAGGAGATTTATTAATATGCCGGATTATTTAACCAAAGAAGAAATCAGACAGTGGAGAAGTTCTTTGGAAAAAATTACTTTAGAAGAATATGCAAAAAGACTTGGCAAAACAATAAATAATGAAAAAGAAACAAATGATATGGCAGATGTTGTGTATAAACATTCTTCCGAAGTCAGATATGTTTCCGGTGAAACACCTGTTGCCGGTAATTTCAAAGCGGAGAGAATAAGCTCTCTGGCGCAACAGTCTTTTGAAAGAGAAAAAGAAATTTCTTTGGAACAAGTAAAAAGAGATTTGAAAAAAGCACAGCAGGCAAATAAAGAAGTTCAAAAAAAAGAAGTGAAACCTGCCGCAAAAACAAAACAAACTCCAAAAGCTAAGGTAAAAGAAGTAAAACCTGTTTTGCCGAAAGCCAGTATTGTAAAAGAAGAGGTTGAAGTTACCTTTAAAAAGAATCTCACACCCCGTGAGCAGGCTGTTTTTGAACATTTTATGAGCCATAAAAACAGCATAGTTTATGCAAAAGAACTTGCTCAGGTGCTGGATTTGCCCAGAGATTACGTATACAAATATATTAAAAATCTCAGAGCAAAAATGAATGAAAACGTAATCCAGAATGCTGATAACGGCGGATTTATTTTAGAAATAAAGTAATTAATTATTAATAAATTTTTAAAAACACAGATCTGCAATGGTGGTCTGTGTTTTTTGCTTTTTAATGTACAAAACTTGTCTGAGTGGGACCTCGCTTGTAGGAGTGGTACACGGAGTGCGAGTGGCGCCGAGTCTAGCATTTTACGACTCTG
>CALVCQ010000047.1 GCA_944326115.1 Candidatus Gastranaerophilales bacterium | reverse complement strand
ATTTTCATATTGTCAACTGACTCCGACTACTTGTTGAACCTGTGCAATAAGCAAGTTCAATATTTAACAATAAGTCCGGCACAGTCAACAAGCGCATGGGGTCACTTCCGTAAAATGCTAGACTCGGCGCCACTCGCACTCCGTGTACCACTCCTACAAGCGAGGTCCCACTCAGACACATTAATCTTATAAATTTGGTATAATCAAATAGATATGAAATTTTTACATAAAATAAGTGATGAGAATATTGCCGAAAAAATTTTTATACTGCCTGCATTTACAGGTACTTTAATATTTATTATAATTCCTGTATTTTTTTCTTTCTTTTTAAGCTTTTGCGACTGGGATTTGCTTTCACCCATAAAATTTGCAGGCTTGCAAAATTACAAGACTCTTTTGAGTTCTGAACAATTCTACAATATTCTTAAAAACACTTTTGTTTTTGCATTGTCTGTTTCCGGAATTTCGCTTATTTTACCGCTTGTCCTTGCGGCTATAATAAACAGCAAAATAAGAGGCAGCGAATTTTTTAAAACCGCATATTTTTTACCTTTTATTACCCCTATGATAGTAGCGGCAATAGCATGGGAATGGATTTTTGATCCAAATAACGGACTTTTGAATTATATATTAAAAGCACACATAAACTGGCTGTATGACACTCATACAGCTATGATTGCCCTGATTATAGTTTCTTCCTGGAAATTAATAGGCTACAACATGGTGATATTTTTGTCAGGTTTTTCCTCAATCAACAACAACATTTTCGAAGCAGCGAAAATAGACGGTGCAAATCCTTTGCAAACATTTTTTTATGTCACCTTGCCTCTTTTAAGCCCGACCGTATTTTTTGTGCTTATAATCACAATAATATCCTCATTTCAGGTATTTGATTTAATATATTTGATGACGCAGGGCGGTCCGCTGGATTCTACAAATGTACTTGTTTACTGGATATACAAAAATGCATTCGAATTTTTTAACACCGGACAGGCTTCTGCCGGCGCATACATTCTGTTTTTAATAATACTTCTACTGACTGTTATTCAGTGGAACATCCGTAAGAAATGGGTATTTGGCGAGGATTAATCAGGTATAGACTATATGATTTGTAAGGTACGGCAAGAGCAGGCAACAACGACTTTTGCAAATTTTTCTCTAACAATTAAAAAAGAGATTGTTGTATTGTAGGAAGCTTGTATCCCATAAGCCTGTAGCCCTCGGGAGAAATTTTTCTGCCTCTGGGCGTTCTCTGGATTATTCCTTCCTGTAAAAGATAAGGCTCATAGACATCTTCTATGGTTTTGGAATCTTCCCCGAGAGCCGCTGCAAGAGTTTCCAAACCCACCGGTCCGCCGTCATATTTTTCTATAATAAGTTTTAAAAGAGCTTTGTCTGTACCGTCCAACCCGTTGCTGTCTATATTCAAAGCAGAAAGAGCCTCCTGTGCTACGGCTGCGTCAACTTTGCCGTCAGATTTAACAAAAGCATAATCCGCAACTCTTTTTACAAGCCTGTTTGCAATACGGGGAGTCCCTCTGGAACGACTTGCTATAATTGCTGCACCTTCTTTGTCAACAGATATATCAAGGATTTTTGCTGTTCTTGTCACAACCTGTGAAAGCTCTTGCGTTGTATAAAACTGGAGCCGGTGAATGATACCAAACCTGTCTCGTAACGGTCCTGAAAGCTCTCCTGCTTTGGTTGTCGCACCGATAAGAGTAAATTTCGGCAGCGGAACACGGAGAGTTTTGACAGTCTGCGCTTTTCCTGTTGTCATATCAAGAAAAAAATCCTCCATAGCAGGATACAATATTTCTTCCGTGACCTTATTAAGACGGTGAATTTCATCTATGAAAAGAATGTCACCGTTTTTTAAAGACATCAAAATTCCTATAATGTCTCTGGGTCTTTCCAGAGCCGGTGCGGAGGTGATTTTTATATTTGCATTCAGTTCATTGGCTATAACAGAAGCAAGGGTAGTTTTACCCAACCCGGGAGGACCGTAAAACAACAGATGATCAAGGGGGGTATTTCTCTTTTTTGCAGCTTCGATAGATATTTTTAAAGTGTTTTTTAATGCACTTTGCCCGATGTATTCATCAAGCTTTTTGGGGCGGATATTGCTTTCAAAAGATTTATCAAACGCCGTTTCTTTTGTTTCAAGATTTTTGTTTTTTGTATTTTTATTTATAGCCAAAGGCTTTTGAATATTTTCATCATCAGAAAAAATCGCCACTTTTTTATGTTTCTCCCCTGTTTTGTAATATAATTATAGCAGAATTAAAATAAATTAGTCAGGCACTGTTTAATAAGACGCTAATATATATTAAGAAATAATACAAAGGATATAAAACATGTCAAAAACAGCAATTATCATTCCGTCACGTTATGCATCCACAAGACTCCATGCAAAACCATTGATAGAGGTAAACGGCAAACCCATAATTCAATGGGTTTATGAAAAAGCAGCCATGGTAAAACAGGCTGACAGGGTCATTGTGGCAACTGACCACGAAGAAATTTTTAATTGTGTAAAATCTTTCGGCGGAAATGCTGAAATGACAAGAATCGACCACAAATGCGGTTCTGACAGGATTGCAGAAGTAGCACTGAGACATCCTGAAATGGAATATATAGTAAACCTGCAGGGCGATGAGCCCATGATTACACCGGAAAGCATTGACAGTGTGATTACTGCCCTAAAAACAGGCAAGAATGCGGATATTGCAACTCTTCTAAGAATTATAGAAGACCGTGATGAACTGGAAAATCCTAATGTTGTTAAATGTGTTACGGATAACAACGGTTTTGCACTTTACTTTTCACGATCAAAAATACCTTATGAAAGAAACTATGGTGAAGCTGTTTTCTACGGTCATATAGGACTATACGGATATAAAAGAGAAGCCCTGTTTAAAATGACATCACTGCAGCAAACTATGCTTGAAAAAACGGAAAGTCTTGAACAGCTAAGAGCACTGCAATCCGGTATGAAGATTATAACCTCTGTTGTAAATTTTAAACCTATCGGCATTGACACAAAAGAAGATGTGGAAGAATTTAAAAAAGCTGTAAGAAAATAAAGACAATGGGTTATACATATAAAATTTAATTTTCATATTGTCAACTGACTCCGACTACTTGTTGAACCTGTGCAATAAGCAAGTTCAATATTTAACAATAAGTCCGGCACAGTCAACAAGCGCATGGGGTCACTTCCGTAAAATGCTAGACTCGGCGCCACTCGCACTCCGTGTACCACTCCTACAAGCGAGGTCCCACTCAGACAAATTAATTTTTATTTTAATCATACTTTGTAAGTATTGCATTTTTTTGAGTAATGATTTATATTATAGAATAATTAGTGTGAAAATAATACTTATTATTTTAGATAAGAAAGAAACGAGGATACTGAACATGAAATTAAGCAACAAAAAATCAGGTTTTACTCTGGCAGAAGTTTTGGTTACATTGATGATTATCGGTGTAATTGCAGCTATGACAATTCCGTCATTGATGCAGTCAACAGCACAACAAGAATACAGAGCAGCATTTAAAAAAGCTGTTTCTATGCTTAACCAGGCTGTTACTCTTAACTATGCTCTGGACGGCAGAGACGCTACAGATTATTCACAATCAAACTTCTTCTCTTTGTTAACACAGAGATTGAATGTTATGTCTTCTGACGCTACAAACTATGAATTATACACAGCAGACGGTATGTGGTTCTCTACAAAAAATACAACTTTCGGCGGTTTCACTGCTTACTCAACTTGTAATGCTAACGATCAGGCAACAACAGGTAACATCTGCTCAATCGTTACTGTAGACGTTAACGGTGCTAAAGGTCCTAACAAAGAAACTTCTTCTACAACTAGAATCTTTGATATCTTTACAATTAACATCTACCCGCAAAAAGCATTACCAGCAGGTGAAGACCTCGGTAAAGTATTATACGAAAAATAATCGTTTAGTAATTTCAAAAAATAAAAATAACCTTGCTAGTTTGCAGGGTTATTTTTTTGTTCAATAAATCTTCTTTGCATATACAATCCTGAGAGAGTGCAACGACCAGAGGATTTTTATTTAATAGATTCTGCTTGAGGTCGGGCAAACCGCAAATGCGCCGTATGCATCAAGATTTCGCAGGCTAAAAACGAAGTTCCGCTCAGAAAAAATATTGTCTGAGTGGGACCTCGCTTGTAGGAGTGGTACACGGAGTGCGAGTGGCGCCGAGTCTAGCATTTTACGGAAGTGACCCCATGCGCTTGTTGACTGTGCCGGACTTATTGTTAAATATTGAACTTGCTTATTGCACAGGTTCAACAAGTAGTCGGAGTCAGTTGACAATATGAAAATTTAAAAAATCTTTTTCCTGTTAGAATTTTGCTTTTCTTTGTGATATTTTATAGTCAATTGAAAATAAAGAAAGGTTGAGGAATGGAAAATACTAAAAGTATCAATTTCAGTGAATTGCCGACTACTTATGACGCAAAAGCTACGGAAGAAAAGATTTATAAATTCTGGGAAGATAACGAATGCTTTAAAGCTGACGCAAAATCCCCCAAAAAACCTTTTTCAATCGTCATTCCTCCGCCGAACGTTACCGGTGTGCTGCACATGGGTCACGCTATTGATGAAACCCTGCAGGATATTCTCGTGCGTTATCACAGAATGTCGGGTTTTGAAACTCTCTGGGTTCCGGGAACAGACCATGCCGGCATTGCCACACAAAATGTCGTAGAAAAACAACTGAGAGCAGAAGGCACAAACCGCCACGAACTTGGCAGAGAAAAGTTTTTGGAGCGCACATGGAAATGGGCTAACGAACACAAAAGCGCAATCTTAGACCAGTGCAAAAGACTCGGTGCCTCTTTTGACCGTTCAAGAGAAAGATTTACACTGGATAAAGGCTGCTCTGATGCTGTAAAAGAAGTTTTTGTAAGATTATATGAAAAAGGACTTATCTACAAAGGCTCATACATCGTAAACTGGTGTCCCCGCTGTCAGTCAGCTATTTCTGACGTAGAAACAGAATACGAAACAGAAAGCAGCCACCTGTGGGAAATAAGCTATTCTTTAAAAGATGAACCCGGTGCTATTGTAATTGCAACAACAAGACCGGAAACAATGTTCGGCGATGCAGCAGTAGCGGTAAATCCTACTGATTACAAATATAAAGATTTGATAGGAAAAACCGTTGTAATTCCTTTGACAGGCAGAGAAATTCCTATTATTGCAGACGAGTATGTTGATAAAAAATTCGGCACCGGTGCGCTAAAAATTACACCGGCTCATGACCCTAACGATTATGAGATTGCAAAACGTCACAACTTAAAACCAATCTGGGTTATTGACGGCGAAGGCAAAATGAAAGCCTGTGCCGAAGTTCCGACAGAACTCCACGGCTTAGACCGTGACGAGGCAAGAAAAAGAACTGTTGATATGCTTCGTTATCACAATGATTTGGTAAAAATTACAGACCTTGAACACAATGTAGGAAAATGCCAGAGATGCCACACGACTATTGAGCCGTTACTCTCCGAGCAGTGGTTTGTAAAAATGAAGCCGCTCGCTGAAGCAGCTATAAGAGCAGTAAAAACCGGTGATATAAAATTTGTACCCGAAAAATGGGAAAAGAATTACCTCGGCTGGATGGAAAATATCCGTGACTGGTGTATTTCACGCCAGTTGTGGTGGGGACATCAGATACCTGCCTATTATCACAATCAGACAGGAGAGATGGTTGTTGCAAAAGAAAATCCTGATCCCGAAAATTATACACAGGAAACAGATGTACTTGATACGTGGTTTTCTTCAGGGTTATGGCCGTTTTCTACAATGGGCTGGCCAAATACGGAAGCCGAAGATTTCAAAAAATTCTACCCGACAACCACCCTTGTTACAGGCTTTGACATAATTTTCTTCTGGGTTGCAAGAATGATTACAATGGGGCTGGAATTTACCGGCAAAGCGCCTTTTTCAACCGTTTATATCCACGGGCTTATACGTGACGAAAAAGGTCAAAAAATGTCAAAATCAAAAGGCAACACAGTAGACCCTGTCGGGATAATCGACAAATACGGCTGCGACGCACTTAGATTTACAATGACTTCTATGTGCACTTACGGCGGTCAGGATATTAAAATCAGCGAAGACAAATTTGAATACGGAAGAAATTTTGCAAACAAAATCTGGAACGCATCAAGATTTGTACTGATGAACCTCGAAGGCGTTGACAATAAGGCAATTGATACAAACAACCTGACAATTGCAGACAGATGGATTTTGCACAGACTCAATGAAACCGCAAAACTCGTTAATGACAATATCCAGACATACAGAATCGGTGAAACTGCACACGTGTTGTATGATTTCTTCTGGAATGAATACTGCGACTGGTATGTTGAAATTGCAAAAATTCAATTGCAGGATGAAGCACAAAAAGCTAATACTCAAAGAGTTTTGAGATACGTTCTTGATATGTCATTAAGAATGCTGCACCCGATTATGCCTCATATTACAGAGGCAATATGGCAGCTGATTCCGCAGGAAAAAGAGGCTATAGGCATTATAAAAGCACAGTTCCCGACTTACAAAAAAGAGTTTGTTTTTGAAACGGAAAACAAAGAAATGGAGCTTGTTTTTGAAACAATTAAATCATTAAGAAATGTCCGCCAGAGCTTGAACATACCGCTTTCAGCACAAATGGATATTACAGTGCTGGCCAGCAGCAGTGAAAAACCGATTTTTGAGGCTGTTGTTCCATACTTAAAACGTCTTGCAAGAATTGAAAGCGTAGAGTTCAAGGGCGAAGATACCCAGATGCCTAAAAAATCAGCCTCTGCTGTTGTGGGCAATTCAAAAATAATTATTCCGCTGGAAGGTTTGATTAATTTTGATGAAGAAATTGCAAGACAAAACAAAAAAATAGAAAAACTGAACAAAGAAAAAATGAGTTTGGACGGACGTTTGAAAAACAAAAACTTTGTCGAAAAAGCACCAAAAGAGCTTATCGAAGAAACTCAAGCCCGTGCAGACGAACTCGAGGCTCAAATTAAAGCCATAAATGAACTAATCGAAACTTTGAAGTAAAGATAAATTGGAATAACAAATATTTTAAGGCTCTTGACCGTGTCTGTTTTGAACAATAATCAGGCATAAATTTTACAATCTTTAACGTAACCTGTACGGCAATTCATTTTTGTTTGATAATAATTTATACTGCTCAGGTAAATAAACAAGGAGCTTTTTATGGATAAATACATTTGTTTGGTATGCGGTTATATATATGACCCTTCAGAAAATAACAATGTAGCTTTTGAGGATTTACCTGCTGACTGGACCTGTCCTGTTTGTGCTGTCGGAAAAGATCAGTTTGTAAAACAGTAGTCCTCAGAACAAGTAATAATTAAAGGATTTTTGGCAGTAGAATCCCCTTTTATATTCATATAAGGAGAAAACTACTATGGATTTAAAAATAAGACCAATTAAAAATAATGTTTATTACATAGGCTCAAAAGATACAAACAGAAAGCTTTTTGACCAGCTTGTACCTTTACCGCAGGGAACTACTTATAACTCTTATCTTGTTAAAGGCAGTGAAAAGACTGCTATTGTTGATACAGACTACCCTAAAAAGCTGGAGGAGTACAAAAAACGTCTGCAAGAAAATAATATAAATCATGTTGATTATATCATCTCTAACCATGCAGAACAGGATCATTCCGGAGGTATTCCTATGCTTTTGGAAATGTTTCCTGATGCAAAGGTTGTTACCAATGCAAAAGTAAAAGAAAATATTATGAATATGCTTCACGTTGCAGAAGACAGATTTATTGTAATCAACGACGGAGATGAGCTTTCCTTAGGCGACAAAACATTTCAATTTATTCTTGCACCGTTTGTTCACTGGCCTGATACAATGTTTTCTTATTTGAAAGAAGATAAAATGCTATTCACCTGTGATTTTTTAGGTGCACATTATACAAAGCATGAGCTTTTTGCCGATTATACAGACTGTCTTGTTGAAGCGGCAAAACGATATTACGCAGAAATCATTATGCCGTTTAGAAACTTTGCAAAAAAATATACTGACAGAGTAAAAGAAATGGACGTGGAAATTATTCTGCCAAGCCACGGACCTGTTTATGACAAGCCTGAATGGATACTGAATCTTTATGCGGATTGGACTTCTGACAGAGTAGAGAATAAAGTTGTTATTCCTTATGTGTCTATGTATGAAAGTACAAAAATGATGGCTGACAGGCTTGCTGAAAAACTGGAAGCGGCAGATATAACCGTAAGAATGTTCGATCTTGTACATTGTGACGAAGGCGAATTATCTATGGAGCTTGTTGATTGTGCAACGGTTGTACTGGGTTCCTCAATGGTTCTTGCCGGACCTCATCCTGCAGCTGTTACTGCAGCATATCTTGTTAACGCTTTAAGACCGAAATTGAGATACTATTCTATAATAGGTTCTTATGGTTGGGGCGGAAATCTGGAAGGCACAATAGAAAAAATGTTTACTATAATTAAGCCGGAAAAACTTGATTATGTAGTTATAAAAGGTCAGCCAAGAGATGAAGATTATAAAAAAGTTGATGTTCTTGCAGAACAGATTATAGAAAAGCACAAAAGTTTATAAAATTTGATAAAAATTGTCCGAGAAAAATTCGTGATAAGACTCTGCCGAATAGTAATTATTATATATTGAAAAGGTGAGCCTACTGCAGCTGCAACACTGAATTAGATTAATAATCCCTGTTATAGCAGGGATTATTAATTTTTTGTTTCCGGATATTTTTTATTAAACTCAATCAAAGAATTTTTTATTTTTCGGGCAATTTCTGCACGTTTCATTATATCAATATTTTTAGTTGAAAAATCCATAGATTGTTCTTTTATATCATAAGCAGCATTATGAATAGCTTTAAAAATTCTGCACATATTTATTAATGCAGCAAGTTCTGCAGGGTTAGTTTTTGTTTTTTGTAACACTTCTTTATCGAACAACGCCAGCAAAGGTTCTGATTTTTTTATTTGATAAATCAGCTCTCCCTGTTGATTGCTTCCCAGAAAAACATCATTTTGCGGAAAGAATTTATTTATAAGTTCAACTGCTACATCCAGTTTATTTACATTAACCGGCTTCATGTTCATAATAGAAGGAGTTATTATTGCCTGTTTAAAAGAAACATTTTGAGTTTTATTAATCATACTTACTCCTGCTTTATAATATTATTTTTATTACTAATTATCAGAACAATTTATTATAAACCCCTGAATATTTTTTTTTGCGGGTATAAATACCCTGATTTTTCTGTACTTTTTAACCCTTTTTATATTTTTAATTTTTTTATTACAGTTTCAGCTAGTTTTTTTGAAGATTCAGGGTTTTGTCCTGTAACAAGATTTTCATCAATCACGACATTCTCTGTCCATGGTGCAGCTTCATTAAAACAAGCTCCCAGTTGTCTCAATTTTGATTCAAGCATAAAAGGCACATATTTGTTTTTTTGCACGAGTTTTTCTTCTTCATTTGTAAAACAGGTCAGCTGCATATCTTTTACTATAGGCATGCCTGTTTTTGTTTTTGCGTTAATCAATCCTGCAGGACCGTGACAAACAGCAGAAACTATTTTGTGGCTATTGTAAAAATAGGAAACTATTTCTGCCAGAAGCATATCCTGTGCAATATCAAACATTGGACCGTGCCCGCCGGGGATAAATATTGCATCAAAATTTTTATAGTCAACACAAGCAAGTTTTGTTGTATCATCTAAATATTTTTTTGTATAATCCCATTTTGTTGGATTTTTACACTCCAGACTATTCGGGTCAACCGGTGACACTCCGCCAAGGGGACTGGCAACCGTAATATCAAAGCCTGCATCTTGAAATGCATAAAAAGGCACTGCAAATTCTTCCAGCCAGACCCCTGTTTCTGTCACATTATTCAAATCTCCCATACGGGATGTATTGGTTACAACTATTAAAATCTTTTTCATACCATTTCTCCATAGGCTAATCAGTTGTTCTGTTTAAACAACATAATAAAAAATTTTTTGAATTTCATTGGAGGAAAGTAGTAAATAAATATATTCAGTATAACTTTAGCATGAAAAATGGCAAGACTTTGAACGACATATTATTAGAGTTGTAGCTTTAGCGGAGCTAAAGTACAACTGTACTTTAGTTTTTTTCCGACTGAGCTACAATATAACAAGATTATTTTTTTTATTTGCGCCTGTAGCTCACCGTTGTAGCTTTAGCGGAGCTAAAGTACAACTGTACTTTAGTTTTTTTTCCGACTGAGCTACAATATAACAAGATTATTTTTTTATTTGCGCCTGTAGCTCACCGTTGTAGCTTTAGCGGAGCTAAAGTACAACTGTACTTTAGTTTTTTTTCC
>CALVCQ010000046.1 GCA_944326115.1 Candidatus Gastranaerophilales bacterium | reverse complement strand
TTGAGGCGTAGGCAAACAGCAGGTGCGCCGTACGCCTCAGGATGCCCTCGGGTACAAGCGAGGTCCCACTCAGACAACTGTTATCGTGAGGATGTATTGTAATCACACACAGTTTAATACAGCTAAAACCTGATGATGGAAGCTGTTTCACTATTATGTTTTATTTTCGCAAGGTACATATTTTACACCTAAAGTATGGGATAATTCTAACTTTTTTCCAATTTAGTTCACATTTACAAAGAGCTATTATGTGAATGTGAAGAACAGGTATGAGTTATATTCACAGTCTAAATAGGTAAAATTAGCTATTAGATTATTTAAACAGATTAACAGTCTATTTAAAATTTACAGGATGTAAATAGGGTATGCCGAAAGGAGATTCGTATGGCAATTATCGTTAACACAAACATGTCTGCGTTGAGAACGCAAAACAACTTGAACAATGCTACAAATGCTTTGAACACTTCGTTGGAAAGAATGTCAAC
Source organism: Candidatus Gastranaerophilales bacterium (assembly GCA_944326115.1). Lineage (GTDB taxonomy): Bacteria > Cyanobacteriota > Vampirovibrionia > Gastranaerophilales > Gastranaerophilaceae > Limenecus. The sequence continues at coordinate 11,440 of CALVCQ010000046.1, read as the reverse complement.
AGGTTCAAAAATCAACAGTGCTAAAGATGATGCAGCAGGGTTGTACGTAGCAACTAACCTGAACAAGCTTATAGGCGGTTCAAAAATAGCACAGTCTAACATCGAAACAGGAAACAACGTTTTAAGTACAGTCGAAGGCAACTTAGACGTTATCTTAGACAACCTTAACCGTATCAGAGACCTTACCGTACAGGCATCAAACGGTGTTTATGATGCAGATTCACAAAAGGCAATGTCTGATGAAGTAAAAGCCCGTCTGGCTGAAATCGACAGAATTGCGGTATCAGCAGAATTTAACGGTTTGAAATTACTTTCAGGCGGTGATCTGGCAACAAACGGTTTGAGACTGCAGGTTGGTGCAAATGCAGATGCAGCGGCAAACTGTATCAGAGTAGATGCATCAGTATTTGCTTCAATGAGTGCAGCAGCTGGTCTCGGGTTGGATGCAACAACAGTGGAAACAACATTCAAGAATCCGGATCAGGCAGCAGCTTATATTGATGACATCGATGATGCAATAAACGATGTAAACACAAGAAAAGCAACAATCGGTGCAATCCAGAACAGGTTAGATGCAGCAGCAGGCTCTTTGACAACAACAATAGAAAACGCAACAGCCGCAAAATCAACAATTATGGACGCAGATATTGCGGAAGAATCAGCTGAATATACAAAACAGCAGATTCTGCAGCAAACATCAGCTTCACTGCTGGTACAGGCTAACAACTTACCGTCACTCGCTCTGTCATTAATCGGCGGTTAGTGAAGAAAAATTAATTAGTAAACAATAGATTATTTTACAATAATAGGTGATGGCAACTTGCCCGGTACAATCAGTACCGGGCTTTTTTTACCGGAACAAATGTGTACGGAAGACAACAGCAGAAAATATAAAAAATTATTTTTTTAAATAATCCGTAAAAAGTTTTTTCTCAACAGTATAACCGCAGCCTTCATGCAGTTGAGCGGGATAGCTTATTTTTTTCATCGGGTATTTTTTACACATAGCAAGCCTTTTATCATATACGGAACATAATCCGTCTTTTGTTACATACTTGCAGGCAAATATAAGATTCCCCTCATTGTCACGTCCTTTAATATAAAAACGCCTGTAAGCAGGAAACAAAAATTGCATTATTTTAAATTCTTCCGGTGTATATGTGTCAAAACTGTACATATAATTGCAGCATTTTCCGCATTTTTTACATTCACCGGTTATTTCATACTCTATTTTTTCGGAAACAAAATACGAAAGTATTTCAAAATAGAGTGATTTAAAAAAACTTATCATAAATTAATTGTAGCATTAACGATTCCAATAATCGATAACACCTTTTCAATTACAGATTTATTTCCGGGGTACTTTCTTCAACAAACTCAGACAGATCAATGCTGTCTATATCCTCACCGTTGTCTCTTGCTTGTTTTTCCAGGTCAATAATTTTAGCAAGAGTTTTGGCGTCTCCTTTAAGTTTAAAATATTCTTTAAATTTCGGAGTTGTTTTGAGATTGAAAGAACGCCCGTTTTTGTCCCTGTGTCTTGAGATAAGCCCCATTTTTAAAAGTTCCTGCACATGTTCATAAGCATTAGAGCGTAATTCTTTTAAATAAGATTGCCTTATAGGTTCTTTGAGAGCAATTATTGTCAGAGTTTTTAAAACAGCAGGTTTCAGTTCAACGGGGCAAAGCTGTTCGACTATGTCCATATAATCCTCTTTTACCTGCAGTATATATCCGTTTTCATCATCAATTTCAAGCGCACCTTCACGGGAAGAATAATCCATAATAAGCTCAAGAAGAGCCTCTTCTATAACTTCCGGTTCTTCTTTTAAAATTTCGGCAATATCCTGAACCTCAAGTGCCTGTGATGTTATAAATAAAACTGCTTCAATTCTTGCTTTTAGTGACATAAATCAAACTTCCCGAATTTTCAAAATTTCTTTCCATATTATACAATAGAAGCTGAAATATTTCCCTGTGATTCCAGTCTTTTTTTCAATTCACCCGTCGGCATATAATAAGGTGTTACCGTCATAATTTTTGCAGCAATATCAGGATAATAATATATAAAACGAAGCTCGCTGTCAGTTAAAGGCAGCTGGGTATGCACATTTGCATAACGGGCAAGTTCAAGAATGTTTCTTGCTTCATCTTCGTCATGGAATTCCAGTTCAAGATTTTTGTATACATTCCTGAATCCTTTGATACCCCCGTATTCACCTACGGTAATCATCCTGCCTGTTTCTACGATTTCCGGCTCCCCTCTGCCGAGTTCTTCAAAATCATACAGTTCATAATTCCTTCTGTCTTTCAGCGCTCCGTCAGCGTGTATACCTGACTCATGCGCAAATGCATTTCCTCCTACCGCAGGCTGATTTGCGGGAATCGGAACACCAAATGCATGAGAAGTATATTTTGCAAGTTTCCATGCTTTTGACAGGTCAATTTGTGCGTCTACGTTATATTTACCTGTAAAACCCGCTGATTTTTTAACAGCAAGCAGACATGAAATTAAATCTGCATTACCCGCACGTTCTCCCATACCGTTTATTGCCGTATTTATATACGCATCAACACCTGCATCAACAGCCGCTTTTGCACCTAAAACCGAACAACCGACCGCCATACCGAGGTCATTATGGAAATGCATTTCCATATCAATCTGTGCCTCTTTTGCTATTGTATAAATTCGCTCATAAGCAGTAGCGGGATCTTCATAGCCGAGTGTATCGCAGTATCTGAATCGGGACGCTCCATGTTTTTTGCATTCTTTAGCATATTTTATAAGATAGTCTATATCACTTCTTGAGGCATCTTCGGCATTGACTCCGATAATCTCCGCACCGCAGGTTTTTGCTGCTTCAACAGCTTCTATTGTCTGGGCCAAAATATCTTCTTTAGTTTTTGTACCACCGTATTTTCCGTTTATCATCTGGTCAGATGTGGATTGTGAAAGATTTACATATTTCAGGCGGGGTACATTGCTGAATGATTCTACAACATCTTTTGCAATTGCACGCATCCAACCGGAGAGTTTTGTCCTTTTAATAACCCCTCTGTCTACAAGTTCCAGATTACCGTTCAGATAATTAAGTTCATGTTTTGTTGTAGGAAACCCGAATTCTGACTGGGTTATACCCATGTCATCAAGCATTATATTTATTATGGTCTTTTGCAGTTTTGCCAGTCCCAGACGTGACGTCTGCACACCGTCTCTGTTTGTTACATCAACAAAATAAATGGTATTAGTGCCTGTCATCGGTAATAGCGCCCCCTGATAATCTTTCAACAGGTTGATTATAACATATTTTAGTTAATTTGTCTGAGTGGGACCCCGTTTGTATCCGGGGTGTTCTATCCTGATACGTACGGCTTGTGTTAATCTGTTCGGGAAAATTCGTAACAAAACTCTGCCGAACAAATAATCCGGTGAATTGTTTGTAAGAAAAGCAATGCTTTTTGCGGAGCCGTACGCCTGCTTTTCGAATAGCGTTGCGAGACAGCGGAACGTCTGATTTCAAAAGGCGGAATCAGACGCTCACATATCAAAGACCTTATTTAAAAGCTGCCGATGTAAGTTTTTTGAGTTCTTTTTATAGATTTTACTGAAAAACTAAATAATATTTTCTTTGATTGCTTTTACAGCAGCCTGTACACGGTCATCCACACATAATTTTTGTAAAATACTGCAAACATGTGCTTTTGCCGTATGAACAGAAACAATAAGTTCTTTTGCAATTTCTGTGTTGCTTTTTCCTTTTACAAGCAGTCTCAAAACTTCAAATTCTCTTTCTGTAAGCTGTGCTCTCGCATCTGTCATTTCTCCGCTGCCATGGAGACTGACATTTTCCGGTTTTGGAAATAAATTCAGTGCGACTCTTGCAATTGCAGGATCCAACCAGCATGCTCCTTTTGCTACATTTCTTATTACAGAAGAAAGTGTTTTCGGATCAATATCTTTTAAACAGTAAGCCGATGCCCCCGAGCCCAGTGCCGCCAGCACTTCTTCTTCTCTGTCATGCGAAGTCAAAATAATAACTTTTGATTCCGGAGAAACTTCTTTTACTTTCTGCGTAGCCTCTATACCGTTCATTTCTGGCAGTCCCAGGTCCATCAAAACTATTTGGGGTTTTTTATTCCTGATAATCTCAAGACCTTTAACTGCGTCTTCCGCTTCACCTATTACTGTTATGTTTTCAAAATCATTAATAGTAGAACGTAAGCCTACTCTTGTAAGTTTGTAATCCTCAACAATCACCACTTTAATTAACTCATTACTTTCTTCTACTGTTGTTAGCATTTCGGTTTTCCTTTCGATTGGATGCTTGTTTGTAAATTTAATTTCATGATATTATTGATGAATAAAAATTTAATAGATATTATCCAACTCGGCAATATTTCGGAAAAGCCCTTTAGCGCTCAAAATCTGACCAATCATGTAAAATGAACCTGAAATAATAACAAGTGCTTCTTTGTTTTCTGCGGCAAGATATTCCAGTTCTTTTTGAGTTATTACATTTGCCTGCGGGTATAACTCTTTTAATGTTTCAACCGGAACACTGCTCGGGTAATTAAAATCATAAAAATAAATTTCGTCTTGAGGCTTAAACAAAATTTCCATGACTTTTTTATAATCTTTAGTCGTTAAGGAGCCGTATACCCAGACTTTTTTTGCAGAAGGAAAATAATAATCAATACTGGTTCTCAACATTCTTGCTCCGTCCGGATTGTGAGTTCCGTCTATCAGCAGACTGCAATTTTTTATATACTGCATGCGGCAGGACCAGCATACAGTTTTTAAAGCTTTTTCCACAGCATTTTCGGAAATATCATATCCGATTTTTTTTAAGTACCTTACCGCCTCAAATACAAGTTCCAGATTTTCTTTCTGCCAGAGCCCGAGTAATGAAAATTCATATTTTTTATTGTTATATAGTGCATAATTTGTTGAATTTTCATACAAAAGATTAACCTTATAACACGGGGTTAAAATATCGCTTTGTTTCTTATCAGCAACAGTTTTTATTGTGTCAAATCCTTTGTTGCCGGAGGAAATAAGCACGGGATATCCGTTTTTTATTATTCCGGCTTTTTCAAAAGCAATTTTTTCAACAGTGTCTCCGAGTCTGTCAGTATGATCAAGACTGATTGAGGTAATTATCGAAAGTATATTTTTATTTATTGCTGAGGTTGCGTCGAGTCTGCCTCCCAGCCCTGTCTCTATAACACAAATATCGGTTTCTTTATCCGCAAAATATTTATAAGCCGCACATGTCAAAAGCTCAAACTCCGTGAGATAAATTCCGTTTACTTTTGCCAGAAGAGAGATTTCTGTAATTAAATCCGCAAAATCGCTTTTTGAAATATTTTTCCTGTTTATTTTTATGCGCTCCGTGTACTCAATTATATGCGGACTTGTATAAAGACCTGTTTTGAACCCCGCACATGATAAAATAGCGGACAGAATTGCACAAACAGAGCCTTTGCCGTTTGTTCCCGCAACATGGATTATATTCAATCTGTCCTGAGGATTACCTAAAAGTTCCAGAGCCTGAGATACTCTGTCCAGCCCTAGACAGATATGGAATTTTTCTCTTGAAGTTATGAGTTTTATAGCATTTTCGTAGTTTTGATTTTCCATACAACAATTTTACGATATAATCATTTATATGAAAATGACAGGTAAAATGTTCGAGGCGATTTTACGGGAAGAAACAGTCGGAGTCAGATGACTAATGAAATTTAGTTTTTATGCGGCACTTTTCAGTGCAAAATTTGTAAATACATGCCTGCATGTTGTAAAAAGTGCCGGAACCTCCCTCCCCGGAGTTGTTGCTTTAAAAATTTCCAGGAATTTTCTTTCATTTTTATCGAAATACTGCGAAAAAAAAATTGTAACAGTAACCGGTACTAACGGCAAAACAACTACGGCAGGGCTTGCTGCGCATATTTTAAAAACGGCAAAAAACCATGTTCTTCATAATGAAAAAGGAGCAAATATGCTCTCCGGTATTGCAAGTTCTCTTGCAGTAAATTACAAACCTTTTTCAACTTTTGACTATGCCGTTCTGGAGAGCGATGAAGCATATTTAACAAAGCTTTATGACTATATAAAAGCTGATTACCTTATTGTTACAAATCTGTTCCGTGATCAACTGGACAGGTATGGAGAGCTTGATACTACCGCAAAAAAAATACAGGAGGCAATCACAAAAAACAAGGCTCTTAAAATTTTTATAAATGCAGATGACCCGATGCTTTCCGAACTGGGTTCAGATAACAAAATAATTTATTTCGGCTTTGACAATGTTACTTATAAAACTACCGTACAAGAATCTCAAGCACCTGCGGAGTCTGTATATTGCTCATGCGGAAATGATTTGTCATATAAAACCGGATATTACGCACACATAGGAAATTACTTTTGTAAATCCTGCGGAAAAAAACGTCCCGAACCTGATTACAAAGGTTATGCTGTTATATATGACGATTATTCCGAAATTTATTTGAAATATTTTAAAAACGGGCAGGAAACAGAAAACTGTTTTAGGATTAATCTTGCGGGTCTTTACAATGCGTACAATGCACTGGCTGCAATAAGTATTGCTCTTGAGTTTTGCATTGATGCCGGTGTTATACAAAAAGGGCTTGATACTTACAAATCTGTTTTCGGTCGTGCGGAAAAGTTTGTCCTGAACGGAAAAAACGTTCTTGTCCAGCTTATTAAAAATCCGACAGGTGCCTCTGAAGTTCTCAGAACAGTAAATAATAAAAATAATTCTCAATTATTGATAATTATAAACGACAACTATGCTGACGGGCGTGATGTTTCATGGCTGTGGGATGCGGATTTTGAACTTTTAAAAAATTATCCGCAAAATATTGTTGTAAGCGGTACACGGGCTTTTGATATGGCTGTAAGGCTTAAGTATGCCGGTTTTGACGAATCCAAAATAAAAGTTATAAACAATATACAGGACGCACTAAACTACTCTGTTTCCCGGGTTGAACAGAACGGCAAATTGCTAATCATGCCTACATATACGGCTTTATTGGAAATGCAAAAACTTTTGAAGAAGTTAAAATAAAAACAGCTATTAACCGCAAATTATATTCTCCAGCTCTTTAAATGCACGTTCCAGATTGTCATTAACAATGCGGTAGTCGTAATTTTTTGAACACTCAATCTCTCTTCTGACTTCATGCAGCCTGCCCTGTATGGATTTTTCGTCTTCGGTATTTCTTCTTCTGAGCCTGTTTTCCAGTTCCTCAAGAGAAGGCGGCAAAATAAATACCAAAACTGCATCGGGAAGTTTTTGTTTTATTTGTAAAGCACCCTGTGTTTCAATTTCCAGTATTAAATTTTCCCCCAGAGAAAGCATTTTTTCTACACGGTCTTTTTTTGTGCCGTAATAATTTCCGTTGAATTCAGCCCATTCTAAAAATTCACCATTTTTTACTCCGTTTAAAAATTCCTCCTTACCGGTAAAAAAATAGTTCACACCTTCTTTTTCTCCCGGACGGGGGTTTCGTGTTGTTGCGGAAACCGAAAGTTTTAATTGCGGATGACGTTTTAAAAGCATATCAAGCAAAGTGCCTTTTCCCACACCTGAACAGCCTGATATTACAAACAGTTTTCCTTTTGTATTGTGCATATTGTAAAAATTATACATGATATTCAAACATAATACAAAACGGAAAATACAGTAAACTTTTGTATGTAATTAAATGTTAAGTTTAAAATTATATGGAATATGAAAAAGATAATGATTCAAAAGAAACAAAAAATCTTAAAAAATCGCTAAAACAATTAAAACTGACAAATTTAAAATTGAAAAAACAGATTGAAGCCTGTGAAAAAGAGCTCCAAAACGTCAATTTCAAACTTCTTGAAATGGAAATTGCAAACAAAAGAAAACTGGAGTTTATCAGTTATCTTTCGCATGAGTTTAAAACTCCGCTAAATGCGATTAACGGCTTTACCTCACTTATTATGGAATCAGAACTGACCGAAGAAAAAAGAATACGTTTTTGCGGCAACATACTGAAAGCCTCTGAACATTTGTATCAGGTTCTGGAAAATACAATAGAAACAGCACGTGCGGAGGCTGATAAGATTACGCTTCATTTTGAAGAATTTAATACCAACGATGTTATACAGGAAGTCCTTGCCGTACTTGAAGAAAAAATAAAAGAAAAAAATATAACGCTGTCCAAAAAACTTACGGACACAAAAATTTATGCTGATAAAAGAAGATTTCGCCAGCTGGTATACAATCTTGTGGGCAACGCCTGCAAATTTAATTATTACGGAGGAAAAATCAGTGTAAAAACAGCCTGTGAAGGCAGAAAATTTTTCTTTGAAATCAAAGATACAGGCTGCGGTATTGATTTAAAAAAGCAAAACGAAATTTTTAAATTCTTTTCACGAATAGAAAATGAAAATATAAATGATGAAGACAGCTCCGGCATAGGACTCAGCCTGTGTAAAAAAATTATCAATCTTCACGGAGGAGAAATAGATTTTGAATCTTATCCGAAAAAGGGCTCGGTGTTCTGGTTTTTTCTTCCGCAAAAAACCCTAATTGCCACCTCAAAAATTTCTAATATCGTCAATTGAATTTCTATTGTATAACAGGAACTATTTCATATTGTCAACTGACTCCGACTATTTGTTGAACCTGTGCAATAAGCAAGTTCAATATTTAACAATAAGTCCGGCACAGTCAACAAGCGCATGGGGTCTACCTCTCAGAAACAATACTTAATTGTTTCTTCGGCAGAGTCGTAAAATGCTAGACTCGGCGCCACTCGCACTCCGTGTACCACTCCTACAAGCGAGGTCCCACTCAGACAATTTCCTGAACCTGTAAAGCGTTACGAAAAATAGTTCTGTCCGTGTTTCTTGCTTTCTGACTGCGGATCCTGCATTATCCCTATACGGAAGCATTTTTTTCCGTATTTATTTTCAAATTTATCCCACAAATTTGACAGTTCCTGTGCTTTTTTTGTTTTCTCATCTTCAAACAAAAAAAGCTGTGATGCTGATTTTTCAATCAGTTTTTCCGCATAAATTCCGGAGGAGCGATAAATGATATCAGGATTGTAAATCTTTTCAAAAAGTTCATCCGCATAATGATTTATAAAAAATTCGCTGTCAGCAGCCTCGGGAAGTACAATTTTTTCCGTAAATACTTGAAAATCTTTTGTTCTTAACATTATATAGATTACTTCGCTCAACAAACCCAGTTTACGCAGCTTTGAACATACCTGATGAACATGATAATGCAAAGACCCCCTGATATATTCTTTATCACTTGTAAAATGGTCAAAAGCGCTTGTTTTCTGGATGGATTTCGGCAATTCAATTTTGCTGTTGACAGGATACATGCTTGTGCCGCAAAGTTCGGATTTTAGTTCCAATCCCCGTTTTCCCCATATTTTTTTTAACCAGAATTCGTTTTGTTTTGCAATCTCACTGCATTTATAAATCCCGTATTTATGAAAAAGCGCAGTTGTGTTTTTACCTATACCCCAAATTTCTTCTATATACGTTTTTTTCAATATTTCATCAATTTCTCTGAATTTAATCCGGTAAAGACCGTTTAACGATTTTATCTTTTTTGCCCTTTCACATGCAAGCTTTGCCAGTGTTTTTGTAGGTGCAAGCCCTATTGAAACAGGAACACCTATTTCTTCTTCTATTTCCTTTTTTATACGGGCAATTATTTCTTCATAAGAACATCTGTAAAGTTTTTTCAATCCCGTTAAATCAAGAAACGCTTCGTCTATAGAATACTGTTCAACATCCGGCGTGAATTTTGAGAGTTTGAGCATAATGCGGTTTGAAATATCATGGTAAAGTCCAAAATTTCTTGATATATAAATAACATTTCTGAATTCTTTGCGTGCTTTAAATAACGGATACCCCATGGGAATGCCTATGTCTTTCGCCTGCTGTGAACGGGCGATTATACAGCCGTCGTTATTACTCAATACACACACAGCTTTATTTTTTAAAAGCGGGTTCATAAGCTGCTCGCATGATACAAAAAAATTGTTACAATCTACAAGTGCTATTTCTGCCATATTGCCTGACCTTTTTGTTGTTTGAATTAACTAATCCTGCAGCGCTGATTGAAGCGGCTGATATCAATTAATAATAATTCATAATATCTTTTTGCCTGTTTTTCGGATAATAAAGAAATCCGGCGGAGATTTTGACATGAGCCCCCGCCGCCTTTAAAGGTTTTTCATATTAGGAAGGATCTTGGATTTTATCTATAACTGTCGTGTAATTCCCGTTGCCACACCGAAAATTAAAAGAGTTTCCCTGGGCTCTATAACGGGATATTCGGGATTTTCCGGTTGCAGCCATACTTTTCCGTTTTTTTGTCTGTATGTTTTTAGCGTGTAACCGTTGTCTATATAAGCAAGGACAATATCTCCGTCTTTTGCATAGGGAGTTTTTTTTACAATAACTCTGTCACCGTCAAAAATACCGGCATTTACCATTGAATCTCCGGAAACCGTAAACATAAATACGGAAGGGTTGTCTAAATCAAAGCTTTCATCCAGAGATACCCGTTTTTCTATAGCGTCTTCCGCAACTGTTGCAAATCCTGCTCTTACAGAAGATGTGAATAAAATTGCCCCGAAACATTCCGGATTTATAAAAAATTTTCCGTTTTTTTCTTTAACAAGATCTGTTTCTTTAAGCTTTTTAAAATACTGCCAGACAGAGTTTTTGTGCTTAAAACCGCAGTCATGCGCAATTTTTTCAAAACTCGGGAGAGGTTCTTTTCCGTACAGTTTTTTCAGGTTTTCAAAGAATGTTTTTTGTTTGCTGCTTAAATTTTCGTTTAACATGATTTTATTATAGACAATTGTCTATAAAATGTCAAGACAACTTGCATAAACCATACACAGCTAATTTAGAGAGTTATAAATTAAAAAAAAGGGAATTCATAATGAATTCCCGTCGAATCTTGTTTGATTCCTCGTGTGTAAGTAGTAAGTAAGTGTGTAGGTTAGTGTGGTAGGTCAGTGTATGTAATATATGTGTTTTAAAATTATTTCTCTCTTTAATTTCTCTTTTTATCTCTCGTATATATATAAAGTATTTACGTAAGAAATAATTGACTTTTTGAAACAATAAATTCATTATTTTGTAATATTTCTTAATAAAAGATTAAATTAGATGTAATCAGAATTTGGAACTTAGATAACAAATTTCGTCAACATTTCAAAATAGTGTTATAGCTGTCATTTTGCAGAATAAAACGATTAAGTATTTTTTTTGCGGGAGGATGAAGTATCTGTCCCGACGTCATTTCTGTATATGCCGCATAATTCAATAATTCAATGACATTTTCATATTGTCAACTGACTCCGACTACTTGTTGAACCTGTGCAATAAGCAAGTTCAATATTTAACAAT
>CALVCQ010000045.1 GCA_944326115.1 Candidatus Gastranaerophilales bacterium | reverse complement strand
ATTTTTAAAAAATTCTTTCAAAATACTCGAAATCTGCAAACGTAGACCACAAGCGAAATGCAACTAAAAAAGAGCCTCTTTGGCTCTCTTTTATAAATGGTGGGCGATACTGGACTCGAACCAGCGACCCCCACAATGTCAATGTGATGCGCTACCAACTGCGCCAACCGCCCATTTGTTAAGTTTTGCCTTCGGCAGATGCGCTACCCCTCTCGCAACGATACTCAATCGTTGCTCGGCAGAGTGCCAACCGCCCATTATTTATTAAATTGTCAAAATGTGATGCTACCTCTCACAAAACCTGCCACCGGCAGCTTTTGTACGGCAGAGTCAACTGCGCCAACCGCCCATTTGTTAAGTTTTGCCTTCGGCAGATGCGCTGCCACTCTCCTCGAACGTGACATTTAGACACCTTCTCGTCGGCAGAGTGCCAACCACCCATTTTTTAGATTTTAACTGACGCATTCTCCTCTCTTTCAACGATGTTTTATCGCTGCTCGGCAGAGTCCTATCCGTCTATTATTCATTAAACTTATCTTAACATAAAAAATTTTTTAAGCAATTTTTCTGATAATAATGTTTTTTATAATATATTACAAAAACAGGAGGAGGATATTTTGGGAAATTTAGTTGATATAAAAACACAAGAAACACGCTCTTATTACCGGATGAAATATGATGAAGCAAGACCTGACACAGACAACAAAGTGTCTTATACAATCAAAAAAGGTGATAATCTCTGGTCAATCGCAAAAGAAAAGTTGAATAAAAGAAATGCTAAAAACTCCGAGATACAAGATATGATGTATAAAATTGCAAAACTCAACAATATGAGTTCTATTGAAGATGCTAATAAACTTGGCATAAATGATGTAATATATCTGCCATCTTCCAACACAGACGAAGTTACACCGGTTTCAGGTTCGCCATCTTCATCAACATCAAATATTTCAAAACCTGTTAGGGATGTAAGCGAAACTGCTTTTGAAATTAACAAAATAATTGAACCGGAAGGTTTATACTTTGCTTCTCGATCACTTTATAAATATGAAAATATTAAAAATATACCGCCTGAGTTGTATAAAGAAAACGGATTGGCTGGTATAAATTATTGGACAGATATATTAAACGGGCAGCACAACCTGGTGATACAAAAATCCTACAGTATTTCGCCAACGACACCTTCTGGGCTTGTTATAAAGAAAAAAGAAAACGATCATATCTTCGGAAAAACAGAAGCACAGCTAATGGTCGAATTGGATGAAAACGGAAATTTTAAAGATGTAGTTTTTGACACTTCCGGAGTTAATATTTATGAAAGTAAATTCGATTACGAATTGGATGCAAACGGAAATTTAAAAAGACCGCTAAATTCTTATGGAGAAATGGTGACAATTGGTAAAATGAAAAAAGAAGAATATCAACAATTTGTACAGGTTTTGCAAAAATATGTTGACAAACATATCAAATAAAATCGTTTTGTGACAATCTTCTTGTATAAGTAAAAAACTCATACAAATTTTTTGTATGAGTTTTTTATTTTACGTTAAAACACTGTTTTTATTAATTATCTATTAATAAACTTGCCCCTATTAAACCGGCTGTATTCCCGAGTTTTGCAGGCACAACTTCCACTGCATCGCTTTGTATAGGCATAGCACGATGTTTCAAAGTCTTTTTTAATGGTTCAAAAAGTATCTCACCGGCATCTGCAACCCCTCCGCCGATAACAATTCTTTCCGGATTCAAAAGATTCACAACACTGGCAAGACCTATACCGAGATATTCACCCATTCTTTCAAAAATCTTTTTAGCAACAACATCACCCTGCTGTGCCGACTGACAAACAATAGCAGGTGTAATTGCAGAAGTAGAGCCGGCTATTTCTCTAAATTTAGCACTTTTCCCTCCTCTGACATAGTCTTTTGCCATTGCAACAATAGAAGGACCCGATACGTATGCTTCAAAGCATCCCGTATCTCCGCATCCGCATAAAAGCCCGTTATGCATTTCCATTTTTATATGACCGATTTCTCCGGCTGCATTACTCGCTCCACGCACAAGTTTTCCGTTAATAACAAGTCCTGAACCTATTCCTGTACCCACTGTAATACAAATAAGATTTTTGCAGCCCGCTCCGGCTCCGTAATTAAGTTCTGCTAATGCCATACAGCGCACATCATTATCAACTTTAACAGGTACATTAAATTCTTTTTGCATAATTTCTGCAATAGGCACATCTATCCATCCCGGAATGTTAGGTAAAATTCTCACAACACCTTTATCGCAATCAATTTGTCCCGGAAAGCCAAAACCTATACCTTCTATATCGTTTGTCGTTATTTTGGCTTCGGTCATCAAATCTCTAATGCATTGGGTAATATTGCTGATTGTATATTCATACCCCATTTCCGCTCTTGTAGGAACTGTTTTGGGATGAGAAATTTCTCCTTTTTTGTTAACAAGAGCAATTTTTACATTTGTTCCGCCAATGTCTACACCTATTCTGAATTTTTCAAACATATTCCATCCCCGTTTTAATGATTTAAACTTCTATCTTTAAACAATAATATCATAATCAAAAATTATTTTTTACTTTCGACCATTTTCTTTTTACATTAAATTCTTTAATTTTTTCAAGTACACTTTCTTTCGCTTTTAATAATAAATTACCTGCTGCATTTTTTTTGCTGATTAAGTCTATTAAATTTACCGGCACTTTTTCTCCTATAAACTCATGTCCGTTTATTTTCCTTATTAAATTAATAAAAAACTTTCCTTTATCGGCATCCAGATTAACAGTTAATTGTGATTCCGCCGCAAGAAAATTTTGTATTCTTTCAAATAAATTTTTAGGTTTTACGCAGGGTGCGTTTACTGAAGGATTTGAGCGTAATACTTCCAGCGCAAGTGCAAGAATATCGTCATCACTTCTGTATCTTATTGTTTTTTGCGCATTTTCAGTAAATTTTAATATTGTCGATTTATATCTTATTGGTTTAATCATTGCCTTTCCTCTTAACAAAAATATTAATACCGGTATAAACAACAGGCATTAATATTTTTGTTAGTATATTAAATTTTATTTACAAAATATCTTTATAATGCGCTGACAGATTGCTTATAAAAATTCAGCATCACCAGCTTACGGTGTCAGTCTGTCCATAAGTCTCGGGAAAGGAATTGTTTCTCTTACATGATGGAGCCCGCAAATCCATGCAACAGTTCTTTCTATGCCCAGACCAAATCCGGCATGCTTACAACTTCCGTATTTTCTGACATCAAGATACCAGCCGAAAACTTCTTCAGGAAGACCCTGCTCTTTAATTTTTGCTTTGAGTTTATCAATGTCTTCTTCACGCTGTCCGCCGCCTATAATTTCACCGTATCCTTCCGGTGCAATCATATCGACACAGGCTGCTTTGTCTCCTTCCTGCTTCATATAAAAAGCTTTTATTGCCATAGGATAGTGATGTATCATAACAGGTTTATCAAACTCTTCAGATATAAGTGTTTCTTCGTCTCCTCCAAAGTCAGCACCCCATTCTGTATCATTGCCTTTTTTATGAAGGATTTCTATAGCTTCATCATAAGAAATCCTCGGGAACGGACGTTTAATATTTTCAAGTTTTGAAATATCTCTTTCGAGAACTTCCAGATCAGCTCTATTGTGTTTTACTACTTCTTGAACAATATATTCAACAAACTCCTCGGCAAGATCCATATCATCATATATATCAAAAAAAGCGACTTCGGGCTCAACCATCCAGAACTCTGTCAGATGTCGTCTTGTTTTTGATTTTTCGGCACGAAACGTAGGACCGAAACAATATGCTTTACCCACCGCCATTGCGGCTGCTTCCATATATAATTGTCCGCTCTGGGTAAGATAAGCATTCTGATCGAAATAGTCCACTTTAAACAGGTTTGTGGTTCCTTCACAGGCATTTGGCGTAAAAATAGGTGCATCTACAAGAGTAAAACCTTTGTTGTCAAAAAAGTCACGGACTGATTTTATAATTCTGTGACGAATTCTCAATATTGATTTTTGCCTTAAAGAACGAAGCCACAAATGTCTGTGTTCCATCAAAAAATGTGTTCCGTGTTCTTTTGGGGTTATAGGATAATCTACTGATTCTCCTATAACCTTAACATCAGTTGCGTCAATTTCATATCCAATGCGTGAACGGTCATGCTTTTTCACTGTACCTGTCACTTCAACAGAAGATTCCTGTGTAATTTTATCAGAAAGTTCAAAAACTTCATCGGAAACATTACCTTTAAAAACAACTGCCTGAATTTCACCGGTACCGTCTCTTAACTGCAGAAAATGAAGTTTCCCGCTTGAACGCTTGTTGTACAGCCAGGCGGTTAGTGTAATTGTTTGTCCTTCATACTTTGCAATGTCTTCGATGTAAATTTTCATATAACTTCCTCTCAATTCTTTTAAGATTCAGTTTTATTATATCATCAACCTGCAAAAAGTATTATCGGGTAAGTAAAAATTTTAATATGCTGTAATTTTTGATTTCGTTTCAATAAAAAGATTCATTAACTCAATATCGTCATAATCAATGTATGCGCTTTGAAACAAATTTTTTCCCGACTTTATAGTAATCTGATTTATGCTGTCAGGTTTTATCAGATTGCGGGGAATTTTTATCTGCTGATTATCTCCGTTTAAATTTAATTCCGCTATCATGTTACCGTTAAAGAAAATTTGCGGCGGAGCGGCATAAGTAGTTTTTACTTTCGATTGTCCCATATCTCTTGCCATTTTTGTATCAATACCTATAACAGAACCTATAACAAGGTACACATCATCATTTGGCGGAATGTTTCCTACTTTAAAATTTTTGGTATAAAAAGGACCAATTGCTTTTATTCTAAATTCTCCGGCATTAGCAGAATTTTCGGAATAACTGTCATCCCCTATATGGTACAAATCTTTGTCTATGATTATATCATGCGGATTTGTCTTTTCTATTCCTATGACAATAGGTTTTGCAAAAGAATTTCCGTCAACTGTAAGCGAAAATGGTTTGTAACCTTCTTTTTGTACTGACATAATGGTCGGAGCGTCAATCTTTGCACCGAGATTAAACCTTCCTTCATCGTCAGTACGTGTATGATAACCTTTGGCAGGCAAAGCAACATCAGCCTGACTCACTGGAGCCTGTGTCGTTGAATCAATGACCTGATTGTAATCACCGATACCGTTCTTTTCTACATTTCCGCTTATTGCTGCTGATACAACTGTTCCGCAAAATAGTATTAACATACCTATAATATTGATACAGGCAAATTTTTTGTAATTCATATATTTCCTCTGATTCAATTTGTTATTTGATAATTTTAAATAAACTAAAAAAAAGAACTATACCCTCATAAGGCTAATTCGTGCAGAAAGAATAAAATTTAAAAAAAATTGTGTGTATAACTGTAAAAAATGAACAAATAAAAAAAAATGTCGTTATATATTATGTAGTACATTTATTATTATTTGATGAGTCTTTTAAATAGCTCTGGAGAGCTACTGTTTTTAATTTAACTAAAAACTAAGATATTAAGATGATTTAATAACAGGTGTATTTAAATAAAATATTGTCAAAAGGTTGAAAAATTCAAATTGGAAAAATTTCTTCGTATAAAAATAACAGCATTATTTCTGGTTTTATCATTTGCCGTAACAAGTTCTTGTCCTGTTGCATACGGATTTTCGCTTCCGTTTAAAAAAAATAAAAAACAGAAAGTAGAACAAAAACAACAAAATACAAAATCAGCAATTCAAATGTCTGCTCAAAAAAATGCTGGCGTTGAATATTCTATAGAGGATTGTATTGATATAGCATTGAAAAATGATCCAAATATTAAAATATATACAACACAAAAAGATATAGCTCATTCGCAAGTCGGTATTGCGAAATCAGGTTATTTTCCTAACATCACTGCAAGTACAGGTTTTACATCACAACAAAACAGAAACTCCGGACGGGGAGGAGGTTTCTACAATCAAGGCGGCAGTACTTCAAAAAGTAATAATTATTATCAGCTGAATCTCGGTGTAAACCAGCTTATCTGGGATTTTGGAAAAACCATAGCAAAAATTAATATGCAAAAATACAACAAAGAATCCGTAGGCTATGATCTTGAAAATACAATACTGAATACGGTTTATAATGTAAAGCTTGCTTATTTTCAAGCGCTTGCCGCACTTGCGAATCAGGATGTCTATGAACGTTCGGTTCGTATTAATAAATTGAACTACGAAAGAACAAATGCGCTTTTTCAAGAAGGTTTAAAATCAAAAATTGATGTTGTTAATGCACAGGTCTACCTGACTGATGCGGAAATTTCTCTACTGGAGGCACAGGGTCGCTATGATCAGGCAATTATAAATCTTAATAATGCAATGTATCTTACTGATGCTCCTCAATATAATTTAAAAAATACCGAGAGTTTTAATTTTAAACGCACACAAAAACCGCAGACCAATAATGTACAGGTCTCTTATGTAAAGAAAAGCGGCGATAAAGAATACGAACAAACAGCTATTTTGACTTCCGGTATAGAAAAACAGGATATTTTACAGGATTACAAATTTAAACCGCTGATTTTGCCTGTCAATGAGGCTATTGAAAAAGCTTATGAAAACAGACCTGACTTAAAATCACTTATGATGGTTGAAAAAGTTCAGGAAGAATCGCTAAAGGTTATTCAGCGGCAGTATATGCCGGTTATAGATGTCAGTGCCGGATATAACTACAGAAAAAACAGTGAAGTATCAAACACAGGTTTTAATATCGGTATTAATATGAGCCTTCCGACTTTAAATATTATGGGAATAAAATATAATCTGGATCAGGGTCATTCTTATCTGGATCTTGCAAAAGAAAATATTGAACTCTCAAAGAAAAATATATACTTTGAAGTGCAGAATAATTATACTAATATGGTTGTACTGCAGAGAAAAATTCCTAAAATGGCGGAAAAAGTACAGCAAACTCTGGAAAACTTTGAACTTGCAGACGGAAGATACACAGTAGGTCTGGGCAATTTTATAGAATTGCAGCAGGCACAGACAAACTACAATAATGCACAGCTTGCTTTTGTTCAGGCAGTATTTGATTATAACGTTGCAAAAGAACAATTCCAAAAATCCATGGGGGTAAGATGAACAAACGTGTAACAATAGCAATATCAATAATAGCAGCACTTATTTTCGTAAGCGGATTTGCACTATTTCTAAAAAAAAATCCGGCTGCGGACTATGTAACAGTGCCTGTAAAAAGAAAAACAATAATTGAAGCAGTAGAAGCTTCTGGTACGGTAAACCCTGTAAATACCGTTGATATCGGTTCTCAGGTATCAGGTATGATTAAAGAAATTTATGTTGACTATAACTCAAAAGTCACAAAAGGACAGCTGCTGGCACAGATTGATCCGTCATTATTTCAGGCACAGGTTGATAAAGCAAGAGGCGATCTTGTAGCGGCACGTTCCAACAAAGCAAAAGTAGAGGCTATGCTTGCTTATGACAAGAAAAATTATGAAAGATATAAAAAACTTTATTCAAAAAACTATGTTGCAAAAAGCGATTTAGATTTAGCCGAAGCTACTTACAAGTCAGACCTTGCCCAGCTTGCAGCTGCACAGGGTACAATAAATCAGGCAAATGCAACTTTAAACAACAACTTAACCAATTTGAAATATACAAAAATCGTTTCTCCTGTAGACGGAATAGTTGTTTCAAGAGCTGTTGATGTAGGTCAGACGGTTGCTGCAAGCTTTCAGACTCCTACGCTATTTCAAGTAGCACAGGACTTAACAAATATGCAGATTGAAGTAAATGTGTCAGAAGCAGATATCGGCAAAATAAAAAAAAGTCAGGAGGTGGAATATACTCTTGACGGCTATGCAGATGCAGTTTTTCACGGAAAAGTTACAGAGGTGCGCATTGCCCCGACAACAGTATCAAACGTAGTAACATATACGGTAATTGTTGATGTTGACAACAAAGACCAGAAAATGATTCCGGGTATGACAGCAAACGCATCAATAATTACAAATAAAAGCGAAAATGTTATTTGTGTTCCGACAGATGCACTTAAGTTCACACCTACTGAAATCACAGGCGGCAAAAAATATAAAGATCAGGGACTCTGGGTTATAAGAGACAATAAACCGCAGAGAATAACTATCAAAACCGGAGCAAAAGACTCTGATAAAACGGAAATCATATCCAATCAGCTGAAAGAAAATGACAGAGTAATACTTAGAAAGAAAACTGATAAAGATAAAACAACAACGCAAGCCAGAAGACCAATGAGATTATTCTGATGAGTTTAATAGAAATAAAAAATTTAATAAAAACATACCCGACCGGTGACACTTCTTTTAATGCGCTTGATAACGTATCTTTAAGTGTTGAAGAAGGTGAATTTGTAGCTATCATGGGAGCATCCGGTTCAGGAAAATCCACCTGTATGAATATTCTCGGTTGTCTGGATAAGCCGACTTCCGGCACATATTTTCTTGACGGTATAGACGTCAGCAAAATGTCTATGGACGAACTTTCCGCAATCAGAAACTTAAAGCTTGGATTCGTTTTTCAGGGGTTTAATCTGATTTCAAGGACTTCCGCCATAGAAAATGTGGAAATGCCTATGATTTATAAAGGTGTTCCGCCTGAAGAAAGAATAAAAAGGGCAAAAGCTGCATTAAAAATAGTCGGACTCGAAAAAAGAGAAACTCACATGCCTAACCAGATGTCAGGCGGTCAGCAGCAGCGTGTTGCTATAGCGAGAGCAATTGTAAACGATGCGCCGATTATTCTTGCTGACGAACCGACAGGCAACCTTGATACAAAAACATCCATCGAAGTTATGGAGTTTTTTGTAAAACTTAATGCTGTTGCAGGAAAAACAATAATACTCGTAACACACGAGCCAGATATTGCTGAATACTGTAAAAGAATAATCAGATTTAAAGACGGAAAAATTATTTCCGATGAACTGAATGCTGTTCAAAAAGGGCTTGATTCATTAGACAAAGTGAACTCGGAGGGTATACTGTGATTGATTTCGGTTCTACTTTTAAAATATCTCTCCGATCATTGTATATAAATAAGATGCGTTCAATTTTAACCAGTCTCGGTATAATTATCGGTGTTAGCGCCGTTATAATTATGCTTTCAATAGGTGAAGGCGCAAAAGAAAGAATTAATAAAGATATTGCTTCAATGGGTTCAAACCTTCTTATGGTAATGTCAGGGTCAACTACCTCAAGCGGGGTCAGAATGGGAAGCGGCACACAGCCAACTTTGACAATAAAAGATTCTGAAGCAATGCTAAAACACTGTCCGTCTGTACTGGAAGTTGCACCTACTGTAGGTCAGGTACAGCAGCTTGTATATTCAAACCAGAACTGGTCAACAACGGTAAACGGTATTACACCGGGATATATGCCTATTCGCATGTGGGAAATAGAAACAGGAAGGGGTATATCAGAAGATGACCTTAAAAACAATACAAAAGTCGCTGTACTGGGTTCAACCGTAACAACAAATCTTTTCGGGGATATGGATCCGATTAACAAAACAATAAGAATAGGCGGTATGCCTTTTAAAGTAATAGGACTTTTAAAATCAAAAGGTCAAAACGGAATGGGGCAGGATCAGGATGATACTGTGCTTATTCCTATTACGACAGCTCAGAAAAAACTGTTCGGTACGGATTTTCCCGGAATGGTTAAACATATAAGCGTTCAGGCAAGAGATGAAGAAAGCCTTGAATCAGCACAGGAGGAAATTACAGAACTCTTAAGAGAACGGCATAATCTCGGCAAAACCAAAGAAGATGATTTTACAATAAGAAACTTTACGCAAATGCTTGAAACCGCAAAACAGGCATCAAATACAATGGCTATATTGCTCGGATCTATTGCTTCCGTATCACTTCTTGTAGGCGGTATAGGTATCATGAATATTATGCTTGTGTCTGTAACCGAAAGAACAAAAGAAATAGGCATACGTATGGCAATAGGCGCAACAGCTATGGATATAAGAGTTCAGTTTCTTGTAGAAGCACTTTTGCTCTCTCTTGCCGGAGGTGTAATAGGCGTTGTAGTCGGAATACTGGGTTCAAAAATAGTCGGATTGTTTTCTGATATGACAGTTATCATATCAGCAGCACCGATACTTATATCTTTCGGATTTTCAGGGCTTGTCGGAATCCTTTTCGGTTATTATCCTGCTTACAAAGCATCTTTATTAAATCCTATTGAAGCACTTAGATATGAATAACTGAATTTTCTGTACAATCCAGCAAGAGTAACTGTAGTATCACAATATTTTTCTTATCCGTTTTACAATATTATCAACACTGAATCCGTATTTTTCAAAAAGTACTTTTGCGGGAGCAGACTCGCCAAATTTATCCATTGTAATAGTCATACCGTCAAGTCCTGTATATTTGTCCCAGCCGAATGAACTGAGTGACTCTATAGCGATTCTCTTTCTTACAGATGAAGGCAGAACAAATTCTTTATATTCATCTGTTTGCATATCGAATAGTTCCATTGACGGCATGCTTACAACACGTAAATCATAGCCCTCTTTTAACAATTCTTTTTTTGCCAGTATTGCCGGCTCAACTTCGGATCCTGTAGCAATAATTATTGCATCCGGTTTTTGTTTTTGCTCTTTATCTATAATATATGCACCTTTAAGAGCACCGTTTTTATCGGAGGAATTGCATTGCTCAATATTTTGTCTTGTCAAAATAAGCCCTACCGGCGTTTTTTTACTTGTTAATGCAATATACCATCCGGCAGCTGTTTCTGTTGCATCTGCAGGTCTATAAGTTATAAAATTTGGCATAGAACGGAGCATAGCCAGCTGTTCTACAGGCTGATGCGTAGGACCGTCTTCGCCGACACCAATACTATCATGTGTAAATATATATGTAACAGGGAGTTCCATCAATGAAGAGAGACGTGCCATTGGTTTTAGATAATCACTGAAAACAAAAAAAGTTGCAGCATAAGTCTTGATTCCGCCATAAAGCGTCATTCCGTTTGCTATAGACGCCATAGCCTGCTCTCTTACTCCATAGTGGATATTTTTTCCCGAATAATTGTCAGCACTAAAATCACTTTCATCTTTTAAATAAGTTTTATTTGAAGGACCTAAATCAGCACTTCCTCCTATCAAATTAGGAATATATTTTTTTATTTTGTTTAAAATATTGCCGGAAGACGTTCTTGTTGCACAAGGTGTATCATCACATTCCCAGAACTCTTTATCATTTAACAATTTGTCTTTATCAATATCGCTGTGATATTTTTCCCACAAAATTTTCATTTCCGGATATTTTATACAATACTCTTTAAAAAGTTCATTCCATAATTTTTCTTTTTTTGCTTTTTCATTTGCAATTTTTTCACAAAATTCATAGACATCCCGAGGAACAAAAAACGGTTCGTCGTATTCCCAGCAGAGAGTTTTTCTCAGCTGCATAATATTTTCTGCCCCGAGCGGCTCTCCGTGAGAACTTGCTTTACCCTGCTTTGCTGGACAGCCGTATCCGATTTGTGTTTTTACCGTAATGAATGACGGCTTACTTTTTTCAGCTTTAGCCTGTTCTATTGCCTGTGCAATATTTTCAAGATTATTTCCGTCATGAACCGTAAGAGTCTGAAACCCAAAAGCCTCCATTCTCTTTTTTACATCTTCCGTGAAAGTTAAATCCGTAGAACCTTCAATTGTAATTTTATTACTGTCGTATAATACAATCAATTTATCAAGCTTTAAATTACCGGCAATAGAAAAAGCCTCCGATGATATACCTTCCATCATACATCCGTCACCGCAAAGTACATAAGTGTAATTGTCAACAACGGGAAAGTCCGGTTTATTGAATATAGACGCAAGATGTGCCTGTGCCATTGCCATACCGACAGCCATACCTATTCCGGCTCCAAGAGGACCTGTTGTTGCTTCAACAAAAGGAGTATGCTTATATTCTGGATGTCCCGGTGTTTTTGACCCAAGCTGTCTGAAATTTTTAATATCGTCAACAGATAAACCGCATCCGAATAAATGATTTATTCCGTATAAAAGTGCCGAACCATGTCCTGCAGAAAGTATAAACCTGTCTCTGTTTGTCCAATAAGGATTTTTATAGCTAAAATTGAGATATTTGCTAAACAGTTCAAATACCATTGGTGCAGCACCCAGCGGAAGCCCGGGATGTCCGGAATTGGCTTTTTGTATTGCGTCTGCAGCAAGAATTCGTAAAGCGTTGATTGATTTTTCTTCGATTGTTGTCATTTTTTTTCCTTTTGAATTACAAAAATATCTCAAATTCTAATGGTATTTATTATCATACCATTTTTTGAGGAATTTACACTATTCTTTTGACCCAAATTTATGAATTTATTCAGAATATATGAAATCATAATTTATAATTTTGACCAATAACAAAGCACAAACAGTATAAGAATTTTTTAGAATATGCTTAACTCCGATAAATAACGCTGCGGCAAAGAAGTATTTTTAACGTCAAAGAAAAGATTACACTTTAATACAACCAATTATTATACATTGGTCTATTTTTTATTTTGCAAAAGAAATTTAAACTAACAAAGGATATCTTAGAGAGGAGTATTTTATGCTTACTGAAAGATACACTGATGGAATAAATCAGCGACATCAGCTAGAATTTAATAATGTTAGTAAAGATATTTTGCCGTGGCTGGAAGATTTAGCCGAAGAAAACAACTGTAAAATTGAGAGAAAAGAATGGAAAAGCAAATACAACAGTTATGTAATATATGATTACGAACCGTTTTGTTCCGACGGATTTGAAATTAATATTGTTTTTTCATCATTCAGCCGTGAACATCTGGATTTTTTAAAATATCTTTATGAAAATAAAATCAATACTATAGAATATCTAAACAACTGTGTAATTATATAATCTGCGGTAAATAGTATATTCAATTATTTAAAACAAAACAGCATCATCTCTAAGCTGGATAATAAACGGTGAGCCGGATGGAATAGTTA
>CALVCQ010000044.1 GCA_944326115.1 Candidatus Gastranaerophilales bacterium | reverse complement strand
TTATTGTTAAATATTGAACTTGCTTATTGCACAGGTTCAACAAGTAGTCGGAGTCAGTTGACAATATGAAAAATAAATCCCGTATCAAAGGGGTTTAATTTATTACAAAAATAGTATATAATATATATAAAGAATATTTTCTGTGTCACTAAATAATTAACCTGCTGGTGTAAAATGTCTTTTGAAATCAACGGTCCCAGTCCGAAATTCGGCATACAAGAAGCCCAGAACATGCGCAATAATGGCGGCGGCGGTAATTTGGGCTATTTTCAGCGCAGGAAAAAAAATGAAAAAAAAGAACAAGAGGAAATAGATGTTTTTCAATCCAGTGATGAAACCGATGTTTTTGTGCCGGAAGAGACAATAGAAGATGACAGCATTCTCAAAAAAGCTGCTGACTTTATAAAAATGTTTAAAAAACCCAGAAGTTCATAAAAAATAAAAGCCCTGAATTATTCAGGGCTTTTATTTTCATAATTTATTTGTTATGCATACAACATTTGTAATTTTGCACCGCTTTCAGCGTTATTTGGCCGGAGCTCACCTGTACCGTTAAAGGCAGGAAGAAATCTTTTCATATCAGCAATATCCCTGTCAACAGCGGAGCCTCCTCCTGTAATACCGTATGTTGCACCGGCTCTTTCCGTGCCGCCTGCAGCAGGTGTTCTCCAGGTGCCGACAGCACCCGTATGTTGTACAGGTTGTTGAAAAATATTAGAATTAACTTTTGGAAAATCAAATGCCATAAATTCTTATTGTTCCTTTAACTAAAACTCTATACATAAATAAAAACCGGCATATAAAAAAAATTGCTTTTATTTTAACAAACTTTACAAAAGTTTATATTTTTGCAGAGCCGTATGTCCTTTTCACGAATAACGGCAGCAGCGAGCGAGAAGGAATTACAAGAGGCGGAATCAGACGGGGCTGACCGAATGAAATGAGGGAACGCCCCTAGTGAGGGAAAACCACGCTTTTCCCGAACGTCTGATTTCAAGAGAGCGGAATCAGACGGGGCTGACCGAAAGAAGAGAGGGAACGCCCCTTGTGAAGCCGAACGTTACTCCGGCGAAACGTCTGATTTCAAGACAGCGGAATCAGACGGGGCTGACCGAAAGAAGAGAGGGAACGCCCCTTGTGAAGCCGGACGTTACTCCGGCGGAACGTCTGATTTCAAGACAGCAGGCGGCAACTGCTACACTGGATTAGACGAAAATAATTCGTACGCATCAGGATACCCTTTTGATACAAGCCAGCTTCAACTCAGACATTTTTTGAATATCTTCATATTTCTTAAAAATAAAGAAAATAAATTAAAGTTAAAAAAACAAATAACCGATATTACAAATAATTAAAAAAGGAAATGTATTTTTATGGGTTTAGAAAATATAAAGCAGCTTTTGAGCCAAATCGATATAAACAAAAACAATATTATAGAGCAATCTGAAATAGATGCTTTTAAAAAAACTAATCCGGATATACCTTTGAACGGTGTTGAAACAGGCATGATTGTAGGCGACACAATGGAAGGACTTTATGTGGAAAAACATTCACACACTCAAACCAAACCAGAGACTGATGCTAAAAAAGACGATTATGATGAAATTTTTCATAAATCAGAGTATTTCTCTTTTCCGGATACTAACAGACACGTTCAAGAAATAACTGACTACTCACAGTTGAAAACAGGCAGCCACGCAGATATAAAAGATGCAAGAAATTGTGATATAAGTGCTTTAAGCCTTACAAAAGAACAGCTGCTTAACCTTTGTATAGATAATACTACTGTGTTGTCCGATGAACAAAAGCAAATAATTGAAGAATACAAGGAAAAAATGAAAAATCCTGGACTTGGAATAAGACAACTGCACGAACAGGGAATTACAGGCAGAGGTGTAAAAATTGCAATAATAGACCAGCCTCTTGGAGAACATCAGGAGTATTCATCTAATCTTATACATCTTGAAGATATAAATTCACGGGAAATGAATTGGACAAAAGGTTCATTGCATGGTGCAGCAGTAGCTTCAATAGCAGTAGGGAAAACTGTCGGTATTGCCCCTGATGCGGATTTAGTTTATTTTTCTGCTGTAAATCTTACAGAAGATGAAAGAGAAATAGCCGAGTATCATAACAATATTCAGGCAAAGATTGAAGTGTTAAAAAAAATTCCCGGAAGCGAAGCTTCTGTTGAAAAACTTCAAGCACTGTTAGAACCGGATCCGTATATACAAAATCAAATTGAAAAGCTTAAAGCAGATATAAATAGAACAGACAACCCCCGAGAAATTTCGTTTATATATAAAATACTGGATAAGTTGGAAAAAACATCCGCAAGAGTTCCAAGCAATGCTTCTTATGCTGAAGCTATTAATAAAATTCTTGATATGAATCAAAAATTACCGGAAGGAGAAAAAATACCTGTCATATCCGTAAGTTGGGGATTTAATCCTGATGCTCCGGGTTATGATAAACTTATATCCGCCGTTGAAAGAGCAAAAAAAGAAGGTGTTTTTATTGTCAGCACTGCACTTGCCCGGCTATACGGAATGCAAACAAACGGAGCAAACCGTGATCCGCAGGCTGACCCCGATAATCCTGAAAGTTATGAAGCAGGTGCTTTTTGGAAAAAATTCAGTAATACTGATATAGATAAATGTTTGCTTATCCCGATGGATCATAGAACAGTCGCTGATTGCCAAAGTAAAGACAGCTATCGATATGAGGGCAACGATGGAGGAATGAGCTGGTCAACACCCTGGTTAGCCGGTATGTATGTTCTTGCTAAACAGGTAAAACCTTCTGTTACCCCGCAGGAATTTTGGGATATTGCGCTTAAAACTTCTGACGAATGTACAAATAACGACACAGGAGTTTATGTAGGCAGATTAATAAATCCTCAAAAATTGATAGAATCCTTAAAAAATTAAAATATTGCAATATTTGTAATATTAAATACACAGGTAAACAGGTTTATTTTGCCTGTATTCATTTTCTTTATGCAGCGTCATAGAACAACCCTTTTTCTACAACCTGATTATAAAAAACTGTATTTTTTTCCAAACTTTCTTTTGTCATCGGGTGTAAATCTATACTTACATCAAAATCATATTCAACCTTAGAAACAATCCGCCATATCAAACGGCGTTTTTCTTTATTTTCTTCCTTAAAAACAGCAACTATATCAATGTCACTGTCTTTATTAAAATCTCCTCTTGCTTGAGAACCGTACAAATACATTCCCTCAAAATCATCGAATGATGAATTAAAGGCGGTTTTTAAAGCTGTAATTACGTTTTGTACTATTTCGTACATAAACTTATTATACATTATTTGTTAAAGATTTTAAATATATTGCAACAAAAAAGAGGCTTTCGCCTCTTTTAAAATGGTACTCCATTTGAAAAAAGATTTGAACCGGATTGTTGTTACTCTGCAGCAGTTTTATGAATTGAGGAATGTGGCGTAATGTATTAATCCATACTTCCGATGAATTCGATTTTTGATGCGTAGGATTTGAGGTATTCTCCAAGATTATATTTTTTACGATAAGGATATTTACGCCCTAATTGTTGAATGTAATTAAGTAAATTGACTGCATTTACTTTTTTGGATAAGGTTTTTGTTGTTCCAACTTTTGTGTATTCTGACATTGTTTCATTAAAATTACTTAAAACACCTATCCAGTAAGGATAAACTTTATTAACTTTATCTATTAAATTCATTGTATTGTCCATTTTTTCAAGCAAAATGTCATTAGAGTTAAATTGTTTAATGTTTATATACGAATCAAATGCTTTTTTATCAGAAATATACAGTGCATTTAGAATGAATATCATTTCAGGTAAAAGTAAATCATCTTGGCTTAAAGATTCTATGGTTAGTTTTACTCTCAAAAACAGTTTTTCTATCATTCGAGGAGTAAAATTTAAACTTGAAACTAACTGTTCAACCGTGTCTGCTATTAATCCTTTGTACTCAATATCATCAATATAACGACCATTATATATTTCACCAAAACAATACCATCTTTCACTTTCAATAAAATATTTAGAACATTCAACTATTTGCTGCAAGTGAAAGCTTATAAAATCAGTATATATCGGTGCAGGCAGATTGAATTCCACATCAATAAATTTTTTCAAATAGCCTTCTATATCACTGGTATCCGGTGCTATGCCATAGATTGTTTTAACAATGTTTTCAACCTGCTTTTTATCCACAGCCAACACAAAAATTATATTCTTTATGCCGAAGAAGTGTTTGATTGTTTCAAATGTTTCTATAGCATATTTAGGATTGCAGCGGTCTAAGTCATCTACAAATATGATGATTTTTTTATTTAATTTTTCTTGAATAAAAGCAAGCCCGCTTCTCAATTTTTCTTTCAAGTTTTTTAATGAAATATAATCAGAATCTAAAGCTTTTTTATTGGGGTCAAAAGAAATATTAAAGCGACTTATTGAAATACCAAATGATAACTTATTCAATATTTTGCTAATTGTATTTTTAGTCTCTATCAAATCTTTATATATTTCATCTTCTTCGGATATAATCTGCTCCAGCTTATATATTAATTCTGTAACAAGCGGTACAAGCGGGTTGTTATAAAAATCAGACTCCCACGCATTGTATGAAATGCAGACAGCCTCATCGCCTATTAATTGCGCAAGATTTTCTATAAAATAAGATTTGCCGCCGCCCCACGGCGCATTTATTGAAAATACATTGTAATCAGTGTTCAACAAAATACGTTTCAGATTTTCTGCTAAAAATTTTCTGTTTAGCTTATCGTCACTGAATGCACCGGTATTATTAACTTCTACAAGTTGATTTTCCATTTACTTAATATAACAATTTTGTTTCTGATTTTCAAATAAAGAATTTTGACTATAAGTAATTTTAATAAAGCTGTCAGACGTCGGCATGCCGGTAAAGTATGCTATAATAGTACATATTTAGGGGAGAAGCTATGGCAGAAGATTTAAAACTATTTGAAAAACAGCAGGTGCGCTCATCATATAACGAAGATTCCGAAAAATGGTATTTTTCGATTATTGATATTATTAGTATCCTAACAGAGAGTAAAAACCCGAGAAGATATTGGAGTGACTTAAAGATAAAACTCTCTGATGAAGAGGGTTTTAGTCAACTGTACGAAAAAATCGTACAGTTGAAATTAACTGCACCGGATGGCAAAAAAAGAGAAACTGATTGTGCTGATGTAGAAACTCTTTTGCGTATTATACAATCTGTTCCGAGCAAAAAAGCAGAACCGGTTAAACAGTGGCTTGCCCGTGTAGGTTATGAAAGGATGAAAGAGCTTGCTGACCCCTCCACTGCACTGGATAGGGCAAGAGATATATGGCAAAAACAGGGCAGAAGTGCAAAATGGTGTCTGAGTGGGACCTCGCTTGTAGGAGTGGTACACGGAGTGCGAGTGGCGCCGAGTCTAGCATTTTACGGAAGTGACCCCATGCGCTTGTTGACTGTGCCGGACTTATTGTTAAATATTGAACTTGCTTATTGCACAGGTTCAACAAGTAGTCGGAGTCAGTTGACAATATGAAAAAATTAAAAAATTTGAAATCACAAAACCTTCGTGACCATATGACAGAGGCAGAATTGATTTTTACAGCGCTGGCAGAACTCTCTACAAGACAAATTGCAGAAAGCGAAAACGCAACAGGTTTTTCTGAAAATAAACAGTCAGCAAAACGGGGCGGCAATATAGCAAAACAAGCCCGTGAAAAATTGGAACTTGAAACCGGCAAAAAGGTTGTAACAGGTGACAACTTTTTACCGGCACAAAAACAAAGAAAAATTAAAAATAAAGATAAATAAGCAATAAAAAAGAGCCTTTCGGCTCTTTTAAAATGGTACTCCCAAGGGGATTTGAACCCCTGCCGCATCCGTGAAAGGGATGTGTCCTAGGCCTCTAGACGATGGGAGCCTTTCTGTCAGTAAAAATAATATATCTAAGACATAATTTAATGTCAACAAAGTTTTTATATTTTCTAAAGAATTTGAAAACCTCACAAATTTATAGTAAATTTTAGGTAAACATTTGGGATAAAAATTTTTTATGACAAAGTCTGACATTAACTACATAAACAGTATGGATGTTGATATAAATGAAGCAACACCCATGTTAAAGCAATATTTGGAAATAAAAAAAGAAAATCTTGATGTATTGCTTTTATACAGGATGGGTGATTTTTACGAAACTTTTTTTGAAGACGCATTGATTTTGTCAAAAGATTTGGAAATCACCTTGACAAGCAGAGAAGGCGGAAATCTCGGAAGAATCCCAATGGCGGGAATTCCGGCAAAAGCAGTTGATAATTATCTGCCAAAACTTTTAGAAAAAGGTCACAAAATTTCTATCTGCGAACAACTGGAAGACCCTGCCGAAGCCAAAGGGCTTGTCAAAAGAGATATAGTAAAAACAATCACTGCGGGCACTCTTACGGAAACAGCTCTTTTAAAATCTACCGTAAACAATTACCTTGCGGCAGTTATTAAAGATAAAAAAACAGGTTTGTACGGTCTTGCGTACAGCGATATTTCCACCGGAGAATTCAAAGTTACACAAACTGATTTTGAACAAGTTTTAAGTGAATTATCAAGGATAAAACCGTCAGAAATTGTTGTTCCGAAAATTTCGCAAAAAGTTCTGCCGTTTCAAATTGTCGGCGATGAAACAATAGATTTGCCGGAAGAAATTACACTTAATTACAACTGTTCAAAGATGAATTATGCTGCTTTCGATGAAAATCGTGCAGAAAAAAATATCAAAAATATTTTTAAAGTAGAATCAGCGGAAACCTTTGGATTTTCGGAATTTAAAATCGGATTCTGTGCTGCCGGAGGGATTATTGAATATCTTTTTAAAACACAGATGGAAAATTTTCCCAAATTTGAAAAAATCGAAACCTACAGCCTTACACAGTATGTTTCACTGGATTCAAACACAAGACGCAATCTTGAATTGACCGAAACTTCCAGAGATAAAACAAAATACGGTTCCTTGTTATGGGCTATTGATAATACAAAAACAAACATGGGAGCAAGGCAGCTAAAAAAATGGATTCACCAGCCGTTAAAAAATATACACAAAATTATAGAAAGACAGAATGCAGTTGAAGAACTGATTAATAATACTTCTTCCAGAATACAATTAATCGCTCTTCTGGAAAAAGTATATGATATACAGAGACTGTCTTCCAGAATCAGCAACAATACAGCAAATCCCAGAGATTTTCTTGCGCTCAAAGATACAATAAAGCTGCTTCCGCAATTTAGCGAAATTTTGAACAATTTCAAATCAGATTTACTCATAAAACTAACAAAACCAAATGAAAATCTTCTTGAATTTGCGGATATAATCGATAAAACTATTTCCGTTGACGCACCGGTTATTGTAAAAGACGGGAATGTTATAAAAGAAGGTGTATCTGCGGATCTGGATTATTACAGAGATTTGTTAAAAGGCGGAAAAAACTGGCTTGTTGAATTTGAAAACAAACAAAAAGAAGAAACCGGCATTAAATTTTTAAAAGTAGGATTTTCAAAGACATTCGGCTATTTTATCGAAGTTTCTAATTCAAATCTTTCCCTTGTGCCGGAAAATTATATAAGACGCCAGACCCTCACAAACGGAGAAAGGTTTGTAACAGAAGAATTGAAAAAACATGAGGCTGATGTGCTTTCGGCTCAATCAAAATCACAACAGCTTGAAGCAAAAATATTTTCAGATTTAAGAGAATATTCAAAAGAATTTGTAGACCCTGTAAGAATTGTTGCGGAAGCTATTTCTGACATTGATGTTCTTGTATCTTTTGCCGTAAGCGCAATAGAAAATAAATACATAAGACCTTTCATAACAGATACAAACGAACTTTATATAAAAGAGGGCAGACATCCTGTGCTGGAAAAAATACTGCCTATGGGTCAATATGTATCAAATGACCTAAAACTTGTTGCGGACAATGAAAACTCTGCTGATACCCAATTTATGATACTAACAGGACCTAATATGGCAGGTAAATCAACATACATGAGACAGAATGCACTTATTGTAATACTGGCTCAAATCGGAAGTTTTGTTCCTGCTGATGCTGCAAAAATAGGTATAGTTGACAAAATATTTACAAGAGTGGGCGCCGTTGATGATTTGTCTTTGGGACAGTCAACTTTTATGGTTGAAATGAACGAAACCGCTTTTATCCTTAATTCAGCAACAGAAAAGAGTCTGATTCTGCTGGATGAAATAGGAAGAGGAACAAGCACATACGACGGTGTTGCAATTGCATGGAGTGTTGCGGAATATATTGCCACAAAAATCAAAGCAAGGACGATATTTGCAACACATTATCATGAACTTAATGTAATGAGTTCTTTGTTCCCTCAAATTAAAAATTATAGGGTAACAATATCTGAAAATAACGATGAAATTATTTTCTTGAGAAAAGTAATAGAAGGTTCCGCAAGCAAAAGCTACGGTATACAGGTTGCAAAAATGGCAGGACTCCCGCAGTCTGTTATAAAAACAGCGGAAGACATGATGAATAAAATGCAAATAGACTATTCAAAAGACCTTTCTGCAAACAAGCGCAAGAATAAAATTCCTGCGCCTGAAGTACCCCAATTAACTTTAATATTCAGTGATGATTCCCAAACTTAAGCTTATTTTATGCCTCTTGCAAGTTTCATTCCGTGTACCAGATTGTCCAGCTTTTTCAAATCTTCATCACTGTGCAGTGATGTCAGAGCCAGTTTAATAAAATCCGTTGCCGCTTTATTTTTACAGATTTTCTTAAACTCTTTAAGCATAAAATTCATATTCTTTTTAGCTTCAACATCAACGCTGTTTAATACAACTTTTTCCGTACCGTCAGGATAAAAGACAACTATCTTTGATACCTTTTTATTTTCAAAATATTCAACAAACAAAGGTTTATTCATCTTCTTTGCTGTTTTTGACATAGTAGCATCCGTGCAGGTTTTCTGTTTTATTACTTTGTTAGGAAACAACTCGAAAATATTATTTTTAGAAGTCTTATTTACTCTGAATACCGGTGTACTGTCCGTGCCTGTTAAAACACTTGCGTTTTCGTCAATTAAAAACTCAAAGTCGAATAAATCTCTCGGCTTTAAGTCAAGAGCCATGCACAATTTTTCAAGAGTTTTGCAGGAAGGAAAATGTTCACCCGTTTCTATCTTGGAAAGTTGTCTTGAATGAATTCCGATAATTTCAGCAAGATCTTCCTGTGTAATTTCTCTTAACTTTCTGTTCAATTTTAAATTTGCGCCTAAGCCTTGTTTAAAATTCGCCATAATAAAATCCTTTCATTTTAGTATATAGTCCTTAAACGATTAATTTAAGGTGATTAAACGCTTATAAATTAAGAAAAAGAAATTGACTTAGGCGTTTTATGTCATATTATAAAAATAGTAACAGCGTTTTTCACTGTATTTACGGCTGCAATATAGTGCTGTTATTTTTTGTTTATAAATTTAATTATTTTTACTCAAACCAGAAAATTAACAGCATAATGACAAAAGAAAAAAATAAAATTTTTACACTTTTAAAATATCCTCTGACGGGATATTTGGATTTGTGCCTGCAAACGTGGAAAAAATACACCCCTGATTCTTATGAAATCATATTTCTTACACTTGAAAATTTTTATGAATACATAGACAGCAGTCTTTTAAACCTTTTAAATTTAAAAAACTTAAGAAAACCGGAATTTAACAACTTTTCAAATCTTGTCTGCGACTGTATATCAACAGCCGTACTATATTGCAACGGCGGAATATTTCTCGATACAGATACAATTATGACAAATAAATTCCGCACTTCCGACATACTGCTTAAAAAATACGAATTGATAGTATACGGTAATTGTGCAAAAAGAATTTGTCCCGGTTTTATAATGGCGCAAAAAAATTCCGGCATTTTAGAAGAACTCCTCAGGCAGCTGTCATTTTATATGTATCTTCCGGAAAATGATAACTACAAAAGGACGGATGCATTAACAGCTCTTATAAAAGAGAGTCCGAATGAAAAAATAATCATACTTGATTGTGAAAATCAGGGATATTATGCAGAAAAAGCAATGTATGGCATATTCAACTCATATCTTTACAAAAAATATTATTTCTCAGACATTGGCACCGTACAGGATTTTTTATCGGTAACAAAAGGGATTAGCGCCCTGCACAATTCAATGACTCCGGATGAATATAAAAAAATGACCAAAGAAGAATTTTTGAATCAAAATATTTTACTTTCAAAAATATTTAAAACCCTGCTGTAAAAAAGATTTTATATTTTAAAAATATCTATAATCAGTCTGCAATAAAAAGCGTGTAAGGATTTTATATATGTTTAAACACAATATACTTTACCCTGTCAGACATAAATAAGGGTGAAAAAATGTTCAGGTTCAGGCTGCGGGAACAACGAGGCAAAACATTAACAGAGAATTTTGACAGTTTTCATACATTTTCTTTCGAAAAATATTTTGACCCGTTTAATATGGGGTTTAGTGATCTCAGAGCCATTAACGATAATACCCTGAAACCTTTTGTACAGTTAAAGCTGCAGGAGTTTTCCGACATGGAAATAATAAACATCGTTACACAGGGCAAAATAGAACACAAAAATTTCACCGGAAATTCCGTGATTCTAACCCCCGGTGATATAGAAGCAATAACAGCAGGCACAGGTATAACATACTGCGAGTCAAACCCCTGTACACAACAAAACTCAAGAATATTACAGATTTGTATTTTGCCAAATAAAAAAAATTTAAATCCGTATTATTCAGTAAAAAATTTTCAAAAAGAGAAAATGATGAATAAATTGCGTCTCATAGTATCTCAAAACGGCAAATCAGCTTCGTTAAAAATACATCAGGATGCTGAATTGTATATGTGTTTTATAAACGCACAAATAACAACAAGTTTTGACATACCGCCAAACAGAAAATTATGGATACAGGTTGTTTCAGGAGCAATAGAAATAAAATCCGGCATACTCGAAGCAGGAGACGGAATATCAATAATCAATGAAAGAGGATATCTGGATATTACCGGTGTAGAAACAGAATCATGTTTTTTGTTATTCAGTCTCAGAAATCTTAGTTTGTAAAAAAAAATTAACAACACATCTAAAAAGGTGCCCTGCAAATTATATTAATATATAATTATTTTAAATATTTAAGTTTGCTGGAAATTATTCATAAATCAACAAATTTAAGATTACGTGCTGCGGTTAATAGAATTTTCTTTCTTAAGAGAACCTGTAAATGTTACAAAAGACTTCGGGATAAGAGTTGCCGGAATTTTACCAGAGTTTTCTTATATTTACAAAAAATATTTCCAAAACTGTCCGTAATCGACCTTATATAATCAAAACACCATACTATTATCAGAAAGCAAAATCATGAAAATTCAACATCTCTCAAATACAATGATGAAAAATTATTCATTTTCTGTACAAAATAACAGGGAAAAAAGTTTAAACAACATTTGTTCGAAAAAAGAGAAAGAAAATTTGTCACGAAAAAATATTCTTTCTTTCGGTAATAGTGTTAATAATTGCAAATTTGCGTCTTTTGGTATTCTGCAAGACATGTCAGAAAATTATGATACGGTTTTTAATGTAAAAGATTACTTTGTCTTTCATCCCGCTACCTCAAATCAGGATGAACATATAATGCACAGTTTTCAGTGGAAATTCAAAAATAACAATGTTCAGGGGTGTTTCCTTGCCAATCAAAATGATTTTGCCGGAATGTTAAAAAATCATCCGGAAAATATCAGCAATTTTGAAGTTATTACTGACGACAATTCCAATTTTATTTCTTTTTGCAAGAAAAATGTAAAATATAACTTGCAATATAACAAAAACTCAAAAACACTCGTAAAAGCATCCGCACAAACTATTTTAAAAAACGAAAACTCTCCTTTTGAACGTGTTGAAATAAAAACATCACAAAAAAATCCAAACAGCTACATTGTCCACTATAAATTTATACATACAAAACAGGGAATATCATATATTGAAGATTCTTATATGCACTTTGAATCAAACAGTGAGATTCCGGCTGTAAGTTATACAAACAAACATATATATTATACGCATACC
The DNA here is from genome assembly GCA_944326115.1 of Candidatus Gastranaerophilales bacterium. GTDB lineage: Bacteria > Cyanobacteriota > Vampirovibrionia > Gastranaerophilales > Gastranaerophilaceae > Limenecus. The sequence continues at coordinate 1,034 of CALVCQ010000044.1, read as the reverse complement.
GGAAAAAAATTCAGTCAAAATTTTGCTAATAAATTTGATTCTGACGGAAACGCAAAAGCTGCGCCTATTCCTTTTTACAGCTTGATTTAAAATTAAATCAGAAATGGTAATAATAAAAACGGAAATGTCTGAAAAATGAATTTGCCGGCATTTCCGTATTAAATTTTATTTGCAGCCGCATTCACATTTCGGCTTTTTGTGTTTTTTGCATTTGTCTTTTAATAACGCTTTGTATTTGTCCTGCTGTGCGCATGTTAAAATCTGCATAAAACATTCTTTGTGCTGTTTTTTCTTGTCCTTTATCTCGGATTTCAGATCTTTAATTTTTTGCTTCTGTTCTCTTTTTGCACTCCAGTAACATTTTTTGCATTTCATGTCCTCAAGTTTGGCTTTTTCCTGTTTGCAGCACATTTTTAAAGGTGCAATTTCATCAAAAAATTTTTCATCAATACACTTTGCCTTTACCCTTTGTTCCTGTGTAAGACAGAGTTTGTCATACAGACATGCTCTTTTTTCAAAAAATTTTAATTTCCAATCTTGCACCTCTTCACAAGAATTAAAAACCGGTGCAGTCTCATTACATCTTGGACACTCGGGTTTTCCGCAATTACAGGGTTGTTGTTTGGCACACGGTGCGCCTTGAACAGGACAACCGACAGGAACAACAGGCATTGCTTCCGTGCATAAATTTGTCAGGGTACACATCATTGCAACAGCAGCGGCTGTAAATGCCATTTTTTTTACAGAATTTTTCATTTAGCTCTCCTTAAAAGTTAGAAAAATTGTCATCAACTTAGATAATTATAAAATTTCAGATGAACGTGTAAACACCGGATGTATATAGCCGGTAAGGCTATTTTTGAGAAAATCTGTCTGAGGCTGCCTCGCTTGTACTCAAGGGTATCCTGATATGTACGGCTTGTAAACTCGCATACATCTCAAGCCGGGAGTGTACGCTCGAAACGGAATACCAAACCTTACGAACGCCAATAATCCAAGAGCGGATTTGCCTTCTTTTGCCGTTGAGCTGAGGC
>CALVCQ010000043.1 GCA_944326115.1 Candidatus Gastranaerophilales bacterium | reverse complement strand
CCGTAAAATGCTAGACTCGGCGCCACTCGCACTCCGTGTACCACTCCTACAAGCGAGGTCCCACTCAGACATTTTATTATCCTTAAAGTTGATTTTTTAAGATGACTTCGAAAAAAAATAAATGTATAATATACTTAAAAATTATTTGCGGAGTTAATAAAATATGGCTACAAACGATAAAAAAACAGAAGTAAAAGATAAAGACAAAAAATACCTTACTATCCACGGACATTTTTATCAACCGCCGAGAGAAAATCCCTGGCTTGAAGCAATAGAATTACAAGACAGCGCTCTTCCTTTTCATGATTGGAATGAAAGAGTAAATCTCGAATGCTATAACCCGAATTCTGCCTCAAGAATCGTGGATGACAAAAACAAGGTGCTTGATATAGTAAATAACTATTCTTTAATGAGCTACAACTTTGGTCCTACCCTGTTATCCTGGATGGAAAAACATGCCCCGAAAACTTATGAAAGAATTATAAAAGCTGATGTCGTAAGCCGTGTAAAATTTTCAGGTCACGGAAATGCAATAGCCCAGGTATACAATCATATTATTATGCCTCTGGCAAACCGTCGTGATAAAGAAACACAGGTAAAATGGGGGATAAGAGATTTTGAATACAGATTCGGTCGAATGCCCGAGGGAATGTGGCTTGCCGAAACCGCTGTCGATGATGAAACTCTTGAAGTTCTGGCTGATAACGGTATTAAATTTACTATATTATCTCCTTATCAGGCATTGAAATATAGAAAAATCGGAACAAAAGAATGGACGGATGCAGGATGGGGAAATATTGATCCGGCTAAACCTTACAGATATTTTATTAAAAATAATCCAAAGAAATTTGTTGATTTATTCTTTTATGACGGTGCAATTTCTAAATCAGTTGCATTTGACAATATTCTTCAAGACGGCAACAAATTTGTCAGCCGTTTAAAAGAAGGGATATCCAACGACAGAAATTACCCGCAGCTTATACATATTGCAACAGACGGTGAAAGCTACGGTCACCATACAAAATTCGGTGATATGGCACTGGCTTATGTTCTTCGAGTAAAAGCGGAAGAACAGGGTTTTATAATAACTAACTATGCGGAATATCTTGATAAATACGGAGTAAATGATGAAGCAGACATCAAACAGGCTTCTTCGTGGAGCTGTTTCCACGGTGTAGGCAGATGGAAAGAAGACTGCGGATGTTCTACAGGCGGTCAGCCCAGCTGGAATCAACGCTGGAGAGAGCCTCTGAGAAATGCTCTTGATTATCTCAGAGACAACCTTATTGCGCTTTATGAAAAGCAGGGTAAAAAATTCTTTACAAAAGACCCCTGGGAAGTTCGAAATGAATACATAAACGTTATCCTTGACAGAAGCGAACTTACAATAAAAAATTTCTGCAAAAATAATCTTAAATCGGAATGTAATGATCAGGATAAAGTTGCCGCAATGAAACTTCTTGAAATGCAAAGACAGGCAATGCTCATGTATACAAGCTGCGGCTGGTTCTTTGCTGATATTTCAGGGATTGAAACAACCCAGATTATGAAATACGCTGCCCGAGCAATGCAGCTTGCTGCTAATTTTACGACACAGGATTTTGAAACCGAGTTTACAAACATTCTTTCTAAAGCTCAGAGCAATATCAAAGAATTCGGCACAGGTGCTGATATATACAGAAAATTTGTCAAACCTTCGGTTGTAACAATAAAACAGATTGCAAGTTTGTGGGCAATTGTTTCTCTTTATGAAGAAATTGAAGACGAAACAAGTCTGTACTGCTATGATATTAAACGGTTGAATTACAAAACCGTTTCCAAAGGAAAAAATAGTCTTTATATAGGACGTGTACAAATCAGGTCGCAAATTACACTGGAAAAATTTGACCTTATATTTGCACTTCTTAAATACTCGGGCGGTGATTTCCACTGTGCAATCAAAGAATATTCATCAGCGGAAGAATTTGCTGAAGTACAAAAAAATCTTACGTCTACATTTGTTAATTATCCGCTCACGGAAATTATCAGAAGTCTCGATGAAAACTTCGGTACAGAATACTATACTCTCAAGGATATCTTTATTGAAGAAAGAAGAAAAATCCTTAACATTATGATTCAGGGCAAGACAAACAAGTTCTCCGGTCTTTACAAAGATATTTACGAAGACGGAAAGGCCTCTATCTTCCACTTTAAAAATCTCGGCTTAAATCCGCCGGATGAATTTAAAATTGCAGCAAGATACGTACTCGGTATTGAATTTAACAAGCAAATAGAAGCTTCTCAAAAATCAGTGAATGAACATGAGCTACAAGAAGCAATTGACATAAACAACGAGGCTAAAATGCTGGGCGTAAAACTTGACAAAAAGCTTGCCAATACAGTATTTACGGAAAAAGTTACAGACGCAATGTATGCCCTTTCAAAAAATCCTGAAATACATACGATTGAATCCGTATTGAGCTTGTTTAAATATGTGGAAGCATTAGAATTGAGGATAGATACCTCCGAATCACAAAACATTTATTTCAACAAAATCCATGAAATACTTGAAAATGTGGTTTCAAATATCGATGATCTGAAAGATGATTATGACAGAAAATTTGTTCTTTTGCTTCTGGAATTAGGTAATAAACTAAATATAAATACAGACTTTTACAAAGCCACTTTTGACAAAGCTATGTCACCACTGACAGCAGCAATGAAAGAAGTAAAGGAATCCAAAAAAAATTAATAACAAATAATTAATATAAAAACCGGACTAAGTTTATCCGGTTTTTTTTATTAATTTAATAAAAGTTCATCTCTACTTGCATATAAAGCTTTTTGTTTTACAATGTCTTATACATGATACTTGTGGACGGCATGTCACAAGAGTCAGACGCAGACTGCAGCTATAGTTGTTGTCTGTCGTATAAGTAAAAGAAAGGACTGCGGTACAAAGCGAAAACGCCCGTGAGTCTGATGAAAGGAGAAAACTATGCCAAAAATGAAAACACACCGTGCAGCTGCAAAACGCTACAAAGTGACAGCTTCCGGCAAAATCTTGAGACGTTCTGCAGGGACAAAACACTTGTTGCAACACAAGTCTGTCAGCAGAAAAAGAAGACTGTCCGGTATGACAGAAGTTTCTGAAACACATTTGAACCTTGTTTCAAAAGAATTACCGTACAAAAAATATTCAAGATAAGGAAGGTTGAACCATGAGAGTAAAACGCGGAAATGTCTTAAGAAAAAGACATAAAAAAATATTAAAATTAGCTAAAGGCTTTATCGGTGCAAGAAGCAGAATTTTCAAAGTTGCTAATACTGCTGTAATGAAAAAACTAAAATATCAGTACAGAGACAGACGTAACAAAAAAAGAAGTCTGCGTCGTTTGTGGATTGTAAGAATCAATGCCGCAGCAAGACAGCACGGTCTGAGCTATTCTAAATTTATGAATGCACTTAAAAAAGCGGATATTCAGGTAAACAGAAAAATGCTTGCAGAAATGGCTGTAAACGAACCTGAAGCTTTTTCTGTTGTTGTTGAATCTGCTAAGGCTAAGATAAAAGCATAAAATAACTGATTAAACAAAAGTAACAAAATACTCCGAATGTTTATGACTTTCGGAGTATTTTTATTATATTATTAGATTATGAAAAAATTTTTGCTTATAATTCTTACACTCTTTTGGGCTTTACCTGTTTCGGCACTTATTTTGCAAGGAAATGCCGAAATTAATGCGGAAATTGCCAGAGAAGAAACTTTTAATAATGTAAACTACTCTCTTGGCTCAAATGAATTCAAAGATTTTTGGACTGACCCGAATCATCTTGCCAACTACAGTGCGATGAAAGCCGGTAATAACAAACTGGCAGACAGATATCTTGCCTGGTTTTCTGACGGTACTTACGGAGTAAGATACAAGAATGACCCTTATCACAATTACTATTACGACCAGAACGGCAAACTCTTTAAAGTCGATGTTTTAAACAAACCATTTAATGTTTATCCACACAGCTCAGTTGCTTACAACAAATACGGTGTTTTTAAAAATGCGACTTATGTTGTATCAAAATACGAACAATACCTTTATGATTCAAATAAAAAACTTATGGGGCACTGGGTGGACAATGCTTGTTATGACAATGCCGGCAATGTTTTAATGTTAAGGAAAAATGCAGAATAACATAATAGAATTTGATACGATAGATTCTACAAATACTTACGGACTGAAGAATTTTGAGAATTTGCAGGACAGAACCATAATTTCTGCTCGAATACAGACTAAGGGAAGAGGACGATTTAATCGTAACTGGGTTTCTGAAAGCCCTGAAAATATCTATCTTTCTATAATTCTAAAACCGCAAAAAAAAGATTATATAGTCAATCTTACACAATACATGAGTGTCTGCTGTGCAAAGGTAATTGAAATTTATAATGCAAAACCTCAAATCAAATATCCTAATGATGTACTCGTTGATAATAAAAAAATCTGCGGGATACTCTGTGAAAGTTTTTTGAAAAGTAATGTTATTCAAGGCGTTGTGCTTGGAGCAGGAATAAATCTGAACATGTCTCAATCAGTTCTGGAAACAATAGACCGTCCCGCTGCATCGCTAAATCTTATCACCGGAAAAAATATTAACCGGCAGGAATTTTTAAACCTGCTTTTAGAAGAATTTTTCAGTAATTATGATAGTGTTTTAAATCAAGGCTTTGCGTCCTTTAGTAAAGATTATATAACAAGGAGTAATTTTCTCGGCAGACATATTTTTGTACAAAAGAGAGACAGAGATATTAAAGAAAAATATTTTGCTAAAAATATGGACAAAAACGGCAATCTTGTTGTAATCTGTGATGACGGAACGCAAAAAACTATTCATTCCGGTGACATAATTATATAAATAAAGTAAAATAATTATTATTAAATCTTTGAGGAAAATATGGAAAACAGAAGCGAAAATAAAATTATTATAACAGTATCAGGTGTCGACAGAATAGGTATTGTTGCCAAAGTGGCAAATGTTCTTGCTGATAATAAAGTTAATATTGAAGACATAAAACAAACCATAATGCAGGATTACTTTGTAATGTTTCTCCTCGGTGATATTTCAAAATCGGAAAAATCATTTAAGGAAATAAAAGAAGCATTACAAAAAGCCGGCGAAGAATTGCAAATGGAAATCTGGGTGCAAAAAAAACAGATTTTTGACAAAATGCATAATATTTAAGCGAAAATTCCGGCGGCGCAATGTGTTTAAAAACAATACTGCCGCTAATTTCTAATTTTTTAATGCATTTTCATAAGCTTCTACATATTTTTGTGCACTTCTATCCCAGCTGAAATCAGCACTCATTGCATTTTTGATAAGCTGCTGCCAGTCTTTTTTATCTTTGAAAATATTAATAGCATAACGTATACAATCCATCATTGCATAAGGTGAATAATTCCAAAATTTAAACCCGTCGCCTTTATCCATCGGATAGCCTGTAATCGTATCTTCCAAACCGCCTGTAGCTCTTACTATAGGAATTGCTCCGTATTTAAGCGCAATCAGCTGGCTCAAACCACAAGGCTCAAAAGCCGACGGCATAAGAAACATATCCGCACCTGCATACATAAGATTACCCAGTTCGGCGGAAAATTCCAGTTTTGCTCTTATGTTTGAGCTTGTTGCACTGAGATATCTGAACATATCTTCATAATGCTGTGCACCTGTGCCAAGAATAACAAAATTTGCATACAGACCTTTCAAGTCTTCGCATACAGGTCCGAAAAGATCAAATCCCTTTTGCTCTACAAGACGAGAAACAACAGCAATTAGCGGTTTATCTTTTTCATAACCGGCATCGTAAGGCAAACCGAATTCCTTCAATACTGCCATTTTGTTTGCTTCTTTATTCTGCACATGGTTTATATCGTAATTTTTTACAATATTTTTATCGGTCTCAGGGTTATACACCGTGTAATCAACACCGTTTAATATACCTGTCAGCTTATGCGCATTATGATTCAATGTCCAATCTAAACCTTTACCGCCTTCATAAGTTTTGATTTCATTTGCATAATTTGGAGAAACAACAATTATTCCGTCGCTGTAATTTATGGCGCCTTTCATCCAGTTTAGCATTCCAAAATGCTCTAATCCCCAGCAGTTCCATACATCTTTATGATCAATTTGAGCAAAATACAACAAATCATCAAACCACTGTCCCTGATATGCTATATTGTGTATGGAAAAGAAATTTTTTGTATTTTTGAAAAACGGATCATTTTTGTAATTTACCTTCATATAAACCGGTATCATTGCGGTATGCCAGTCGTTTGAGTGGATAATATCCGGCTTAAAATTTAACAATTTTGCATATTCAATTGAAGCGTGGGAAAAGGCTATGAATCTTTCATGTTCGTATCTTGTATCTATACTTCTCGGATATACTTCATGAAACGGCGCAAAATATTTACTGTTATCAAGAAAAAATACATTCACATTCTTTGTACCGGGCAATTTTGCCATTTTGAGGTTAAAATAATACTGACCGTAGCTGTAATCTATTGTTAATTTAGAATTTTCAATCTCTGTAATACCGTATTTGCTCCGGTCTATACACCCGTGAAGAGGCGTAAAGATTGCTACTTCATGTCCCATTTTTTCCAGTACTTTAGGCAGACTCCCGACAACATCGGCAAGCCCACCTACCTTAGAAAAAGGTGCAACCTCTGCGGATACAAACATTATTTTCATATAACGCCCCTGTAATACCTATATTTTTTACATAATAATTATAACATCTACATTATTAAAAAAAAGTCTTTATCTCCGGCAGTTTTTTATCATTGCTTGCATAAGTAATTGAAGATAAAGTATTAGAATAAAAAACAGATATTTATATACAACTTTTTTAATTTTTATGCAAGATAGTAGTAGTCGGTTGACTGTATATCTTTTTGTCTAAAACCGTTTATCTTGTAAAAATCCTGCGTTGAAATTAGTGAACGAAGATGAATATTTTTCCCTTTATACATTTTTTTAAAAAAATCAAGAAAAGCACTGCCTATACCTTTATAAACTCTGTATTCAGATTCATACATATTCTGCGGCTCAACCTGCATATAATCGAGGTAAACTGAATTTTGATTAGGATGGTTCAGAACAATCTGCGCCTCTGCAAGAATATCATCGGGAACAAGATTATCAAAGTTTGTATGCTGTTTTGTCAAAACGAAAAACTTGTAGTCTTCAGGCGGCAGTTCTTCTTTTATTACTCTTATTGCATCTTTATATATTTTTTTTGAAAATTGACCGTCCCACAGATCATGAACTTCTTTCAGTGCTTTTAAATCCCTTTTGTCATAGGGGTTTATTCTTACCGCAGAAACTTTAACAGGAGAAGAATTTTTATTTGCTCTTTTTATGTCCGTACAGGTGATAAATGTTCCTTTAAAATTTATATTATTCATAACACGCTTTCTTTTTAAGGAACAAAAACCGTAAAAATTTTTTTTGCTAATTAATCTAATTTAGTGTCACAGTTGCAGCCGCTTCACAAGGAGCGTTTTATCTCCCTTTGTCACAACAATTCACGGGATTGTTTTATTCGCAAAGTCTTATCACAAATTTTTTCGGACATTTTTAATGCCTGTTAAGAGCCTTTACGTTTATCACTGGGTTGTTTACTACCGCCTGTTTCCTCTCCGCCGTTGCCGCCTTCGTTGTCATTTCCGGAGGTTTTTGCGGATTCTTTATGTTTATCATAATTGAGATCACCGTAATTTATAACCATAGCAGCACATTCAGTACCGGCTTTTCCTTTACCGCAATCTATATCAGAAACTGATTTATCTGCACCGGCAGGTTTTAACCCTTCTCTTGTTGCCACAAAAAAGTATGTATCACCGCCGAGCATATTAGGCGGTTTGGGACCGTTTACATCCACTGCAAAAACAACTACAGGTGCAGTTGTTTTGACGCCAAAAATTTCTGTAGCAGAACCGGTATTTTGCCCGGATTGCATATCGTAAGAAATACTTGTGCCGTCAGCAAGCGATACAGCAACACCGGGTGTTCCGTAACCTTTCTCACTAATAGATGCATAAGCGCTCTTGTCATATTGAGAATATGTTCCTTCGCCAAAACAACCTGAGGAGTCATTACATACCTTTGCCGCATTCAAATAAGGTAATATATATTCTTCAAAATCTTCGTAAGAAGTATTGTCAGTAAGTCCCCACTTTCTTATAGGTCCGTTTGCCTGTTCAGCAAGCGCCAGTGCATTTGATAATGTCGAAAATGCTTTCTTACAAGAAACTGCCAGCTCCTGTTGTTTTGCATTTTGCTGCAATCCGGGTAATGTCAAAGATGCTATTACGCCAATTATCATCAGGGTCAAAAGAACTTCTGCCAGTGAATATGCTTTTTTCATAAAAACTCCCTCTATTATTCCGATAAATAAAGTAAATCATATTTTATGAATTTAATCAATCTTTACTGGAACAAATGCCTTATTTGTCGAATTTATTCTTGAAAAAATAGTGATTTTATAATAATATATTATTTGTAATAGTGATTATATTCACGATATTGGTCTAAAAATCTTGTGCAAAGGAGAAAGATTAGATGAGTCAACAGACGCAAGCCGGAATTGATTATTCAAAAGTTGATGAAATACTATCTGCTTTTGAGTATAAAAAATCCAATTTAATTGCAATTTTGCAAAAAGTTCAAGAGGTTTTCCGTTATCTGCCGTTAGATATAATGACATATATCGGAACAAAAATAGAAGGTCTTTCACCGGCAACAGTATACGGTGTAGCTACTTTTTATGCCCAGTTTAGTTTACAGCCGAAAGGCAAGTATGAAATCAAAGTATGTGACGGTACAGCCTGCCACGTTAGAGGTTCTATGCCGGTATTGAATGCAATCAAACAATGTCTGAATCTTACAGACGGCAAATTTACAACAGAAGACGGTCTGTTTTCTTTAGAAACAGTAAGCTGTTTAGGTGCTTGCGGTCTTGCCCCCGTTGTTGTTGTCAACGGAAAAGTCTATCCGCAAATGACAGCAGATGCAATAAAAATCGTTATAGAAACGATTATGAAAGAGGAAAAAGAGGGTAATTAAGATGACAGCAACATTGATTGATATAAAAAAAGAACAGGAAAGAGTAAAAGAGCAGATAAAAGCACAAGGGCTGAGAGTGCTTGTTTGCGCAGGTACTGGCTGCGTTGCCAACGGCTCATTAAAAGTTATTGAAAAATTTCAACAACTCGGAGCAGACGTACGCCCGATGACTCATCAGGACAAAGTAACAATTGTCCCCACAGGATGCCACGGTTTTTGCGAACAGGGCGTTCTCGTTGTTATCCCTGATCTGGATATTACTTATGTAAAAGTACATGTAGAAGACGTTGAAGAAATCGTTGAAAGCCACATAAAAGAAGGCAAACCTGTTGAAAGACTTTTATATGTAGACCCGAAAACAGAAAAACACGTTTTTAAAAACGAAGAAATAAATTTCTACGCAAAACAAACAAGAACAACTCTTGCAAACTGCGGCGAAATAAATGCGGAATCTTTAGACGAAGCGCTTGCAGTAGGTGCTTATGAAGCTTTACATAAAGTTTTGGAAAAAGGCAATCCGGACTGGGTTATAGAAGAAATCACAAAATCCGGACTCAGAGGCAGAGGTGGCGGGGGATTTCCGACCGGATTAAAATGGAAATTCACTGCAGCAAACAAAGGCGGAAAAAGCTATGTTGTATGTAACGGGGATGAAGGCGACCCCGGTGCATTTATGGACAGAAGCGTTATGGAGGGCGACCCGCACAAACTTTTGGAAGGTATGGCTATTGCCGGTTATGCAATAGGTGCTGACGAAGCTTATATCTATGTAAGAGCAGAATACCCGCTGGCTATCCATCGTCTTAGAGTTGCTATAAAACAGGCAGAAGAAAAAGGATTTTTAGGCAAAAACATAATGGGTTCGGATTTCAATTTTGAAATACACATTAAAGAAGGCGCCGGAGCCTTCGTTTGCGGCGAAGAAACTGCGCTTATCGCTTCTATCGAAGGCGAAAGAGGCATGCCAAGACCAAAACCGCCATTCCCTGCTAACAAAGGCCTTTTTGGCAGACCGACATTGATTAATAACGTAGAAACACTTGCCAATGTTGCTCCTATCATACTAAAAGGCGCAGACTGGTTCAGCTCTATGGGTACAGAAAAATCAAAAGGTACAAAAACATTTGCCTTAACAGGTGAAGTAAATAACACCGGTCTTATCGAGGTGCCGATGGGTACAACCTTAAGAGAAATCGTATTTGACATAGGCGGCGGAATCAGAGGCGGCAAAAAGTTCAAAGCCGTACAAATCGGAGGTCCGTCTGGCGGATGTTTGACAGAAGAGCATCTCGATTTGCCAATGGATTACGACAACCTTATTGCAGCAGGTGCAATGGTCGGTTCAGGCGGTCTTGTCGTAATGAATGAAGACACCTGTATTGTTGAAGTTGCAAGGTTCTTTATGAACTTTACACAAAACGAATCCTGCGGTAAATGTGTTCCCTGCCGTGAAGGTACAAAAAATATGCTGAAAATATTAGAAAGAATTGTAAAAGGCAAAGGTGAAATGCAGGATATTGAAACACTTCAAGAACTTGCAACCGCAGTAAAAGACGGTTCTCTTTGCGGACTCGGGAAAACTGCCCCGAACCCGGTTCTTTCTACATTAAAATACTTTAAAGATGAGTACATCGCTCACATAAAAGACAAGAGATGTCCTGCCGGTGTTTGTGACGCCATGAAAACATTTGAAATTGACCCTGAACTGTGCAAAGGCTGTACAAAATGTGCAAGAAATTGTCCTGTCGGTGCAATTGAAGGCAGTGTACGCAACCCTCACCACATTGACCAGTCAAAATGTATCAAATGCGGTGCCTGCATAAGCTCTTGTCCGTTCAAGGCGATTAAACAAAAATAAATCTTGACCGGCTGCGCCGGAAATTCCGAAACAAGTTTGGAATGACTCAAGATTTTGATTTTACAGTCTTTTAAAAAAGTCATATAAAGACAAAAAAGAAAGGTTATATACTAATGAGCGATAAAAAAACACTTATAATAAACGGCAAAGAGGTTGAGTTCACAGATGAACCAAACCTTCTTGAAGTAATCAGAAAAGCGGGTTTTAATGTTCCTACCTTCTGCTACAGACCGGATTTAACACAGTACGGCGCTTGCAGAATGTGTGTTGTGGAAGTTGAATACCCGAACGGAAGAACAATAATAAATTCCTCATGCACAATGCCGCCTGAGGCTAATATTAAAGTAAAAACAAATACAGAACGCACAAGAAGAATCAGAAAAACAGTTCTGGAACTTTTACTTGCAAACCACGACAGAGAATGTACAACCTGCGACAAATCAGGCAAGTGCGAACTCCAGCAGTATGCAGAAGAATACGGAATCAAAGATGTATCAAAATATGTACAATTGAAAAAAGACAGATATCTGCCAATTGATGACTCAAATCCATCAATTGTACGTGACCCGAACAAATGTATTCTTTGCGGTGCGTGTGTAAGAGCCTGCGCAGAATTTCAAGGACACGCTGTTCTCGGCTTTGCAAACAGAGGCTCAAAAACAGTTGTACAACCTATTGCAGGCAAACAATTAGGCAGCGTAGACTGCGTATTTTGCGGCCAGTGTCAGGCAGTTTGCCCGACAGGCGCATTGACAATCAAAAACGAAGTAAACCCTGTATGGTCACTTATCACTGACCCGAACAAAAAAGTTGCTGCACAAATTGCACCGTCAGTTCGTGTTGCAATAGGTGAAGAATTCGGACTTGAACCGGGTGAAAACACTATAAAATTAATCAACGCAGCGCTAAAAGAAATCGGCTTTGACCTTGTGTTTGATACAAACTTCTCTGCTGACCTTACTATTATGGAAGAAGCTCACGAGTTTGTTGAAAGAGTAAGCAAAGGTGAAAATCTGCCTCTGTTTACTTCCTGCTGTCCTGCATGGGTAAGATATCTGGAGCTGCAGCATCCTGATATGTTAAATCACTTATCAAGCTGCAAATCTCCTCAAGGTATGCTTTCTCCAGTATTAAGAGAACTTGTTCCAAAATATTTTGAAGGTTTTACTCAGGAAAACTTGAACATAGTTTCCATAATGCCTTGTACTGCTAAAAAAGCAGAAGCAAAAAGAGAACAGCTTTCAAATAACGGCAAATATGAAACAGACTATGTTCTGACAACACAAGAACTGGCTAAAATGATAAAAAGCGCAGGTATTGATTTCAAATCACTGGAACCCGCTGACGGCGACTCTCCGTTTGCTGAATACTCAGGCGCAGGTACAATCTTTGGTGCCTCAGGCGGTGTAGCAGAGGCTGCTGTCAGAACAGCCTACGAATTTGTAACCGGTGAACCATTGTCAGACCTCGATATAAAAGGAATGAGAGGGGTTGATAAAAACCACCGCTGCAAAGATGTTGAAATTGATATCAAAGGCACAAAAGTAAAAGTCAGAGTGGTTTCTACATTAAAAGAAGCAGAAAAATCCTTGCAGGAAATCAAAAACGGTACTGCAGATTTCCATATGCTTGAAGTAATGGCGTGCCCGGGCGGATGTATCAATGGCGGCGGACAACCAAGAAGCTGCGATGACTCTCATATTAAAGAAAAAAGAGCAGCAGGCTTGTATAAAGAAGACACAGAACTGAAATACAGACGCTCAAACGACAATCCGGATATCAAAAAGCTCTATGCGGAATATCTGGAAGCACCGGGTTCTCACAAAGCCCACGAACTTTTACACACCGCTTATGAAGACAAATTTAAAGGCTCTTACAAAGATGTTGTAAAAGCTTAACGGCACAAAGTCAAATAAGATACAAAAAGCCTTATTCTTATATAGAATAAGGCTTTTTATTATTATCTTTTTTAGCAAAATCATTAACATTTACATATGATATTTCATTTGCAGAAGCTCTGGAATATGCTCTTAAAACCTGTTCTAAAGGAACATTTTCATATTGTCAACTGACTCCGACTACTTGTTGAACCTGTGCAATAAGCAAGTTCAATATTTAACAATAAGTCCGGCACAGTCAACAAGCGCATGGGGTCACTTCCGTAAAATGCTAGACTCGGCGCCACTCGCACTCCGTGTACCACTCCTACAAGCGAGGTCCCACTCAGACATTGTTCATTTTGTTGTATACTTTATCAGTTGTAAAAATTATAGTGTTTTTTCCGTCCCGGGCTTCTTCTTCCCGTATAGATGTTATATATTTTGTATTAACAGCAACTTTATCATCCGGTGAATAAATAAAACCTTTAAAAGACGATGTTACTTTGTTTATACGCATAAATGACCTTTCTTGTTTTTGTAGGTGCAACCACAATTTTTTTCATATTGTCAACTGACTCCGACTACTTGTTGAACCTGTGCAATAAGCAAGTTCAATATTTAACAATAAG
>CALVCQ010000042.1 GCA_944326115.1 Candidatus Gastranaerophilales bacterium | reverse complement strand
AACAATACTTAATTGTTTCTTCGGCAGAGTCGTAAAATGCTAGACTCGGCGCCACTCGCACTCCGTGTACCACTCCTGCAAGCGAGGTCCCACTCAGACAATTTCTTTTTTTATTATTTCCACAATTCTTTTGCTTGCCAGACCATCACCGTAAGGGTTAATTGCTTCTGACATTTTTTTGTATTCCTGTTCGTCATCAAGAAGCTTTTGCACTTCATTCACAATAACTTCTTTATCCGTACCGGCAAGTTTTACCGTACCGTATTCAACAGCTTCTGGGCGTTCTGTAGTGCTTCTTAGTACAATTACGGGTTTGCCTAAAGAAGGTGCTTCTTCCTGCACTCCGCCTGAATCCGTCATTATTATGTGAGATTCTTTCATCAGAGTGGAAAACGGAGCATATTCCATAGGCTCAATCAGGTGGATCCTTTCCTTGTTACCTAAAAGCTCTTTTACCGGCTTTTGAACATTCGGGTTCAAGTGAACCGGATACACTACCTGTATGTCTTTATTTTTTTCAACAAGCTCCAGAACTGCTTTACAGATATTTCTTATAGGTTCGCCAAAATTTTCACGTCTGTGAGAAGTTAACAAAATCGTTTTCAAATCAGGATTTAGTCCGATATAGCTTAAATCCGCTTTATTGTTTTCAACGGTATGCAAAAGAGCGTCTATTACAGTATTGCCTGTTTTGTATATATGTTCTTCAGGTATCGCTGATCTTACAAGATTCTGCACGCTTGTATCAGTCGGCGCAAAGTGATAAGTACACACTGCGTCCGCAAACACCCTGTTTATTTCTTCCGGAAACGGATAATATTTGTCAAAAGTTCTTAAACCTGCTTCGACATGTCCTACAGGAATCTTTGCATAAAAAGCTGACAATGCAGCTGCCATTGATGTAGTTGTATCCCCGTGGACAAGAACAAGATCCGGCTTGCTTTTTTCAAAAACATTTTTCATCAACAAAAGTACATCTGAAGTAATTGTCCACAAATCCTGATTCGGCTTCATTATATTTAAGTCAAAATCAGGATTTATATTAAACAAAGATAATACCTGATCCAGCATCTGCCTGTGCTGTGCCGTAACACAAACAATGCTTTGTATTTCATCGGGATATTTTTCCAGTTCTTTTACAACAGGCGCCATCTTGATAGCTTCCGGACGTGTACCGAACACCGTTAATACTCTTATATTTGACATAAAATAATATCCTCAAGTTTGACTTAAACTTAAGGATATTATATGTCAAATATTGTTTTTTGTAAGCAAACTACTCTTTTTTCCCGAACCAGTCACAGGATTCTTCGCCGCAAAAAGCCTTTTCCAGATCTTTCATAATGCTCTGATGAGTCATTTCAAAAGTAATAGGAGTAATAGAAACTTTGTTCATGCGTACTGCATTGATATCTGTTCCGTCATTTTCATCGTACTCTATAAGCTCGCCGGCAAGCCAGTAGTAGGTTTTACCTCTGGGGTCAAGCCGCTTGTCATATTTACTTGTAAACATTCTTGTGCCGAGTTTTGTTATAGCTATACCTGCAATATCTTCTTCTTCAAGCGACGGAAAATTAATATTTAATATGGATTTTTGAGGAAAATTTATTTCCTTAATTTTATGCACAAATTTTGCCATAAAATTTGCCGCAAATGTAAAATTTTCAACTTCATAATGCAGACCGGCAAGAGATGTTGCAATAGCGGGAAATCCCAGCATTGCACCCTCCAGTGCACAGCTTACCGTACCTGAATACAAAATATCCGCACCCAGATTCGGACCGTGGTTTATGCCTGAAATCACAAGGTCAGGCATTTCATGCGGTTCTAAAATTGCGCTTAAGCCGATTTTTACACAGTCACCGGGAGTTCCTGTTGTTACCCAGTTCCTTTTTGCTCCGAATTTAGGGTCAAGTTCTTCCACTCTCAAAGGTGTGTGAAGCGTAAGTGAATGACCTGCGGCACTTCGTTCTCTGTCAGGTGCTATTACATACACATCATGTTCACAGCTTAGAGCTTCCGTCAAAGCTCTGATACCATTAGCCATTAATCCGTCATCATTTGAAAGTAGAATATTCATTGCGCACTCCTATATTGTGTCTTCTACATGATTTATACCCTGTTTTTATACGATATAAACCATTAGATGCTTTAAACGATTATTTTGATAACCTTTTATTTATA
This sequence comes from Candidatus Gastranaerophilales bacterium, assembly GCA_944326115.1. Taxonomy (GTDB): domain Bacteria; phylum Cyanobacteriota; class Vampirovibrionia; order Gastranaerophilales; family Gastranaerophilaceae; genus Limenecus. The sequence continues at coordinate 11,485 of CALVCQ010000042.1, read as the reverse complement.
GCATTTATTAAGCCTGCAAACAAGGGGTGCGGATGTTCCGGTCTTGATTTAAATTCCGGATGGAACTGGCAAGCAACAAACCAATCATTTTTCGGATATTCCACAATTTCACACAATTGACCGTCCGGAGACATGCCGGAAAAGACAAGTCCTGTCTTTTCTATCTGCTCTTTATATTCGTTATTAACTTCGTATCTGTGGCGGTGGCGTTCCGAGATTGTTTTTACTTTACCGTAAGCATCGTATGCTTTTGTACCTTTTTTCAATACGCAGTCATATTTGCCGAGTCGCATTGTACCGCCCATATTCTCTATATTTTTTTGTTCCAGCATAATATCTATGACAGGATAAGGAGTGCCTTCATTAAATTCCATAGAGTTTGCGTCTTTCAATCCTACGACATTTCTTGCGTATTCTATTACAGCACACTGCATACCGAGACAAAGCCCGAGAAACGGAAGATTATTTTCTCTTGCATATCTTACAGCATTTAGTTTGCCTTCAATACCTCTTACGCCGAATCCTCCAGGAACTACAAGCCCGTCAACATCGCTTAAAACCTCTTTTGTTTTTTTCTGATCAGTGCATTCTTCAGAATTTATCCATTTAATTTCTATTTTTGCATGATGGGCATAACCGGCATGTTTCAGTGCTTCCACTACGGAGATATATGCGTCGGACAGACCTGTATATTTACCGGCAATAGCAATTTTGAAAGTTTTTGTGGGATTTTTTATTACCTCAACAAGCTTTCTCCAGCTGTCAAGATTTGGCTTTCTGTCAAGGAGCTGCAATCTCTGTAGAACAACTCTTGCCATATTTTGTTCTTCCAGAGCCAGAGGCACTTCATAAATTGATTTTAAATCTTTACATTCAATAACCGCATCAACAGGCACAGAGCAGAACAAAGCCAGTTTTTCTTTTTCCTTTTTAGGAATAGAACGTGTTGTCCTGCATACAAGAATTTCAGGCTGCAAGCCATAGCTTCTTAAAACTGCAACACTGTGCTGTGACGGTTTTGTTTTAAGTTCACCGGATGTCGGCAGATAAGGAATCAAAGTGACATGAATATTTATACTGTTTCCAAAACCTATTTCTGTTTTAAACTGTCTTATTGCTTCAATAAAAGGCAGGCTCTCAATGTCACCGATTGTGCCTCCTACTTCAAGGATTAAAAAGTCGGGTTTAAATTGTGATGCTGCTTTCTTAATTCTTGATTTTATTTCATTTGTAATATGAGGAATTGTCTGAACGGTAGCACCGAGGTATTCGCCTTTTCTTTCTTTTTTTATTACTGTCTGATAAATACTTCCGGAGGTTACATTGTTAACTCTGCCTAAAGATGTATCAGTAAATCTTTCATAATGACCGAGGTCAAGGTCAGTTTCTGCGCCGTCATCTGTTACAAACACTTCACCGTGCTGAAAAGGACTCATTGTACCCGGGTCAACGTTTATATAGGGGTCAAATTTTTGTATAACAACGGAAAACCCTCTGGATTTCAACAATTTGCCCAAAGATGCAGCTACAATACCTTTCCCCAGTGAAGAAACTACACCGCCTGTTACAAAAATATACTTTGTTCCCATTTCATACCCCTTATCTGATTAATAATCTACTGTGCTATCTAGCGCTTATCCGAAAAATATTTTTCTTATAAGTTAAAAAGCTTAGAGGGTAGTTCCTCTAAGCTTTTTAAGTCTAATTTATTTTTGGAACCCTGAAAAATCCGTCTTCTTTACAAGGCGCATTCGCCATAAGCTCGTCTTTTGTCTGTTCCTGAACAACAACATCTTCCCTCATTACATTCACAACGGGAATAGCATGGCTCATAGGTTCAACGTTTGTTGTATCAACTTCATTCATTTGTTCAACATACTTTAAAATATCACCGAGCTGTTTGGAAAATTTGACTTTTTCATCTTCTGAAAGCTCTAGTCTTGCAAGTTTTGCAACATGCTCTACATCTTTTATGGTAATCATTTTTGTCTCCAACCAAATATATAATTATACATGTATCATATACTTACAAATTTTACTATGGTTTATTTTGTTTTTTTACATAAAATATTACAGAATCATCACAAAAAAATACAGCCTTATCAGGCTGTATTTTTTTATTTTTTCATATTGTCAACTGACTCCGACTACTTGTTGAACCTGTGCAATAAGCAAGTTCAATATTTAACAATAAGTCCGGCACAGTCAACAAGCGCATGGGGTCTACCTCTCAGAAACAATACTTAATTGTTTCTTCGGCAGAGTCGTAAAATGCTAGACTGGCTGCAACATCGGCTGAGCTAAAGCGAAGCCTGATGTTATGCCCCTACCTGGCGGCGCCACTCGCACTCCGTGTACCACTCCTACAAGCGAGGTCCCACTCAGACAAATTATGCTTTTACCGGAGCAGAAGCAGGTTTTTCATTATTGTCCAGAGTAAATGTATGGTCTACAAACTGTGCTCTGTCAATGTACTTCTGTTCAATTGTACCTTTTTTATAAGTTCTGTAAAGAAGGCTTAAACCTGCGGCAATACCTGCAGCAATTTTTAACGGTTTTGGTGCTGCTTTTAAATATTGGAAAAATTTCTTTACTCCGCCCATACCTGCAACCTTTGCTGCAAGTTCAGGTGTTTTCTTTACAACAGCTCTTCCTGCTAACGCAGTAATACCTGCAGCTGCGCCTATTTGAACATTTGAAGCAAAAGAATTGGCAAAATGGTGCATGGCACAGTCTATTTTATTACCGGTAGTGCCTTTTCTTTTATCTACAAATGAATTTAATGTAGGTGATACCAAAAATAAAACTTTCGACATAACACTTCCTTATCTTTAACACACACTATATATACATGTAAAACATATTAATAGACAAATTTGACATGATAAGAGCTGAAATTTACAAATGTTAATAATTAAATTTTTAAATTGTATATTTTGAAATATCTTCAAAATACTTTTCTAACGCCATATAACCGTTATATATCTCATTTGTAATCAGTGTATACCTGCAAGCCGCAAGATATTTTAATTCTCTGGAACGAATTTCCAAAATTTGCTCCGCATCGTATTTTAGATTTTTGTCCGGAGATTGAGACCATTTTTTTAACAATTCTATTTCTTCATTTATTTGTTTAATTGTGGAATATTCAAGCTGATTAAAATCATACTTGCCAAGCAGTGCTTTTTCTTGATTTGTTATTCTGCTTTTTACTACCGGAGTGCCGTATATTTTTTTAATAAACATATAATTGTCTGCTATCACAATATGAGACAAAGGTACTCCTGCTCTTGCAAGCATAGAGGAAGTGCTCAGCGAGCTGAACCTGTCGTTTCCTTCTGACAGAGAACTTCTGTTTGTTAACGGGAAAGAATTTTTGTTTCGAATTATATCAGTATTTAAGTAATTTTCGTTAATTGTCCCGACCCTCTTTTAAATATTTATATATTTGAATATTTTTTCTAATTTTATCGCATACTCATACGTTTGTCATGTATCCTTATAGAATTGTTAAGGATATTTTCATATTGTCAACTGACTCCGACTACTTGTTGAACCTGTGCAATAAGCAAGTTCAATATTTAACAATAAGTCCGGCACAGTCAACAAGCGCATGGGGTCACTTCCGTAAAATGCTAGACTCGGCGCCACTCGCACTCCGTGTACCACTCCTACAAGCGAGGTCCCACTCAGACAAAGTAAATACATAACAAAGATTTATATAGCAATTTACACTAATCTTTTCCGTTTATAGCCTTAAGACAATCCGGACAGATTCTCCCGTGTTCTCCGTAATCTGACAGTTCTCTGTATTTCCAGCACCTATCGCATTTTTCGCCGTGTGCTTCCGTTACATAGATAGTGTAATCATCTTCCGTATATTCATTCAGCACGTTATCAGGAGCTTTGTCCGTAAGTTCTGCCTGAGATGTAATAAATATATTAGGCAGCTCTTTTGCGTAGTGTTTCAAAAGCGTATGGTCTCCGCCTTTTACATACACAGCAACCTCAAGAGAACTTCCGATTTTTTTGTCAGCTCTTAAAGGCTCAATTGCCTTTGTGACTATTTCTCTCAGTTTTAATATTTTTGTAAATTCTTTTTCTATCTTTTCATTAGCCCATTTTGCATTTGTTACAGGCCAATCTGCAAGCAAAATACTTTCCAGATTGTTCCTTTGTTTTTCCGGAGTGTTCTGCCAGATATCCTCAGCCTGATGCGGCATTACAGGTGCCAGCATTCTTGTCAATGCCTGTGATATCTCATAAAGAACAGTCTGGCATGCACGTCTTGAGAGTGATTTTTTGCCAGCTGTATACAATCTGTCTTTTACAATATCCAGATAGAATGAGCTTAAATCCGCAGCAGCAAAATTTTGCAGGTGCTGGAAGTACTTATAAAATTCATAATTTTCAAATGCTTCCGTAACATTTGCAATAAGGTTGTTTAATTTATGCAATGCGAATTTATCAATAGCTTTCAAATCTTTATAGAAAACATAATCAGCTATCGGGTCAAAATCATAAAGATTACCTAAGAGAAATCTTGAGGTATTTCTCATCTTTTTAAAAATTTCAACCATCTGCTTAATAGCAGTATCTCCGATTCTTACATCGTTTCTGTAATCCACGGAAGCCGCCCACAATCTCAAAACATCAGCTCCGTAGAGTTTTATAATATCCTGAGGCGCAACAGTATTGCCAAGAGATTTACTCATCTTTTTACCTTCGGAATCCAGAACAAAACCGTGTGTCAATACGGTCATATAAGGAGCCCGTCCGGAAGTTGCTACAGCCGTAAGAAGTGATGACTGGAACCAGCCTCTGTGCTGGTCTGAGCCTTCCAGATACATTTCAACGGGAAGATGTCCGAGTTCTTTGTATCTTTTTTCCACTACCGCACGGTGTGTAATACCGGAATCAAACCACACATCCATGATATCTTTTTCTTTAAGGAAATGTCTGCCGCCGCAGTGAGGACATTTAAATGCTGTAGGAAGAAGGTATTTTGCTTCTTCTTTTGCCCAGATATCAGAAGATTCTTTTTCAAATATTTTTGCAAGGTTTTCAATTGTTGCAGGAGTAACAATAGCCTCTCCGCAATCCTTGCAATAAAATACAGGAATCGGCACACCCCAGACTCTCTGTCTGGAAATACACCAGTCTGTACGGGATGCAACCATGTTAGAAATTCTCTGCTCGCCGGAAGCCGGAATCCACTGAACATTGCTTATTTCTCTTAAAGCTTCTTCTCTGAATTTATCTACTTTTACAAACCATTGAGGTGTTGCTCTGTAGATTACGGGGTGCTTGCACCTCCAGCAGTGAGGATAACTGTGTGTAATTTCTTTGTGTCCGAGAAGTGCGCCTGCAGCATCCAGACGCTCCAGAACAACTTTGTTGCCGTCTTCGTAGTAAACGCCCTTCATATCAGCAACCTCATCTGTCCAGTATCCTTTTGCATCAAGAGGAGACAAGACATCTATTCCGTACTTCTGGCAGACTTCCCAGTCCTCAAGACCGTGCCCCGGAGCTGTATGCACACAACCTGTACCGGCATCCAGAGTAACATGGTCGCCCAAAATTACCTGACTCATTCTGTCATAAAGCGGATGTTTTGTTTTCATGTTTTCAAGGTCTTTTCCGCCGACAGTGCCAAGTATAGTTATGTCTTTTTCATCAAAAGCATTGTCTGCAACGAATGCATTTACAAGATCCGTTGCTATTATATAAATTTCATCAGCATACTGAACAAGAGAGTATTCAAACCTTTCATTCAAGCAAATTGCAAGGTTGGAAGGAATTGTCCACGGGGTTGTTGTCCAGATAACCGCATATATTTTGTTTTTGCTTTGTATACCTGCAAGTTCTTTAATCTTAAGAGAATCTACTTCTCTAAATTCAAATTTTACGTAAATTGCTGTAGATGTGTGATCTGCGTATTCCACTTCCGCTTCTGCAAGAGCAGTTTCACATTTCGGGCACCAGTAAACAGGTTTCAAGCCCTTTTCAATATAGCCTTTCTGGTACATTTCACCAAAAATTCTGACCTGTTCCGCTTCTATTTCCGGAGAAATAGTTACATAAGGATTTGACCAGTTGCCCCATACCCCGAGACGTCTGAAATCTTCTTCCTGTCCGTGAAGGTTTCTTAAAGCAAACTCCCTGCATTTTAGGCGGAGTAAATATTTTGAAACAGCTTCTCTGCCGCCTTCAATAGTTTTTACAACCGCATTTTCAATAGGCAGCCCGTGTCCGTCATACCCGGGGACATAAGGAGAGTAATATCCGCCTAAGGATTTATATTTGATTACAATGTCTTTAAGAATTTTGTTTAAAGCTGTTCCGATATGGATTTTAGGAGAACTCAAGTACGGAGGACCGTCATGGAGTACAAATTTCTTTTCAATATCTCTTTGTGCAAGATTTTTTTCATATATTTTTCTGTCTTCCCAAAAATCCTGTATATCAAGTTCTCTGACAGGCGCATTTGCTCTCATGGCAAGTGTTGTCTGCGGCAGATTCAATGTATCTTTAAATTCAAATTCTTTTTTATCCGACATTTCGTCCCTCTATTCATTAATTCTTTGTAGTAATAATTTTATATTAAAAATCTTAAGAAAAAAAGCGCCTATAAACCTTTATATTGAATCATTGAAGTAACCTCTATACCTTCAAGCTTTTTTCTTCCGCCGAGGTCGGAAAGTTCAATAATAAACCCTGCTCCTGCTACATTTGCACCGGCTTTTTTGAGCAATTTGCAAGCCGCATCAACTGTTCCGCCTGTTGCAAGCAAATCATCGATAACAAGCACATTTTTTCCGGGTTCTACCGCATCTGCATGCATTTCAATTTTATCTGTGCCGTATTCCAGTTCATATTCCTGAGAAATAGTATCTGCCGGCAATTTACCGGGTTTTCTTATCAAAATAAACCCTGCCCCCAGTTTATAAGCAAGAGGCGCACCAAAAATAAAACCTCTGGATTCAATACCGGCTACATAATCAATTTTTTTATCTTCATACTGCTGTACAAGAAAATCAATCATAAACTGCATTGCTTTTGCATCTTTTACGGCAGTGGTAATATCTCTGAAAATAATTCCTTTCTTAGGGAAATCAACAATATCTCTAACCTTTGACTCTACATAGTTTTGCATCTTCTTTTATCCTTATTCCTTTTTTTTATTTTTTTATTTTTATTATTAATGTAAACCGGATGTTAATCAGTATTCATAATACATCCGGAGTTATACCGTAAATTAAATTTGCCCTCTCAAGTTTGTTTTGATAATATCAGACACCCACGGAACATAACTGTCCGAACCTCTTAACACACCAACAATCAAATATATAATAAAAATACAGTATATAAATGTTACTATTGAAAAACCTAAAAATAGAGGGGTATTAAGGAAAAAAGTTATCATTCCGATTATATTTTTTAATACGGGTATATAACTTAAAAGATTAAACAGATACATCAAACCTGTAAGAACCAGCCACAGGGCAAATGCAATAAATATTGATTGAAAAATATGATATTTCAAAAAAGGTTTTAAATCTTTTTTCATTAAAGCTGCAAGTATTATAAACACAAAACCTATCAGTGGGAAAATATATGATAATACTGCCGTCAATTTTTCAAACAAAGAAGGAACTGCATAGCTTTTACGATATGACACTTTTAGCCCCCGGTGATTTTTTTTCTTTTCTGTTTATATATTCCTGAAGAATTTCTATATATACAAGTTTGTTTTCCATAGAATCAGGTTTATATTTAAGAGCGGTTCTGTAAGTATAAATCGCACTTTCCAGATCGTTAAGCATAAAGTAGGTATTGCCTATAAAGGTATATGTTTTTGCATCTTCAGGCTGAATTTTTGACGCTTTTCTGTAACAATCCAATGCTTCATTATACTTATGCTGATCAATATAAATATTCCCGAGAAGTATATATGCATTCGGCATATCAGGGTTGATTGCTATAGCCTCTTTATACTTGTCAATTGCCATATCTATTCTGCCTGCGTCAGAAAACGCAATAGCATGACATACGTATATTTGATAAAATTTACTGTCAATTTTATAACATTTCTGGAAAAACTTTTCCGCATTGTCAAAATCTCTTATGGAAGCATAACAATTTGCAATACAAATCAAAGCTTTTAAGTTCTTTTTATCTATTGAAACCGCAATTTTTAATGTTTTGATTGCTTCTCTGTACATGTGCATAGACATTTGAGAACTTGCTTTATTAATATAATTTTCGGGATCATCCGGATCGATTGCAATAGCTCTGTCATAATTCACTATAGCACTAAGATAATCTTTGTTGTCCTGATATAACAACCCTATTGCGTTAAATAATGCGGCACTATTGTTTTCTAACTCCAGAGCCTTTGAATAATTTTTCATTGCTTTATCAAAATCATTCAGCTCCGCATAAGCATTACCGAGATTCATATAAACAGAAAAACTGTCTGATTCTATTTCCGTAGCTCTTATGTAATAATCAATAGATTTGTTTATATTTTTAAAATAAAAATATAAACTGCCTGCATTTATCAATGCCTGAAAATTAAACGGATTTATTTTCAATAACGATTCATAAACCCCGAGTGCATCTTTGTAATTTTGTTCTCCGAGGTATATTTTGCACAACTCTATATAGTTATTTTCATTGACAGGGTCTTTGGCAATTGCCTCTAACAATTTCTCTTTTATTTCTTTTTCTGTATTATTACTGATTTCCATAGTTAATATTTTACTACAATATTTCTTAAAATAAAAATTTTGTAAACATGCTGTTAATACTGCGCTTTTTCAATGCATGTAAATTTCCGGCAAAAACTTTTCATGTGCACCAAGGTGTTACGCTGTATAAATTTTTGTTAAATGTTAAGTGGTAAAATTTTATACATTAGCAAAAAAACACTTGTTGTTTATTTATAATTATAGTATAATAAACTGAAATAAGTGTGGAGATTATGAATATGCAAAAAGATACTGCATCCGGTATAAAAAATTTTGAAAAAGTTGAAAAAGCAGGATTAAAAAGAATAGAAATATCCCAGCTGCCAAAAGAAATTCCGAACTTTAAAAATTCATTTGAATCAAAAGATTCTGTTATAAAAAAATGGCTGACAGATTGGATTACTTCCGGTTTTAAAAAAGGAAAACTTCAGGGAAACACTCTTTTACCCAAAAAAGCTGATCTTGCATACTATCTCGGTGTCAGCGTAGGCACCATTCAAAATGCTATCCGCTTTGTGGAAGATGCCGGATATCTTGAATCAAAACAAAGAATAGGAACTATAATCCGTGATTCAAACGCATCTAATCCGATTATAAGAAAAGCATCCTCTAAAAGAGAAAAAGTTATAGCGCTTATAAAAAATTATATTATTGAAAACAATTACAAACCCGGTGATTCACTTATTTCATCAAGAGCACTATCCTCTATAATAGGCAATTCAACAAATACAACCCGTCTTGCACTTGATTTTCTGGCGTCACAGGGGATTATTGAATCAAAATCTTTCAGATCCAATGAATCCAACTGGATTCTAAAAATGGTTCCCGTGCTGGATGACAATGAAAAAGAATTTTTGAATTCATCCGAAAAAATCATTTCCGATACGCTTGTTTCTAAAGTCGAAAATGATCTTAAAGAATACATAAAAAACAATTTTAAAGTCGGTGACAGACTGCCGGCACATCAGGAATTGTCAGATATTTTAAAAGTAAGTATAAAAACAGTACATGATGCAATGAAAAATCTTACGGAAGAAGGTATACTTCTTGCCAGAAGGGGCAGATACGGCACGGTTATTACAAAAATTCCGGATGAAAATGTATTGCAGCCCCTAAACGAGACGTCTATCTTTGCAAAAGCAGAAGATGCCGCTTTTTACAGTTATCAAAAAATAGAAAATCTTATAAAAAATTATATCAAAGATAATTTTGAAATCGGTGACAAACTTCCTTCTATGGATGCACTTTCAAAACAATTTGATGTATCATCAAATACAATCAGAAAAGCCCTGCAAAATCTTGCAAAAATGGGATATGTAAACTTCTCAAGGGGGCGTTACGGAGGAACATTTGTTACTGATCTTCCGGAAGATGAAAGCAGGGAATTTTTTCAATGGCTTGCCGTAAGCCCCGGATATACTGTATCTTACGAAAAAAACAATTAACAAAAAAGTCTGCCATGACACCTATATCACCAGTTTTTTCAAATATTTCCTCCGGAATTTCAAAATTTCGCTGGACTAATTTAAAAACCGACCCTGTGGAACAACGCAGGGCACAGTCTGTTGACTTTATGAGAGATATGCCCTGGGTTAGAGACAATGCAATTGCAACAGCATTAACAGAGCTTAACGGTCTTATTTTTTCAACAGAGGATCTTGATTATCTAAAAAAAATGGGTATAGAAATTCCTTTTTATTCAGGCAAAGAAGCTTTTGATTTTATAGAAAAAGAAAATATAAGAATAATTTTTGATACACCGGCAGAGGCAGGCGTGCATGCACAGTATGATTTTTACAAAAATATAATAACTATTAACAAGAAATATAAAAATACTACTGATTTTGCAGTTATGCTTGCAATCGCAGAGGCAATTCTGCATGAAGCGGGTCATGCAAAAGACAAAGACGGGTACAGCTCTATTCAGGAGGAACTTAATTTTCTCGGTATGAATGCAGTTGCGCACCGTGCTTTTTTGAAAAAATATACAGATATATTTTCCGATTCTCAAGAACCTATTATTAAAGACGGTGTAAGTTTGTATGCAAAATTATTTTTTGACAAAGACGAAAACAAAAAAGCATTGATAAAAAGAATTAAAGAAAAATACGGAGACCTGCCCGCAGGAGACAGACTGCACCCTCCAGGCAAAATTGCAAGATCTGCAAAAAGAACAATTGTAGACAACACACTATATTGTTACTTTTTGTAAAGAAATATATCTTTATATATACTTGATTTTTAGCAAAAATTTACGTTTACAAGTTTTACATTTATAGTAAATGGTGTGGCAAACATGGTCTAAATGTGTTATAATTAACCCATAGGTCAGGTTTGATATTTTATATATTTTTACAAATTAATCAAAGGAGGCTCTATGTCTACTAAAACTGCATCACAGGAAGTAAAAGAAGTAAAATCAAAATTCAATGACGAATTTGATAATTACTTAAAAAGACAATGCTTAAAAACAACATTTAACGGTCTGGAACTTGAAACTTTCAGCTGGTACAAAAAAATGCTGGGTTTAGTATAGTTGTCTAAGCGAACAAAAAATAATTTGCGATGAACTTTCATCGCAAATCGGCAGTCGGTATTTGTTTTTACAAAAACAAATACCTTAAGAAGAGGACTTTTTGTCCCCTTTTTTGTTATTTATTTTCATATTGTCAACTGACTCCGACTACTTGTTGAACCTGTGCAATAAGCAAGTTCAATATTTAACAATAAGT
>CALVCQ010000041.1 GCA_944326115.1 Candidatus Gastranaerophilales bacterium | reverse complement strand
TTATTGTTAAATATTGAACTTGCTTATTGCACAGGTTCAACAAGTAGTCGGAGTCAGTTGACAATATGAAAATTTTCGTTTATTTGTTAAAACAACAAAAAGCCCCCTGCAAAACACAGGAGGCTTTTTTGTTTATAACCAAAGCTTACTTGCAAGCGCAAGCTTCTTTAGCCTGTTTTTCTTCGATTACTGCCTGAGCTGCAGCAAGTCTTGCCTGCGGAACTCTGAACGGTGAGCAAGAAACGTAATTCAAACCGATTCTGTGGCAGAATTTAACGGAAGCGGGGTCGCCGCCGTGTTCGCCGCAGATACCACGTTTGAGGTCAGGTCTTACAGGTAGTGCTTTTTCCAAAGCAATCTGCATTAACTGACCTACACCTTCTTGATCAAGTGTAGAGAACGGGTTAGCAGGAAGGATTTTGTTATCAACATATTTGTTGAGGAATTTGCCTTCTGCGTCGTCTCTTGAATAACCGAATGTCATCTGAGTAAGGTCGTTTGTACCGAATGAGAAGAACTCTGCGTATTCGGCAATTTTGTCTGCTGTTAAAGCGGCACGAGGAATTTCAATCATTGTACCGATTTTGTATTCAACAGTTACGCCTTTTTCTTCCATAACTTCTTTAGCTACTTTTTCTACAACAGCTCTTGCTTCTTTAAGCTCGTTAACGTGACCGACAAGCGGAATCATAACTTCAGGTTTTACGTTAAGACCTTCTTTTTTCAAGTCACAAGCTGCAGAGAAGATTGCTCTTGCCTGCATTTCGTTGATTTCAGGCCATGTTAAACCGAGACGGCAGCCTCTTAAGCCCATCATCGGGTTCAATTCTGACATAGATTCAACGAGGTGAAGCATTTCTTCATCTTTTTTGCAGTCTTCGTTGAGCGCTTTCTTTCTTGCAACTGTTGCGATTAATTCTTCCTTAGAAGGCAAGAATTCGTGAAGCGGCGGGTCAAGAAGTCTGATTGTCATAGGTTTGTCACCCATTGCTTTGAACATTGCGTAGAAGTCTTGATACTGCATAGGTAACAGGTGGCTCAAAGCTTCTTTTCTCTGTTCAAGATTTTCAGCAATAATCATCTTCTGTACCCAGGGCAGTCTTTCAGGAGCCATGAACATGTGTTCTGTTCTGCAAAGACCAACACCTTCCGCACCGAATTCAAGAGCTTTTGCAACATCGGCAGGTGTATCTGCGTTAGCACGTACGCCGAGTTGTTTAACTTCATTAACCCACTGGAAGAGTTTCTGGAAGTTTTCATCCATCTTTGGAGGAACTAGGTGTACGGAACCTGCCATAACTTCACCTGTACCGCCGTCAAGAGAGATGATATCATCTTTGTGGTAAACCTGACCGCTTGCGTCAGTCAATGTTTCGTTTTTAAGGTCAATTTTCAAGTCTTCGCAGCCTGCAACGCATGGTTTACCCATACCTTTTGCAACAACAGCTGCGTGAGATGTCATACCGCCTCTGAGTGTCAATACACCTTGAGAAGCAATCATACCGTGGATATCATCAGGGCAAGTTTCCAAACGAACAAGGATAACTTTTTCGCCTGCATTGCCTCTTTGAGCAGCTTCTTCAGTATCGAACACAACTTTACCAACAGCTGCACCCGGAGAAGCTGCAAGACCTTGAGCGATTTTGTGAGCTTCTTTTTTAGCAGCAGGGTCAAAGTCAGGAAGCAATACCTGATACAACTGGTTTGCATCAACGAGTTCGATAGCTCTTTCTTTTGAAATGATGCCTTCTTCAGCCATTTCAACGGCAATTCTTACACCTGCTTTTGCAGTTCTTTTGCCGTTTCTTGTTTGAAGAATATAGAGTTTACCTCTTTCGATTGTAAATTCCATATCCTGAACATCTTTGTAGCCTTCTTCAAGCTTTTTAGCAATTTCTACATATTGTTTATATTGTTCAGGCATTTCTTTTTCCAAATCAGCAATCGGATGAGGAGTTCTGATACCTGCAACAACGTCTTCACCCTGAGCGTTTGTCAAATATTCGCCGTAGAATTTGTTTTCACCTGTAGACGGGTTTCTTGTGAAAGATACACCTGTAGCACAGTCATCGCCCATGTTGCCGAATACCATTGTTTGAACGTTTACGGCAGTACCGTAGTTGTGGTCAATTTTGTAATGGTTTCTGTAAGCAACCGCACGGGGGATGTTCCAGGAGCGGAATACTGCTTCAATAGCTTCTTCTAACTGAACAAAAGGATCCTGCGGGAATTCTTTGCCTGTTTCAGCTTTAATAAGAGCTTTATAAGGTTCAATCAAAGATTTCCAATCTTCTGCAGAAAGTTCTACGTCAAGTTTGTAGCCTTTTTCTGCTTTGATTTTATCAATATATTCTTCAAATTTCATTCTTTCAATGTCCCACGCTACAGAGCCGAACATAGTCAAGAATCTTCTGTAAGAGTCATAGCAGAATCTCGGGTTGTTAGTAAGTTTAATCATACCTTCAACAGTTTTGTCGTTCATACCGAGGTTCAAAATAGTTTCCATCATACCGGGCATAGAAAGTCTTGCACCGGAACGAACTGAAACAAGCAGAGGATTTTCGGGATCGCCGAATTTCTTTCCAGCTTTTTCTTCAACTTTTTTCAAAGCTGCTTTAACTTCGTCCATAACGCCTGCCGGCATTTTGTTGCCGTGATTGATGTAATCCATGCAGGTTTCTGTAGTGATAGTCAATCCCGGAGGTACCGGAAGCCCCAAATTAGTCATTTCAGCAAGGTTTGCACCTTTACCGCCGAGAAGATTACGCATGTTTGCGTTACCCTCTTCGAATAACCATACTCGTTTTTCTGTCATAATTTTCTCCTTTTAAAATAAACTGAGTATATGTGTGTTTTCCAATTGAAACCATTAAATTCTCAATGAGAGACTACCACAAAAATGCATTTTTTACAAATGTTTTTGTTGCAAAAATCCACACAGCACAAGAACTTTAAGAAAAAATCAATCATGTAAATGACATGCAACCATTGTTTCAGAAACTTTTTTTAAGCAGGGGTCAATTTTTGTACAAATCTCCATGCACATTGTACATCTCGGATGAAACGGACAGCCTGCAATGTCATCCGTAATAGCGGGAGGATGTCCTTCAATTGTTTTGATATTGTCTGTATTTATATCGGGCACTACATTCAAAAGAGCCTGCGTATAAGGATGTTTCGGATTATTAAAAAGCTGTCTGACAGAAGAATATTCCACTATTCGACCGGCATACATAACAGCTATTTTATCGGCGTTTTGGGCAACTAAACCGAGATCATGTGTAATTAAAATTAAAGAAAGATTATATTTTGATTTTATTTCGGCAAGCAGTTCCATAATCTGCGCCTGTACCGTAACATCAAGAGCTGTTGTAGGTTCGTCAGCAATTATAATTTCTGCTTTGCAGGCAAGCGCCATTGCAATAATAACACGCTGTTTCATTCCTCCGGAAAACTCATGCGGATATGCTTTCATTTTGTCCTTTGCATCCGGAATTTTTACCTTTTCAAGTGATTGAACAGCAGCATCAAAAGCCTCTTTGCCCGTCAAACCCTGATGAAGCTCTATTACTTCTAAAAGCTGATTGCCTATTGTATATAGAGGATTTAATGAGGTCATAGGGTCCTGCGGAATAAGCGCAATCTTTTTCCCTCTGATTTTTTGCATCTGTTTTTGGCTTAACTCCAGAAGATTTTCACCTTCAAAAAGGATTTCACCGCTCTGCAAAACCGCATTGTCAGGCAAAAGACGCAAAACAGACATAGAGGAAACTGTTTTACCGCATCCGGACTCACCGACTATAGCCAGTGTTTCGCCTTTTTCCAGAGAAAAACTCACATTGTGTATAGCCTGTCTATACCCGTCCGAAAGGTTAAACCCGATATTCAAATTTTTTACTTCCAGAATTTTCATAAGATGTTTAATTTGCAGCGCTGCTTATACTGTTGAGCGTTTGTCCTTTCCGGAGTGATTATAACATACAGTCAAAATCAAAAAAATGCTCCTTTTGTACAGTAACATCCAATCCGGTGCAGCTGTCATCTGCCGGACACAAAAATTTCTTTTAAACTGTCCGAAAATTCGTGACAAGCTGCACTCCGCCACCAGTCCCACCGTCAGCAAGAGCTAAAATTTTCATATTGTCAACTGACTCCGACTACTTGTTGAACCTGTGCAATAAGCAAGTTCAATATTTAACAATAAGTCCGGCACAGTCAACAAGCGCATGGGGTCTACCTCTCAGAAACAATACTTAATTGTTTCTTCGGCAGAGTCGTAAAATGCTAGACTCGGCGCCACTCGCACTCCGTGTACCACTCCTACAAGCGAGGTCCCACTCAGACAACATCCTGCATCAACCGCAATACCGAATTAGACTTTTAAGTAAAAACACACACCGGACATAATACATTGCTAAGTATTATTATTTTTAGTAAAATTTGAATAGAAATTTCAATTTTCGGGGGAGAAGTTTTGCAGACATTAACTTTAAAAGCCACGGCTATAGGAAGTTTGCCCCACAAAAATCCTCAAGAAGCCGTTGATTTAATTTTTGACAAATTTAAAGAAATACCATTCTGGCCCCAGCTTGCCGGCGTAAACAGGCATGAAGATATGACTGTTCAATATATTCAGGGAATTCCGGGTATAAAATACGATGACAAACATTCAAAATATATATTTGATGCGCAATCCGATGAATTTTTTACGGAACTTGAAGAATTCTTTATGGACTACGAGTCCATAGTAAACGAAAAAGATTTTACAAATCTGGATAAATATGCAATTACAAAACCGTATTCAAGTGCAATTCCTTTATTTCTTGATAAAATTCAAAAAGGTAACTATAAATTTGCAAAAGGTCATATAATAGGACCTTTTACATGGGGAACAAGCCTCTGTGACAGCGAAGGAGTCTGTGCTTTTTACGATGAAACTTACAGGGAAGTTCTTACAAAAGGTTTGACTCTAAAAGCCTTATGGCAGATTGAACAGCTGAAAAAAATTAACCCTGAAATAAAAACGATTATGTTTATGGACGAGCCTGTTATGTCGCAGCTCGGCACTTCCGCTTTTATTACCGTAAAAAAAGAAGAAATTATTGATATGCTTTCTGAAATAATACAGGTATTGAAAGATTTTGGCGCAATTGTCGGCGTACACTGCTGCGGAAAGTCAGACTGGTCTGTTTTAACCGGTGCCGGAGTCAACATAATAAATTTTGACGCATTTTCCTATGCAAAAAGTCTGGGTGCTTATGCAGCGGATATAGACAAATTTTTGCAAAAAGGAGGATATATTGCCTGGGGTATTGTCCCGACTCTTGATAAAGAAGCTCTTGAAAAAACAAATATAGAAGAGCTTGAAGCAAAATTTGAAGACGCTGTTGATGACTTTGTAAAAAAATCAAAAGGAAATATTGAAAGAGATTTGATAATCAAACAAAGTTTTTTTACACCCTCCTGCGGTGCAGGCGGATTATCCTTGGAACTTGCAAAAAAAGCAATGTCTCTTGTTAATGAAATATCTGAACAATTAAAAATAAAATACGGAGTAAACTGATTAATGACTTTAGCAATTGCGATTACCGGCAAAAGCGGAAGCGGTAAAACAACTTTAACAAAAAATTTCATAAAAGTTTTAAAAGAAACCTATCCGGAAAAATCCATACTGCTTTTTGACAATGATTTGTCAACAGAGCTTGCTCACAGTTACGGAATGGATGTAAGAAACACCATCTACGGTATCAGAAGCGGCAAACATGAATACAAAACAGGTATTCCGTCCCGCATGACAAAACAGGAATACATAGAATGGGCGCTTGAAGATATTCTTGTTGAGGTGGAAGAAAATGTTGACCTTATAGTTTCATGGCTTGTTCCGTCAAAAGACTGCCGCTGTCCGATAACAGGTCAAATAGCAGATGCGGTTGCAAAACTTATAAATCAGTATGATATTGTGATTTTTGACTGTGAATTTGACCTGAAATATCTTCATCAGCTTGTGGATATACCTATGGATGTTACACTCATTATTGCAAATGCGACAGAAGAATCAGTTTTTCTTGCACAACGTATAGAAGAATTTTCCGCAAAATACGCTGCAGGCGGACAGATGGCTTTGATACTGAACAATGTAGACAATCAGCAGTATAATAAAATTCAGGAATATCTGAACAAATACAGTCTTGAAGTGCTCGGGATAATACCGCATGACAGCGAACTTTTAGAACACTCTATTGATAAAAATTCAAAAATAGTGGAAGATGCTATTAAGGGATTATTTTTTAGATTGAATCTCCCTCAGGCAAGGAATTAATATGGCAAAACTTATAGAAGGCAAACTTGTAGCAAAAAAAATACTCGACAATCTTTCGGATGAAATTCTTTTTCTGGAAAAGAAGCCGTGCCTTGCTGTTATAATTGCCGGCAATGACCCTGCAAGCAAAATTTATGTGAACTCCAAAAAGAAAAAAGCCGAAGAGCTCGGGATAAAATCCATTGTTATAGAACTGCCTGAAAATTGCACACAGCAAGAAATTTTGGAGAAAATTTACACACTGAATAACGATGATTCCGTAAACGCAATACTCGTTCAGCTGCCTTTGCCGGCGCACATAGATACAAAAGAAGTTCTTGAAAAAATTAACCCGATAAAAGATGTAGACGGTCTGCATTCATACAATCTCGGACGCATAGCCTCCGGAAACAAGCCGTATTCATACCCGTGCACACCGATGGGAATTATAAGACTTCTGGAATATTACGATATCGCTGTTGACGGACAAAATGCTGTTGTAATAGGGCGCTCAAATCTTGTCGGCAGACCGCTTTCATACATGTTGTTAAATGCAAATGCAACTGTAACAACCTGCCACAGCAAAACAAAAAATCTGGCAAAAATTACCGGACAGGCTGATATCCTTATTAGTGCTGCGGGACAAAAGGGGCTTGTTAAAGCCGGTATGGTAAAAAAAGGCGCTGTTGTCATAGATGTCGGAATAAACCGGCAGCAAGACGGTAAACTATGCGGTGATGTTGATTTTTGGGAGGTTGAACCCGATGTTTCTTATATCACTCCTGTTCCGGGCGGTGTAGGACCTATGACTATTTGTTCTTTAATGCAAAATACCTTTGATTTATATAAAATTCAAAACAGAATTTAGCGGGCAGCTTATGAGTAAATTCAACTATACATATAATCTGGAATTATTTAACAAATTTTTTGAAAAAAAACTGCATTCGATATTAAAACCGCTTGCGGCAAAGAATTTTTTGCCTTTAAAACCGTTTGAAACAGCAGTCTCAAAACAGGCTTTTAATGCTGTTTGCCGTACAATAAGAGGGTTTGAACCTTATGAAACAAAACCGGATAAAAACGGTATTGCTTTTTTAAAGGCGCTGCATTTTTTCCCTGATTTTTTTGAAGCAAAATATACCGCATGTTTTAAAGGTCAGGGCTACGGTCATTCTTTTGACGCAAAGGCGCTGGAATTTGCCAAAAACACAGGAAGAAAAAATATCATTGTCTGGCAGGGATTGTTAATCACCGTACCGTATTACAAAAATACCGCAGGAAATATTCTCTTTAAAAAATATGATACCAGTATAAACGCAGGAAACATTGTAAATTCAATACTGGATAAAAGAGAGGAAAATCCTTTTGATAAAATTAAAGAACTCAACAAAGACGAATCTTATATTGAATTTATCAAAAAAAATTATCATATTATGTTTACAAAAAAACAGGATGAAAACGATTTTTTAACGGAAGATTTTTGCAAAAATCTTTTTGATTTCAGCAAAAAATATAACTGTTATATTTCATTCAGTATTATAAGAAATACACTGTATATTGCCTTAAACTGTTTTGAAAATGAAAAAAATTATGCAAAAAACGGCTGGTTCAATTTCAGCGGAAAATTTGACAACAAAGATTATATGAAAAATATTTTTCAACAGTTTGAAACAACTGTAATGGCTGTAAAAAATTTAAATTCCAAAGAAAATTCCGGAAACTAAAAATTTTAAAACTGCAAAAACTTCATCAAAATTATACTTAATAACACTGAAAAAGAAATAACAGACAGAAAATGTAAAAGTTTTTTGTCTTTAAAAATCACCATAGAAGTTATCAGCGCATATAACATCATGATTATGACAGCAATAACAGGGATTTTGGAATTAATATTTATTACAAATTCATAAAACAGCAATATCAAACCCGCCGCAGCAACTAAAATAAAATTTAATATCAGTGTGGACATATTCACTGCCCGTTCATTTTCGTCTTTAAAAATATAATCAAACCAGAATTTTCCAACCAGCATAGAAGCAGGAAACATTGCAGGCAAAAGGTATGTACCTGAAAGTGTTTTAAAAAAGAAAGAAAGACAAAGTATTACAAATAAAAATACCGTATTAACCAGCATAAATTGCTTTATCGGCTGTAATTCCGAAAATTTTTCAAAATACATTCTTGTATCTTTTGCACGTTTTTTAAGGTATACAAAAATTTGTGCTAAAAAAGAAAATACCCATGGAATAAATCCCAGCAAGAATGCAATTAAAAATTTGGAATAAAGCTGAATATGAAAACCTGTATCCAACGGTTGTTTTAAAAACAATACTGCCAAAAATAAAAGAACACCGGGTATAAAATATAAAGGATTCAATAAATTTTTTATTTTACCTGACGGAATATATGAAATCAAAATTCCCAAAACAGGTATCAATAAACCCGGTAAACCTTTTAAAACAAAAGCGCAACCTGCAAATATATAAGCCGACCACCAGAAAAATCTTCTGTGTCCGTAAGAACAAAACAGGGTATACAATCCCGCATAAACAGCCGATACCGCACAAACGGCAAACAGCATATCAAAAGCAGAATAATTTGCCGCAAAAACAAATTCCAAACAGGATGAAAGTATTAATGCGGATATTATACCGTATTTTTTAGACGCAATTTTTCTCCCCAAAAAATAAGTGAGTAAAACACCATAAGCAGAGGTAATTACTGCAGGTATATTTACAGAAATACCTTTAATAACTGACGGCAGACAGTATAAAAAATAGCAAACTGACAACAAAACCGTTATTGCAATGGCATCTTTAAATTTGTTTATACGCTTTAAAAATTGATACTTATTCATCGTACTCCCTGTTTATATTATATCAAATCTTTTAAACACAAAAGACTCTTTTTAACCTGTTCTTCTGTTGAGACATTTTGTATCTCCAGCCAATTTATTTCTTCATTTCTTCTAAACCAAGTCAGCTGCCTTTTTGCATACCGTCTTGTATTCTGTTTTATTTTATCAACACATTCTTCGTACGTCAGCAAACCGTCAAAATAATCTATAAACTCCTGATATCCTATTGTCTTTAAAAGGCTGTTAATTTTTCCGTATTTTTCATAAAGATTTTTTGCCTCATTTTGAAGTCCCTGCTCCAGCATTATATCCACTCTCTTGTCCGCTCTGTCATACAAAAACTGTCTGTCCTTGCCGTTCAGGTGCCCGAGCCCTATCCATCGGACATCATAGAGCGGGGCTTTTTTCTTTTGTGCCTGCGACATTGGGATTCCGAGAGTCTTGCACACCTCGAGTGCACGGATTATTTTCACTGTGTTATTTGGATGCATATTTTCCGCCAGCACGGGGTCATATTTTTTTAATAACTCATAAAGAGCCTCTACACCCTGTTCTTTTTCAAGTTTATGCAATTCTTCACGCAGCTTTTTATCCGGAGAAACTCTCGGCATATCATAATTTTCAAGAAGAATCCGGAAATACAACCCTGTTCCGCCGGCAACAACAGGTATTTTTCCCTGTTTAAAAAGAGCTTCCATAACATTAGACGCACGGTCTGCAAAATCTGCAACAGTAAATTCTTCAAGCGGAGAAACAACGTCAATAAGATGATGTTTTATTCCCTGCATTTCTTCTTTAGAAGGTTTAGCTGTAGCTATATCAAATTCTTTGTATATCTGTCGTGAATCCGCAGATATAATTTCCGTATCAAAAATCTTTGCCAGCTCTATAGCAAGTGCTGTTTTCCCCGATGCAGTAGGTCCGGCAACAGCAATAACAGTTCTTTTATTTGTTTTCTTCATAGTACAAGAATATCAAAACAATCGCATAAGTTATAAAGTAAAAAGATATAATAAGCCCGACTACCGCAAGTATTATATTTATATTAAATACAAGACTCAAAACGGATATAATCATATTCAAAAAGAAAAGGTATATCATTATTCCCAGTGCACCGAAGAAATGTTTGAAAACAAAAACAATGTTTCTGTTAAAAGCACTAAACGGCGTCAAGAAAAGATTAAAACCGTTTTCTTTTTTATCAAAAACAGCCGGATATAAAAACATTGTCAAAAATGTAAATATAAAAGCAGACCCGCCAATAAACATCATCCATATATTTATTGCTTTCAGCTGTTCAAAATTCAGACTGTATACATATTTTTGCATTTCAGCAGGAGTCGAATTTGCAGCAGCCATAAACTGCTGCATATCTATATTTGGTTTTGGCAGGTAATACATCCCTATTTTATAGCAGGCAAAAATTAATAATGCATAAACTATTAAATAAACTATTGTTGTATATGTAATACTCAGAAAATATTCTCCGACTCCGGGAAAAAATTCTTTGCCGAGAGCGAGTGATGCAGAGGCTTTCTCCTGTTCATTTTTAAATACATCCAGCTGTACTTTTTTGTTGTGTTCTATACCTTTTTTTATCATATAAAACCAGCCTGCAAAAAATGCAGTGCACAAAAGAATATTACCTGTTAAGAAAATCAAATGCAGAATTTTATTTGTCTGCTGTGCAAGTCCCGCAAAACTAAAGCTTATAACTATCAAAAAGATAATCAGAGGCTGGGCAAGTATAATATTGTCTTTTGTAATATCAAACGCTTTTTTTATATATAAACTCATAAATTATTCCAAATGTAAGATTTCATACTGATTATAGCATATTCATTAAAATATTGTAGTATAATTTTAATTGCAAAGTTGAATTAATCCGGCTGTACTAATCTGCCGCCGTATAACTGTCAAAATTCTAAATCAGGGGAATATTATGAGAAGCGACAATGTAAAAAAAGGTATACACAAAGCAGCACACCGCTCATTGCTATATGCAACAGGCGTAACAAAAGAAGGTATGAAGCGCCCGTTTATCGGTATTGCAAGCTCCTTTTCCGATATTGTACCCGGACATGCCGGCATGAGAGATCTTGAAAGACAGATAGAAAAAGGTATACACTCCGGCGGAGGACAGGCGTTTATCTTTGGTACACCTGCCGTGTGTGACGGTATCGCTATGGGACACTGCGGAATGAAGTATTCTCTGCCTTCCCGTGACCTTATTGCTGACTGTGTGGAAACGGTTGCCGAGGCTCATCAGCTTGACGGGCTCGTGCTTTTGACAAACTGTGACAAAATCACACCGGGCATGCTCATTGCGGCTTTGAGAATAAATATTCCCTGCATTGTTGTTACAGCCGGTCCTATGCTGGACGGGTGTTCTAAAAATGAAGTATTAACAATGATAAGAGGCTCTTTTGAAGCTGTAGGAAAACTCTCCGCAGGCAAAATTACAAAAGAACGCCTTTGCGAGATGGAAGAAGAGTGCTGCCCTTCAGCCGGTTCTTGTCAGGGGCTTTATACGGCAAACACTATGGCATGCCTTACAGAAGTTATGGGTATGAGTCTTCCTTTCTGTGCTACGGCATCGGCTGTTTCTTCAAAGAAAAAACAAATTGCTTTTGAATCGGGATTAAAAATCGTAGAGCTTGTTGAAAAGAATATAAAACCCTCGGATATCATAAACCGTGACTCTATGAGAAACGCAATCGTCACAGACCTTGCTTTAGGCGGATCTACAAACTCTATTTTGCATTTGCTTGCCATTGCAAACTCGGGTAATATCGATATTTCTTTAAAAGATTTTGACGAATTGAGCTATAAAATCCCGCAGATAATTAAACTTGACCCCTCGGCTCTGCCTACGATGACAGACCTTCATTATGCAGGCGGAATCCCCGGAGTATTAAAGACTCTTTATAAAAACACACCGGAGCTCAAGGATACAAAAGGAGTTTCAGGGTTAAAAATTTCTCAAATTGCAGATACTGCGTGGGTGGACAACTCTATTATCCACACTCTGGACAACCCCATCACCGCAAACCCCGGGCTTGGTATTCTAAAAGGCAATCTGGCTCAAGACGGCGCAGTTATAAAAATTTCCGGTGTTGATCCGTCGGCACTTACTTTTGAAGGAAGTGCAAAAGTGTTTAACTCGGAAGAAGAAACCATGGATGCAATTGACAGAGACGAGATAAAAGAGGGTGATGTGGTTGTAATCTGCTACGAAGGACCAAAAGGCGGTCCCGGCATGCGTGAGATGCTGGCTCCTACCTCTATGATTGTCGGCAAAGGTCTCGGTGCAAAAGTTGCATTGATTACAGACGGGCGCTTTTCAGGCGGTACAAGAGGGCTTTGCATAGGACATATTTGTCCCGAGGCTGCTATGGGCGGAATTATAGGCTTGATAAAAAACGGCGATAAAATTAAAATAGATATACCGGCAAGAAAGCTTGAACTTTTGGTAAGCGATGAAGAGCTTGAACAAAGAAGAAAAGACTTTACACCGCTTCCTCCCAAAGAAGTGAAAGGATTTCTTGCAAAATATTCAAAAACAGTACAAAGTGCTTCTGTCGGAGCCGTAACATTGTAATAATAATTTAATAAGGAAAATAATTTATGTCAGGACACTCAAAATGGTCAACAATTAAACACAAAAAAGCTAAAGTCGACGCACAAAGAGGCGTAGCATTTCAAAAATACTCCAGAGAAATCATAGTTGCTGCAAAAATGGGCGGAGGCGACCCTGCTGCAAACTTCCGCCTCAGAACTGCTATTGAAAAAGCAAAAGCAGGCGGATTGCCTAACGACAATATTAAACGTGCTATTGAAAAAGGCTGCGGCGCAGGTGCTTCCGAAAACTACGAAGAACTTACCTACGAAGGCTACGGCGCAGGCGGTGTTGCCGTTATTGTGGAAGCAATGACCGATAACAGAAACCGTACCGCAGGCGACATCAGAAGCTATTTTACAAAATTCAACGGGAACCTCGGCGAGACAGGCTGTGTAGGCTGGATGTTTAAGGATGCCGGCGTAGTTACTTTTGCTAAAGATGAAAATGACTATGAAAAACTTTTTGAAGCTTCAATAAACGCAGGTGCTGATGATTTCCTTGATGAAGATGAAGAATACAAAATCATTACAACACCCGACAACTTCCAGAATGTTGTAGAAACTCTTGAAAAAGACGGGTTTAAACATTCAAGTGCAGAGCTGACAAAACTGCCTCAAAACACACTCGAAATCACTGATGAAAAAACAGCGAGGATGATTTTGCTCTTGATGGACAAGCTTGAAGAACACGACGATGTGCAAAACGTATATTCCAACTTTGACATCCCTGATGAAGTAATGGACAAGGTGCAGATATAATAAGCGGTATAAATAAAAAAGAGCCTTTGAGGGCTCTTTTTTTATATTTCCTTTAAAAATTTATAAGGTTCAATATCCAGAATTTCTGCAATTTTATATAATCTTTTTAGACTTGGTACTCTTTTCCCTAATTCAATCAAAGAAATATAATCAGTTGTTACATCAACCAATTCACTTAATTTCTCTTGCGAAAGATTTCTCAATTTTCTATATTTTCTAACGTTTTTACCAACAAGTTTAATAGAACTATTTGTCATACAAAAAGTTTAATGTTATTCTGGGTTTAAAATAACAGACATATAGTTCGATAAAGGTGTAAGATGAAAATTTTCATATTGTCAACTGACTCCGACTACTTGTTGAACCTGTGCAATAAGCAAGTTCAATATTTAACAATAA
>CALVCQ010000040.1 GCA_944326115.1 Candidatus Gastranaerophilales bacterium | reverse complement strand
ATTTGTCTGAGTGGGACCTCGCTTGTAGGAGTGGTACACGGAGTGCGAGTGGCGCCGAGTCTAGCATTTTACGGAAGTGACCCCATGCGCTTGTTGACTGTGCCGGACTTATTGTTAAATATTGAACTTGCTTATTGCACAGGTTCAACAAGTAGTCGGAGTCAGTTGACAATATGAAAAATATAAAAAACAATTTGCCATCCTAATACAGAGGGGATGAAGTACCCGAATGACTATTATCTAATCCAGTGACGCAGTTGCCGCCGGTTGTCTTGAAATCAGACGCTCACGCACTTCGTAAGGACAGGCTCACTGCTTCTCACTTCGTTGTGCGTGTTCGCTTTGTCAAAACTCACCGTTTCCCTTCGCTGTTGCACGTTTTGGATGGAGATTCTGCCGAATAAAATATGACTAAATGTCATATTTTATGAGAGGAGCTAAGTCAAAAGCAAAGCTTTTGCGTGCAGTATAAAGATTTAACAGCAACAAAAAGAAAAAATGAACAGATAAAAACCGTCATGGAATTATGTGACATATACAAGAATGACGTAATGTTTTAGATTCTTGCTCAGCTCAATGTGCAGGCAAAACGCAGATGCGGCGTATGCATCAGGATTTCGCAGGATACAAGCGAGGTCACGTTCGGATAATCTAAAATTTTCTGTATGACCCCAGAATCTTTATGAAGCTTGTATTTAATTTGATTAAATCAAGAACTTTTTGAGCGGGCTCATCTTTTAAATGTCCTTCAAAATCAACAAAGAAAATGTATTCTCCAAGATTTTTTTTAGACGGTCTGGAATCTATATATAAAAGATTTATATTTAAACTGTCAAAAACATTCAAGACTTTAACAAGAGCACCGGATTGATTTTTGGTGGCAAAAGCAATACTTGTTTTATCAGAACCGGTTGGAGTAGTTGTGCAGCGTGAAAGAAGAATAAATCTTGTTTTATTGTCTTTTTCGTCATTAATGTTTTTTGCAAGAATATTGAGATTAAATAATTCGGCAGTTCTTGCATTGGCAATAGCCGCATAGGTGTCATCCAGATTAACAAGTTCCTGAGCGGCTTTGCTTGTGGAAGCTTTTTCTGTCTGTTCCGTATCGGCGGGAAGATATTTTGCAATAAATTTTTGACACTGCGCCAGCGCCTGCGGGTGCGAAATTATTTTTTGTATTTTTCTGATGCTTCCTGCTCTGGAAACAAGACAATGGTTTACCGGGATAACTGTTTCTGCCGTGATTTGTAAATCATTGTCTTTGACGTTTAAGAGATTATCCATCGTTTCTCGCACAATACCTTCTATCGAATTTTCTATAGGTATCACCGCTGCAGAGGTTTCATTATTGTCAACGTAATCGATAATTCCTTTTATTGTCGGATAAGGTGTTTGAATAATATTTTTGGACGGAAAGAACACCGCAAACTGGTTTTTTGCGGTTTCGCAGTAAGATCCGGCAGGACCCAAAAATAAAAGTTCATTAATTTCCTTATTTATTTCAATCATTTTGCTAAGAATTGTTTCTCTGGTACAATATATATTTATTAAAACATTGTACAAAAAGGTATAGAAAATGACAAATGATGCTCAAACGATAAAGTTCGGAACAGACGGGTGGAGGGCTATTGTAGGGCAGGATTTTAATTTTGAAAATGCAGAAATTGTTACAAAAGCAATTGCAAAATATATTCTTGATAAAGACGGAACAGAAAAACCGGTAATTATAGGTTATGACCCGAGAAATATGGCTTTTGAGTTTGCAAAATTCAGTGCGGATATTTTAAGTAAAGCCGGATTTAAAGTCTTTGTTTCATCAGAAGTAATACCGACACCGGTTCTTGCATACAGTGCAAAGGAGTTTGATGCGGATGCAATAATGTTTACAGCCTCGCACAATCCGCCGGAGTATCTGGGTATAAAGTTTATACCTGATTATGCAGGACCCGCAACTACAGAAATCACAAACGCTATTGTTGAAAATATTAAAAATGTTGAAAGTGTAATTTTTAATCCTTCACGTATTTACGAGATAGAGTATAAGTCTTTTAAAGAACCGTATTTTAAGCATATAGAGGCATTAATTGATTTTGAAAAAATAAGAGATTACTTTACCCGTGAAGATGATGACGGTGAAATTATCTATGATGGACTTTACAGTGCAAGCATAGGTTATTTTGATGAACTTTTAAAACGAAATAATATAAGTTTTGAATCACTTCACATGCATTATGATCCGTCTTTTGGAGGCGGTATGCCCGAACCAAAAGCAAAATATTTGCAGGAGCTTATAGATTTAATTTCACACAGAACAAGTGCGATAGGGCTCAGCAACGACGGAGACGGTGACAGATTCGGTGTTATAAATGAAAAAGCGGAATACGTAACGCCGAATGAGATTATTGCTCTTTTATTGGGGCATTTAATTAAAAATAAAGGGGCAGACGGTAAACTTGTAAAAACAGTAGGTGCAAGCCGTATGCTGGATATTGTTGCACAGCAGTATGATATTGATGTTGTTGAGACTCCTGTTGGATTTAAATGGGTCGGCGCCGCAATGAGAGAGTATGACACAATTATCGGCGGTGAAGAGTCCGGCGGTTTGAGTATAAAAGGTCATATTCCTGAAAAAGACGGTATACTCGCTGATTTGCTTGTACTGGAAATGCTTGCATACGAAGATAAACCTCTGTGGGAATTGCAAGAAGAGCTTAAGCAAAAAACAGGTTGTAATTTTATTAATGAAAGAATTGATATAAAATTGCAGGACAGAAATCAACTTGAAATTTTGATGAAAAAATATTCGGAACTTGAAAACATAGCGGATTTTGAAATATCTTCAAAAGATACAAAAGACGGTGTAAAATACTATCTGGACGATGACAGAACATGGGTGCTTATTCGTCCGAGCGGAACAGAACCGCTTTTGAGAATTTATTTTGAAAGTGATGAAAAATCAAAAATAGAAAAACTCAAAGAATTTTTTAAATAGAAAATATAAATACGGACATAAACATGGGCAGAAAAGTTATTGCTAATAACAAAAAAGCCTTTCATGATTACCTGATTATCGAAAAATTTAATGCAGGACTGGTACTTACAGGTACAGAGATAAAATCAATAAGAAAAGGTGCAATAAATTTAAAAGACGGCTTTGCTAAGATAGAAGATAATGAAGCCTGGCTGTATAATGTGCATATAAATCCTTATGAACAGGGGAACAGATACAATCCCGATCCGGAACGGAGAAGAAAGCTGCTTTTAAATAAAAATGAAATTTTAAAAATGCTAGGCAAAGTAAAAAAAGAAAAGTACACAATAGTTCCATTGAGTGTTTATCTGGAAAACGGCTGGGCAAAGATAGAAATTGCGCTGGCAAAAGGCAAACAACTTCACGATAAACGTGAAGCTATCGCTAAAAAAACTGCAGACAGAGAAATAGCAAGAAATATAAAAATCAGATAAAAAATAGACTTATATACAACTTTGCACAAAATTTGCTTGAAATACAGATATAATGTCATTTTGAACTCATTCCGGAATCTTGCCGGTGCTAAGACCCTGTGAAAAATATATTCACGTATAGTGAACAAATTGTCTGAGTGGGACCTCGCTTGTAGGAGTGGTACACGGAGTGCGAGTGGCGCCGAGTCTAGCATTTTACGGAAGTGACCCCATGCGCTTGTTGACTGTGCCGGACTTATTGTTAAATATTGAACTTGCTTATTGCACAGGTTCAACAAGTAGTCGGAGTCAGTTGACAATATGAAAAGTCACTCAAAACACAACTGTAGCTAATCAATGTTACAACAGGGGCGTGCAGCCCCCATACCCTCTACGTTTACATGTCATTCTGAAATGATGATAGTGCTGTATTCAGAATCTTACCAATTTGATTTACAAGTCCAGAGTTGGTAAGATTCTGAGCTCGCTTCGCTCCTCAGGATGACAATATTTGCATAATCAATATTATCAATATACAAAATCTGTCATTGAATTATGTAACATATACAGAAGTAACGTTGGGACAGATACTTTATCCTCTCACAAAACGATACTTAATGGTTTTGTTCGGCAGAGTGCCCGGAATGACGCTATTTTGAAATTTTTGGCGGAATTTGTTTATAAATCTCAAGTTTTTCTCTTGACTGAGAGCGGACTCCAAGGTGTATGTTGAAAATATAATATATTTTATAGCAAAATATATTATATATAGGGCGGACTTGCTTTTATACTAACATTGTGTCGCAGTTTATCTGTGCTTTGAGCCGTAATCTTATACACACTTAGGCGCATGTATTTATGGGCAAAAGAAAGAATCTAAAGGCGCAGTTTCTGCATATTAGATATATAAAAAGGAGAAAACGATGCAAATATTGGATAGAATTGATTCCCCGCAGGATGTAAAAAAAATGTCTCTTGAGGAAATGGAAGAACTTGCCGGTGACATAAGAGAAGGGATAATGAAGAGAGTAAATACAATCGGAGGGCATTTAGGACCTGATCTTGGCATAGTAGAAGCAACAATTGCGTTGCATTATGTTTTTGATTCACCAAAAGACAAGTTCGTTTTTGATGTATCACATCAGGTTTATCCTCATAAAATGCTGACCGGAAGAAAACAGGGATTTTTAGATTCTGCTTATTATTCAAAAATCTCGGGATACTCAAACCCTTCGGAAAGTGAGCATGATCATTTTGTAATAGGGCATACGTCTACTTCCGTTAGTCTTGCAACCGGCATGGCAAAAGCAAGAGACATAAAAGGCGAAAATTATAATGTCATAGCGCTTATCGGCGACGGTTCTTTAAGCGGAGGAGAAGCTTACGAAGGTTTTAACAATGCTGCCGAATTAAACAGCAATATGATAATCATTGTAAATGACAATGAAATGTCTATTGCACCAAACCGTGGCGGTTTATATAAAAATCTTAAAGAATTAAGAGAAACGAACGGCGGTGCGCAAAACAACGTGTTTAAAGCAATCGGTTTTGAATACTGCTATGTGCCAGACGGTAATAATATAAATACGCTTATTGAGACTTTTGAAAAAGTTAAAAATACTAATCATCCGACGGTTGTTCATATTCATACTTTAAAAGGAAAAGGTTATAAACCCGCAGAAGAGGATAAAGAAACCTATCACTGGCAGCTGCCGGGATTTCTTGAACAAAAAAACGGTGCTTGCGAACAGGAAAGTTATAATTCCATTACAAAAGACTTTCTTCTCTCAAAAAAACAGCAAAATGAACCGGTTGTGGCAATAACAGCGGCTACTCCCGGAGTGTTTGATTTTAATCCGGATTTTAGAACCAAAATGGGTGACAATTTTACTGATGTCGGTATAGCAGAAGAACATGCAATAGCTTATGCATCCGGACTGGCA
Source organism: Candidatus Gastranaerophilales bacterium (assembly GCA_944326115.1). GTDB lineage: Bacteria > Cyanobacteriota > Vampirovibrionia > Gastranaerophilales > Gastranaerophilaceae > Limenecus. The sequence continues at coordinate 9,891 of CALVCQ010000040.1, read as the reverse complement.
AGAAACGGGGCTAAACCGGTACTTGCACTTATGAGCTCTTTTGTACAAAGAACTTATGACCAGATGTCTCAGGATATGGCGCTGAACAATTCTCCGGCAACGGTTCTTATATACTGGGGCGGTATTTCAGGTGCGGATATGACACACCTTTGCACCTTTGATATTCCTTTGATAAGCAATATTCCGAATATTGTATATCTTGCTCCGACAAATAAAGAAGAATATATTGCGATGCTGGAGTGGTCTTATAAGCAGACAGAACATTCTGTATTTATCAGAGTTCCTGCCGGAGATGTTATTTCTACCGGAATAAAAGATACAACTGATTATTCAATACTGAATAGATTCAAGCTTGTTCATCAAGGACAAAAAGTTGCAATAATAGGCGCAGGCGACTTTTTCTGTCTCGGACAGCAGGTAAGTGAAGAACTTTTTAAATATGGCATTAATGCAACTTTAATTAATCCCTGCTATTTGACAGGTGTTGATGAAGAAATGCTGGAAAGTCTAAAGAAAGATCACAGTCTTGTAATAACACTTGAAAACGGCGAGCTTGACGGCGGATTTGGTGAGAAAATTACCAGATTCTACGGAAGTTCTGATATGAAGGTTCTAAATTACGGTTCAAAAAAAGAATTTACGGATCGTGTGCCGCTTGAGGAACTTTATAATCGTTATCATTTGAAAAAAGAACTTATTGTTGAAGATATACAAAAAGTTTTAAATTAAACATGTTAAAAAACAGCCGGTTTTAAAAAATACCGGCTGTTTTTTATTCAAAAATTCTTCTTAAAACACCCTGATTTTGTTTTAAAAGCATATCCGCTTCTTTAAAATCCAGACCGTAAAGAATAAATAATACTGCGTGTTTTGTTTTGTATCCGTTAGATTCCAGTACATTTCTTGCCGTTACTTCTCTGCAGCCGCATATCTCGGAGACTATAGTCACGGCTCTTCTTTTTAATTTGGCGTTAGTCGGGTTAACGTCTATCATCAAATTGTGATAGGTTTTCCCGATTTTTACCATGGAACCTGTGGAAAGCATATTCAAAATCATTTTTTGAGCGGTACCGGCTTTCATTCTTGTGGAGCCGGAAATTGCTTCTGCTCCTGTTTCTGCACAGATAAAGCAATCCGCATAAGCTTTCATTTTTGCATCTGGATTTGAAGTAATTGCTATTGTTTTACATTTTTTTAGTTTTGCAACCTGTAAAAATTTTGTGACGTATTTTGCGTTGCCTGATGCGGAAATACCCACAACCGTATCGTTGTTGCAAACATCATATTTATCAAAATCAGCAAGAGCCAGTTCTTCCGAGTCTTCTGCTCCTTCAATTGCTTCTCTTAGTGCTCTGTCTCCGCCTGCAATAATACCGACCACCATGTCATTTGGCGTGCTGAAAGTCGGAGGGCATTCCGATGCATCCAAAACACCCAGTCTGCCGCTGGTGCCGGCTCCTACATAGAAAAGTCTTCCGCCGTTTAAGAAGTTTCTGACAATAATGTCGACCCCTTTTGTTATATCGGGGATGCATTTTTCTACTGCATAAGCAACTTTTTTGTCCTCGTTATTTATCATAACAAGCATGTCGTGTGTGCCGACCAGATCAATATTAATGGTATCGCGGTTTATGTGTTCGGTTGCTTCTTTTTTTATCATTTTAATCTTCCAAAATTGAACAAAACTGTTATTAAGGACAGGCCGTTATACCCATAATAACTCTTTTTTTCGCTCCTGTACAGTGTGTAAGGTTGGACGGAATTTTTTCAATCGTGCAAAATCCAAGCATAGCAAAGGCAAGCGCCTCTTTGAATTTATCATTAATATTAAAATCATTGTGCGTTTTGATTTCTAACCTGTTTTTAAAATAATGCTCTAAAAATTTTATCAAAGTATAATTATATGCACCGCCGCCGCCCAGCACAATTTGTTCTATATCTGTTTTTGGGAAAACAAATCTTTCATACGCATCAAAAATTGTTTTTGCGCTCAGTGCAGTAAGAGTTGTTATTACATTGTTTTTATTGTCGGGAGCTGTTTTATAGATTTTTTTTGCATAATTTTCGTTAAAAAGTTCTCTTCCCGTTGATTTTGGCGGTTCAAGGGCATAATAAGGCTCTTTTAAAAGTTCCTCAAGCCACTTTTCATCAACTTTTCCTCCTGCCGCAATTTTTCCGTCCTTGTCAAAAGGAATATCAAAGAGTTTGCGGCAAAAATAATCAATAAGCATATTCCCCGGACCTGTATCAAAGGCAAAAGTCTCACAATCTTTTGACAGAACAGTAACATTACCTATGCCGCCAATATTTTGAATAGCTCTTTTGACATCTTTTTTGAAAATTAATTCGTCCGCAAAAGGTACAAGAGGTGCGCCCTGACCGCCTGCAGCAATATCTTTTGAGCGAAAATCCCCGATTGTTTTTATACCTGTTAATTCGGCAATGACAGAAACATTACCTATTTGAAGGGTGCTGCCCGTTGATATGCCGCCTATTTCTTGAGGTTGAGGTGAATGGAAAACAGTCTGCCCGTGAGAGGCTATGTAATCTACTTCACCTGCTTTTATATTCGATTTTTCCAAAAGCTCGTTGGCGCATTGTGCAAAAAGTTTGCCGACCACAAAATCCATAAAGCACACATCGGCAGTGAGACCTTTGTTGTTTGCAATTTCCAGCAGTTTTTTACGGATTTCCTGCGGATAATCGAGAGAGTGTGTATTTAGTATTTCAAAACTAAAGTCATTAAATATCCGCACCAGTGCGGCGTCAATACCGTCCATTGATGTACCGGACATCATTCCGATTGCTGTTTTGTAGTTTTTGTCCATAAATTATATTAGTTTTACAACTTCGTCAAGATTTATTTTAAGACACTTTAATTCTTCGCAGGTGGTCTGTCTTTTGTCCCACAGGCACGGTCTGCAGTCGCAGTTGTTTTTTATTGCAATATATTTTTCATTGTTCGGAATAAGTTTTTTTTCATCCGTCGGACCGAATAATGCCAGTGTTTTTGTTCCCACTCCAACCCCTATATGCATTGGTGCGGAGTCAGAGCAGATGAGCACTTCGGCTTTTTTTGTAAGACGGGCTAAATCCATGATATTCTTGGTTGTACCGTAAAGGTTTGTAAAATTCGGCGTATCGCCTACGATTTCCGTTATTTTTTCAATACATTCCTTATCATCGGGTCCGCCTATTAGATAGACTTTTTTGCCGGTTGCAAGAACCTTTTGCACAAGTTCCGCCCAGATTTCAGGTGTCCAGGTCTTAATCATGTGCCGCACAACGCTCATCTTGCTGACACCTGGGTGAATCAACACGGAATTTGGCTCTTTTTCTACTTCTCCGGCGTCAATTTCCGGATAATCAGTTTTATAATCCGTAACCGGCGTAACAAGCTCGTGGTACATAAAAGATGCGTACTGATTTTTGTTCAGTTTTACGGCTTTTGTCAGTAATATACGGCTTAGAGTACCGCTTTCAAAACCGTAGCGGTATGTTATCCCTGTCAAAAACAGAAGCAGCGGTATAAGGTTATTTGCACCGGAAGAAAATACCATGTCAAATTTGCCAAATCCTGCTTTGAAAAGAAATTTTATAAGTTCCCAGTACTTGTGTTTGCCTTTGATATCAACACATATTACATCGTCTATAAGATTTGTTAAATTTTTAACAGATTTGCTTCTTGGCTCCAGTACAAGCGTGATTTTTGCGTTGGGATATTCCTTTTTTAAACTTGAAATTGCAGGCAGAAAAAGAATTTCATCTCCTATTCCGCCAAAATTTATCATCAATATTTTTTTCGGCTTTTTCATTTTTATCCAACCTGAATTGAACCAGCAAAAAACTAATCCGGCAGCAAAAAGCCGTAATCGTAGAAGTTAGAATGGTTTTGTATGGCTCAATTTGTTTCTTAATTCTCTGAATCTTGCAATATCTTCCTGCGCTTTGGAAGATTCTTTAAACACAACCTGAGATGACGGATGAACCATCAAGACATAATCCATGTGAATTTCCAAAAAGTTGTATCTTCTCGGCGGCTGGTTTGAATTTCTCGGATAAATTTCAACGTTTGTTACAGCGAGAAATCTTCTTTCTTTATCGTTTAAAAGGTCTGTCAATTCACGGTTTGTATTTGTGTATTTAGAAACGTGAACAGTCCCTTTGATATCGTGATCTACCGTTAAAATACATACTTCTATAGGAATAGTATCGTTATGTTTTGCCATATTTTCACCTGAAATTGTGTATATCGAAATTATATTATAATTTTTGACTTACTGCAATGCTTATTTTTCGGAACTTATATAACAAATTCCGCCAAAAATTTAAAAATAGCGTCATACCGAGCACTCTGCCGAACAAAACGATTGGGTATCGTTTTTGCGAGAGGATGAAGTGCTGTCACTGAATTATGTGACATACACTAGGATGACATATTGTTTTTATATTCTGCGGGATTCGCTATATATATCGCTATTTTTCTAAAGTCTGTCTGAGTGGGACCTCGCTTGTAGGAGTGGTACACGGAGTGCGAGTGGCGCCGAGTCTAGCATTTTACGGAAGTGACCCCATGCGCTTGTTGACTGTGCCGGACTTATTGTTAAATATTGAACTTGCTTATTGCACAGGTTCAACAAGTAGTCGGAGTCAGTTGACAATATGAAAAATTATTTATTTAGGTTTTGTTCAATATTTATAAAGCATGTTCGCTGCAGCTTGTTGTAAAACAGCAAATATTTCCAAATCCGTTGTTTTGTAAGGTCTTTATCATTTCTTTCAAAGTTACACCTGTTGTAAAAATATCATCTATAATTAGAATACTTTTATTTTTGTATACTTCAAAACCGGCAACGGTTTCAAATGCATTTTTTAGATTCTCTTCACGCTCTTTTCTTGTGAGTTTATACTGGGGTTTAGTATTCTTTATACGCTTTATAAGATGTTCTTCTGTTCTGCATTTGTCCTGCGTGAGTTTTTCAAATTCTTTTGCAACAAGCACCATGTGATTGTATTTTCTGTGTTTTTCTCTTTTCGGGAACAAAGGTACGGGAACAAGTAAAAATTCTTTTTCTGAAATTCTCAGATTTTTCCAGTAATCGTACATGATTTTTGCCTGAAAATAAGCCAGTTCCCGTTGATTATGGTATTTTAATCCTCTAATCAACTTTTTTATGTCGTTTTTATACACAGCAGCACAGTAAACATCAACATTATTAACGGTTTTAAATTTTTTATACGGCAAAAATTCTGTTTTTTCATAGCAATTTTTGCACATTACGCTGTTATCGTCGGATTTTCCGCAGAAATAACAGCGTTTTTTGTATAGAAGCCCCGCTATTTTTAATAAAAATTCAATCATTCAAATTAGACTTTGCAATACTTTTATAAATTATTGTATATGATAGAATAGATACGAAGTAACAGTCAATGAAAGATTGAATTTATGAATATAATTATAATGATTTTACTGATAAGTTTTTTGATTCTGGTGCATGAACTGGGGCATTTGCTTACTGCAAAAATGCTCGGGTTTAAAGTTACAAGATTCGGATTTGGTTTACCTGTCGGACCGACGCTTTTTAAGGGTAAAATCGGTGATATAGAGATTCTTGTGCATGCCTTTCTTCTGGGCGGTTATGTTTCGTTTCCGGATGATGAAGAGAATCCTGAACTGCCTAAAGATTCTCCGGAATTTTTTCATAATCAGGCAATATGGAAAAGAGCAATCGTGCTATGTGCAGGGGTTGTGGCAAATATGTTGTGCGCAATTGCTCTGGTAATGTTTACTGCCGCAATTACACACAAGCTCCCTACTGACAGGGCAATAGTATATGTAAAAGCTATTAAAGAAGCAAAAGGTGCTTCTGTTGCAAATTCCGGACTGCAAAAAGGTGATATAATCCTTAAAATAAACGGTTCTGATATTATTCAGCCTTTCCAGACAAATATTTATGCTAAAGCAAGCAGAAAATTTGACGGATATGTTTCAAACGAAGCATATAATAAAGTCTTAAAAGACTTGCAGGCAAAAAATCCCGGTATAAAAAATGCTTATGAACCGCTTTCGAAAAATACAAAAATTATACTTGTAAAACCTGATGATGAAGCACCGGTGAAGCTTTCCGCAGCAGCATTAATGGGTATAGAAAAAATAAAGAATGATTCTATAAAACTTGATTCAAAACTCATAAAAATGCGTGACGCACTGCAGGGACAAAAAGAAATTGCTTCTGACGGAACAACAAAGCTCTGTGATGTTGCAAAGGCTCTTGCTGATACGAGGAAACCTATGATTTTTACCGTAAAAAGAAAAGTTAACGGTCAGGATAAAATTGTGGATTTGAAACCTATCTATTCAAACGAAGAAGGAGTGATAGGAATAGAACGTGACGGAGAACGGGTATTGATAAAAACAACCTCTCCTTTGACAATTTTGACAGGCTCTTTGCAGTATACCTGGATAAATACAAAATACACTCTGCTCGGCTTAGAAAAACTTATAACGGGTCAAATACCGGTAAAAGAACTCAGAGGTATAGTTGCTGCTACAAAAATGGGCGGTGATATGATAGAACATTCCGGAATATTAAACGGTATACTTTTAACGGCTATAATAAGCATTAATCTTGCTGTTATGAACCTTCTTCCTATTCCTGCACTTGATGGGGGGCATTTGATGTTTCTTATTATAGAATCAATTAAAGGTAAACCAGTAGATGAAAAAGTTATGGCAAAAGTCAGCAATTTCTTCTTCCTGCTTTTGATTATCTTGATGATGGTATTGATATTTAATGATATTCTTGCCATTGTAACCAAACAAATTTAGAAAAATCTGTTATACTGATAATATGGCAGCGGCGGATGATTTATCATTGGCTCTGTTAAATTGGTATTTGTGCAACAGGGATTTATGGAACTTTTAACTTTTCTTCAGGACAATTTAAAAGAAAACCGTGTGATAAGGTGGCCGGATAATTGTTTTCCGCTGAGGTTTTATATTGCACCGTTCCGGTGGTATGCCCGTACAAATAATGACACATATAAATATCAGGCTCTTGTACAAAGAGCCTTGCAGGAATGGGAGAATGTTTCCGCAGGAAAAGTTAAATTTAAACTTGTGCAAAATTTAAATGACTCTCAGGTCAATCTGGACTGGAAACGTGTAGACAGAAAAGCACTCGGACACTGTTATTTCCATTTCGACAATGATGGCAGACTTTATTCTGCTGAAGTGCAGATAGGTCTGTCAGACGGCATTTTGCATCAGCAGTATCAGGATGAAAACGAAGTATATCATACAATTCTGCATGAAATAGGGCATTCTCTGGGACTCGGGCACAGTCCTTATGATACTGATATTATGTATACGCCTCATAAATACGGTGTTGTCAGTGTTTCTCAAAGAGATGCATTGTCTTTGCAATGGCTTTATAAACTGCCTTACGGAATTTCTGTCAGTGAGTTGGCTCAAAAACACGCAATAAATTCTTCAAATATAGATGAAATTATTTTTAAAATAGCAAACAAAGGTAAATCTCACGCTTTTGAAGATGTAAAAAATTCAATAAAACTGCCTAAAAAAGATTTATTGGACGAACAGGATAAACTTGCAGAAATAAGAAAATACAATCTTGGTATTCAGGATGTCAAAATATCTTCCGGTGTGCAGGAATATATTAAAAAAAATATAATGATGAAAAAAGACAAAAAGTAAATGAGTTATCGGATTATTGTGACAAATTGTTTTTATTCCACCTGTGACATGCGTGTTATTTTGTTGTAATATAAATTTTATGGGTCAGGAAAATAATATTATAGAAGTTTGGAATGAGGCTGTAAAAGACTTGCAAAAGCATGTCTCAGAGTCAACTTTTTCCACATGGATTTTACCGCTTGAGCCGCAGTATTTTGATGAAAATTGTTTCGTGCTTCATACCGGTCAGGCATTTGCAGCAAATCTTCTGCGCAAAAATCATTATCAGGAAATGCTTAAAGCGGTAAAACAGGCTACCGGACGGGATTTGGAAGTAAAAATAATCTTTGATGAAGAACTTGCAAAAAAAATATCCAAAAAAGAAAAAGCGAAATATAACACAAAAGAAGAATTTGATACACCGGCAAAATTAAGATACGACAGTCTAACACAAATGCAGTCTTCAAATTTGAATTTAAAATATAAATTTGAAAATTTTGTAGTTGGCTCAAATAACAAATTGGCATACGTTGCCGCTCAAACAGTCGCCAAAAACCCCGGGACAAAATACAACCCTCTTTATATTTACGGCGGTCCGGGATTGGGCAAAACTCATCTTATGCAGGCAATAGGTCATTATATTATAAAAAATCGTACGGATTTGAAAGTTTTATTTATAACTGCGGAAGAATTTGTTAATGATGTTGTAAATGCACTTGCACGTGGTGACGAAAAGACAAAAAACATGAATAAATTTCGCAAAAAATACAGAGAAGTAGATGTCCTTCTTATTGATGATATTCAGCTGATTGCAGGCAAGGCAAGAACTGAAGAAGAGGTCTTTAATACTTTTAATACGCTGCATGGTGCCGGTAAGCAGATTGTCATTACTTCTGACAGAACGCCAAAGGAAATTCCCTCACTTTCCGACAGGCTTGTAAGCCGTTTTGAATGGGGCTTGATGGCGGACATACAGGTTCCTGATGTTGAAACAAGAATGGCGATACTGCAGAATCTTGCCAAAGATACAAATTTGGAAGTGCCGAATAATATAATAGAATTCCTTGCAACAGTGTATGCAAACAATATCAGAGAACTGGAAGGCGCTTTTAACAGAGTAACTGCCTATGCAAGCATCAATGAAATGCCAATGACTATTGATAATGTAAAGAAAATTATTAATTATAATGAAAAAGAAAAAAGTTACACTTTTGAAGGAATTGTTGATGAGGTAGCATCTTATTATAATATATCAATCAAAGATATTAAAGGTACCGGTCGCTGCGCAAAAGTCTCGGAAGCAAGGCAAGTAGCCATATATCTGTGCAGGGAGCTTACAAAACAGAGCTTTCCTGTAATAGGAGAATTTTTTGAAAAAAAACATACAACAATACTTTATTCTTACGACAAAATAAAAGAAGATTTGATTTTGAATAAATCTCTGTCTCACAGTGTGGAGTCTATAATTAACCGCATTTGTAAATAAAATATATTTGAAATACAGCTATGATGTTATTTTGTACTCGTTTCAAAATCTTGCGTCGTTAAGCACCTGCGCAAAACCGGACATTTTGTACGAAATCAACTCCCTCTTACAAAACTTGACAGTTAGTCAACTTTTGTTCGGCACAGTGGCAAACGCAGTCAAACAACTTCAGGGTGACAATTTTAGCATTTTTTAGTATAAACTGCGATATAAAACCAGTGTAAATGAAATTTACAAAAAAATTTGTTTGGGTTATCATAAAAACATTAAAAATTAAAGTTTATAGATTTATGATTTATATGCATTAAATTGACTCTGCTATAAACTAAAAGTTAAAAATAAATATATGCCCCGTAGCCCGGTTGGCTAAGCAAACGATGAGCTTGCGATTTCCGATAAAGTTTGGCTACCAAATGCGAAAATGACAATTTAATAATGCGCCCGTAGCCCAGTTGGATAGAGCGTTTGGCTACGAACCAAAAGGTCGGGGGTTCGAATCCCTCCGGGCGCGTTTATTGTTTTTTGAGTTATAAAAACAAGGGATTCTTCACCCCTATATTTTGCTTTCGCAAAATACGGGGGGGTTCTACCTCTCGCAAAACAATTCACAGGATTGTTTTGCTCGGCAGAGTCTCCGGGCGCGTTTATTGTTTTTTGAGTTATAAAAACAAGGGATTCTTCACCCCTATATTTTGCTTTCGCAAAATAC
>CALVCQ010000039.1 GCA_944326115.1 Candidatus Gastranaerophilales bacterium | reverse complement strand
GACTTATTGTTAAATATTGAACTTGCTTATTGCACAGGTTCAACAAGTAGTCGGAGTCAGTTGACAATATGAAAACTTTTTAATGTCTGAGATGACCTTGCTTGTACCCGGGTGTGAAGAAAATCCGCTTGTTAAACCTGTGCAATAAACAAGTCTATTCATTACAACAAGTCCGGCACAGCCAACAGCGAAATCAGACGGGGCTGACCGAAAGAAGAGAGGGAACGCCCCTAGTGAGGGAAAACCACGTTTTTCCCGAACGTCTGATTTCAAGAGAGCGAAATCAGACGGGGCTGACCGAAAGAAGAGAGGGAACGCCCCTAGTGAGGGAAAACCACGTTTTTCCCGAACGTCTGATTTCAAGAGAGCGAAATCTGACGGGCATGCAAAGGACTCTGTGCGAAAGGTGCCTGTGGCACGTTTCGAATGGAGACTCTGTCGAATAAAATATGACTAAATCTTATATTTTATGAGAGGGGCTAAGTCAAAAGCAAAGCTTTTGCTTGCCGTATAAAATTACCACAAATCGTACGCATCAGGATACTCTTGAGTACAAGCAAGGTCCCACTCAGACATATTCCTGCAAATTTATTCTTGTTCTCCGGTAGATTCTGATGATTCTTCAGATTTTTCTGTCTTATGAACAGCTTCTTCAACATCAACAAAAGGAGTTTCTTTGTGCATTTTTATGCGGGAAATCCTTCTTCCGTCTATTTCAAGAATAGTATAAGTAATATTTTTATCTTCTATAACGTCATTCAATTCCGGCTCTCTGCCAAGTAGCCCGAATACATAACCGCCTATTGTCTGAAAGTCTTCATTTGGAATATCTAAATCAAATCGTTCGTTTATGTCATCGATGTCCATCTTGCACGAGACATTTAACGTACAATCATCTATTCTCACAACTTCCGGTGTTTCTACTTTATCAAATTCATCATAAATTTCGCCGACTATTTCTTCCAGTATGTCTTCAATTGTAACAATACCGGCAATTCCTCCGTGTTCATCAACAACCGCTGCTATCTGATTTTTTGAAGAAGTAAAATCACTTAATAAATCCGAAATAAATTTATTTTCCGGCACAATAAGAAGTTCTCTTGCAAGTGATTCTATGGAGAAATTGTCATCTATATTATTGTTTTTTATGACTTTTAAAACGTCTTTTGCATTAATAACGCCGATTATATTATCCACATTATCTCTGTATACAGGGATTCTTGTGTGTCCGGAGCTTATTATTAAATCAGCAAGCGTGTTTATGTTTTCTTCGACACTTACCATAAATATTTCTGTTCTGGGTATCATTATTTCCCTTACAACCGTGTTTGCAAAACCAAAGAAATTCTTGAGCATTTTTGCTTCATGGCTGTCAATTGTTTCTATTTTTTCGCCTTCTTCTATGATTTTGTAGAATTTTTCTTCCCAGTTGTCTTCAGCATCATGTGCCTGCAGTTCTATTGTGATATGGGCAATATTTTTAATAACTTTTCTTATCTTACGCTCCAGCATATCCGCAATATCATCAGCATCTTTCATCTGTGTTTCAGGATCGACTTCAATCGTCATGTTGATAATTACACCGGATGAGCCCAAATCAATGGTTTTTAATTCAACAACCTCTGTGATGCCGTGAATAGTAGATGCAACCTGTCTTATTTTTTCTTCGACATCCGGCTCGGCAGATTGAACGGTAAGACTGCTTACATTGTTTTTCAAAAGATAAATAGCAAGAAAAAATAATATAAGACCGATTATTATAGATGCAATAGCATCAGGCACATAAGCAATTTTTTCCGGCATGACAAATTTTGCAAGAGTAAGTGCAATAAATGCTATAACTACACCCGTAAACGCTGCAGTATCTTCATACCATACAAATTTTGTTGTAGGGCTTTTTACATGTCCTATATATTTTATGGAACGGAAAAATTCTTTAACCGGATTTTTTTCTTCTATACCTGCTTCATGCAAGACAGCTTTTGACGCACTTATAACAGCCCATGCTTCAAACATAATACTGCATATAAGCGCTATTGCTATTGCATTGTAATGAACTAAAAGATCCTGGGCTGAATGTTTTGTTAAAAGTTTTTCAAAACCGTGATAAATGGCGACAAAAGTACCGCCGAGCATTAATATAGATGCAAACATTGCCCAGATGTTTGCTTCCAGTCCGTATCCAAAAGGATGTGCATTATCAGCCGGCTTTGACCCTCTTTTTATTCCGACGAGAAGGCAAATACTGTTAAAAGAATCTACACCTGAGTGGATTGCTTCTGCCAGCATAGCGGAACTGGAGGAGAAAAAGAAACAAATCAGTTTAACCAGTGCTATACCAAGATTTGCAATTAAGGCTTTTATTACGGCAATGAGTTTAGAATTGTCTGCTTTTTCCTGATTTACTTTTTCTATTGTTACGGAAACTTTTGTATCCTGATTATCATTAATATCTTCGTTATTTTTGACTTCTAAATTATTACTGTCAGATGACATTTTCTATCCTTATTTTTTTTACAATATATATAATAACGGGAATCTAAGCTATATGCAATATGTTTAAATGTTTGCTAAATGTTTTAAAATTTTTTTATTATTTAAATGTTATAAATTGTAAAATCTCAATTTATTTTCTAGCAAAAATTATTTTGTTTGAACTTAGATTACAGTGTGTTATTAAATTATTAAATAAGGGAGATTTATATGGACATTAACTCAATCAGTACTTTGACTTTGCCCAAAACAGGCAATCTGGTTGCAGCAACTCAGGCTAAAATGGCTGCTTCGGCTGCCGCAAAGGCAGCAGCTCCCGCAGTGCAGACTACTGCACAAAATGCACCTGTTTCTCAACCCGTTCAATCTTCACAGGCACAGTCAGCAAACGAGGATTCAAAAAAAGTTATTGCAAAATTTTTTACAAAAGATTCTGTAAAAAATATTAAAAAAGCAGCGCCTTATGTAGCAGGTGCAGTTGTGCTAGCCGGTCTGGGGTGTTTTTTGGCAAAAAGCAGAGGCAAGAATGCAAGTAAAAAGGCATTGAAAGAACTTAAAGAGGAAGTTATAGATATTGGTATAAAAAAAACGGAGAATGAAGCAAAGGAAGCCGGAACAGAAGTTGTACAAGCTGTAAATAAAACTGAAACAACAGTTGAAAAAGCAGCAGATAATGTTGCAAAAACCGAAACAAAACCTGCAGAAGCAAAGGTACCTGACACAGAGGTAAAACCATCAGAAAACGCTGCACAAAATGAGCAGAATGCAGCAGCAAAATCAGATACAACGACAGTGCAAAAACCTGCAGAAAATACATCACAGCAAACGGAAGAAAAAGCAGCGGACGCAGCTGCAAAAACCGAAACAAAACCTGCAGAAAAATCTGTTGAAAATGCAGCACAAAAAGCAGTTGAAAATAAACCTGCGGAAAATGCTGTACACACAGAAGTCAAGCCGGCAGATAATTCTCAATAAAAGTGTCTGAGTGGGACCTCGCTTGTAGGAGTGGTACACGGAGTGCGAGTGGCGCCGCCAGGTAGGGGCATAACATCAGGCTTCGCTTTAGCTCAGCCGATGTTGCAGCCAGTCTAGCATTTTACGACTCTGCCGAAGAAACAATTAAGTATTGTTTCTGAGAGGTAGACCCCATGCGCTTGTTGACTGTGCCGGACTTATTGTTAAATATTGAACTTGCTTATTGCACAGGTTCAACAAGTAGTCGGAGTCAGTTGACAATATGAAAAGTTTACAAAATCTAAAAATATTGTCCGAGAAAATTCGTGATAAGACTCTGCTGTCTGTCTTGCTATTTGCGGGAAAGAGAAGCAGCTGGAGCACAGAATTAGATATAAAACCTTTTCTTAAAAACACTGTTTTAAGAGAAGGTTTTTTCATTTTATTTCCACAGAAAAAGCTTGGTTTCTCCGTCCGGTTCTCTTATTAAATCTTCACCGAGAAGCTCTTGAATAATGACTTCGCCTGCAAAAACAGCAGTTCCCGCAACAAGGTGTCCCCCTATGCATTTTCCTTTTTTATCCGCAGCAGTTATGTGCAAATGGCAGAATGGTTTCCCGTCTTTTATCGAAACATTTCCTGCGCAAGAAACTATTTCCATTGCTTCATCGTAAGCATAAGTTGTATAAATATACTCTTTTGTTTCTTGATTATAAAATCCCAGTTTTAAACTTGAGACTGCTCCTATTGCATTTATCCATCCGGTTTTTATATTTTCATTAATACAAATTTTATTTATTTCTTCAAGCAAATCAGATTGATATTTAAGTTTTGCTATAAAAGTTCTTCCCTGTTCATATTGTTTTAAATTTTTCATATAGTTACCGGCTCCTGCTGCAAGTAAAACATTACATCTAACATAATCTTTATCTTGATTTAATAATATTGCTTTAAATATCGTATTTTAATTATTTACAAAATAATATATAATGTGCAAGATGTAACTTAAATTTTAACTTTTGTAAAATTTATCAAAAAATCTATAAAGTTTTGAGTGGAAACTGTCGAAGTAGATAGAGTAATATGGTGTATGTATGGAAAATTTTGCATTATTAAAGGAAGATTCCTTTGAGGAAAGCTTAGGTGAAATTCTTCAACTGAATCCAAAAAATGAAAAACATACTATTCTGCTTGTAGATGATGAAGTGAACAATCTTCAACTGCTTCGCAGAACGCTCAGACACGACTATAATATTCTGACTGCTTCAAACGGAAAAGAAGCGCTGGAAATTGTAGAAGGCAAGGGTGATGAAATAGCTCTTATCGTCAGTGACCAAAAAATGCCCGAGATGGAAGGCACGGAGTTTCTAAAAAGGGTTGCCGGCGAATATCCTGATATTGTCAAAATTCTTTTGACAGGTCATCTTGATGTTGATGCGATAGTTGATTCTATCAATGACTGTCATCTTTATCAGTATATTGTAAAACCTTTTGACCCCGAAGAATTAAAACTGACTATAGAAACAGGTATTCAAAAATTTGATCTTGTTAATAATAAAACACTGATTTTAAAGGATTTAAGAGAACTGTTTTATAAAACAATAAAATTGATAGCATCAGCTCTTGATGCAAAAGATCCTTATACCCACGGGCATTCTTTGAGAGTTACTATGTACTCTTTGATTCTTGCAAAACATTTAAATCTTGACGATACAACTCTGGAAGAAATAGAAACAGCAGGGCTTTTACACGATATTGGCAAGATTGGTATTCCGCAGAGTATTCTTTGCAAGCCGGGAAAACTTACGGACGAAGAATATGAAGTTATGAAATCACACCCTGAGCAGGCTGAAAAAATGCTTATGGGCATAAAAAAATTGACAGTTGTTTCAAACTGGCTGCGCTGCCATCATGAAAGATGGGACGGACTGGGATATCCGAAAGGGCTTAAAGGCGAAGAAATACCTATCTCGGGACGTATCATAGCTCTTGCAGATACTTATGATGCAATGACATCTACACGTTCGTATCGTCAGGCGCTTTCTCATGAAACAGCTATAGAAGAAATTAAACGCTGTTCCGGTACACAGTTTGATCCGGTTCTTGCTGAATTATTCGTTAAATGTTCTGACGAAATCAAAGCAGCAAAAGAAGATCCCGAAACTTATTATCCTAAATACAGCTATTTGCAAAAACAAATTTATGAAACAAAATAGTTTGTAATATTACTCCCTGTCAAGCATTGCTATCAAACTTTCGCATGCATAAATTTCAAAACGGGTAGAACTAAGCATAAATGTTTCTGCAATCAATAATGCAGTAGGCACAAGCGCTGCAATGATACTCAGTAACACACCCTGCAAGTCTCCGCCTATTTCTGAAAAGAAGAAAGATGTATTCATACTGAATTCAATTAGTATTATTGAACAGGCAATAATCAAAGCTTTTGATTTATCATTGTTGAGTTTTCTTACGCCCTGAACACCGAGTATATTTACACCGTGTGTCAGATAATTATTAAAACCGTCGTTTTTTATTACGTTAGAACCCTGAATTTTTCTTGTACAGGTAAAAGCCATAGTAAAAGTAAAAAATGCAAATATTATAAGAAAAGTTGCCAGTATAAGAAATACCGGACTGAATCTCAAACCGGATATTCTTATCCATCCTGCTGCTTCCGGGAAACATTGCGCCAGAGTATTTGATACTCCATAAGCGAGAAAAGGCGCCGTTAAAATTCCGAGCAAAATTTCGCCTGCAGATTTTAATTGAAGATTAAAAAGTTTATCTTTAATATTTCGAATTTTTGTGTTGCTTAAATTATTAATATATTTTTCAATCCAGCTTCTGTATGTGTTTATAACTTTTTCGAAATCTTCTCTGTATTCATACTCATCAAGGGCATACCCCATTGAGTGTCCGATAAATTTAAAATAACCGCTTGTATAACTCAAAATTATATTTAAACCGACAAAAAACAGAGATATTAATATCCCGAAAGCCGGATTTACATTTGTATAATACAGCAGGTTTATGACATAAATTGCGGCAAAAAATATACATGATCCCATTATCAAGCCTCCCTGTGCATGCAAGGTCGCTTTAGCCGGATGAGATTTGTTCTGGTAATACAAAAACACGCCCTGTTTTAGTGCAAAACTCAATGCGGTAACAATTATACCGAACAGAATATAAATTTTTATATTGGTCGGCATTTGGATGAAGTTTTGCATGTTTTCAGCTTTCAGACCTGTCAGATAGTTTGAAAGACCGAATGCACTGATAAAAGATGCGGCAAACATAGCAATATGCGAAAAATTGGCACTTTTTGTGTTTATGTCCAATCTTTTATTTATATCATTTATTGCAAATCCTACCTGTTTTATAATCGCAGATCTTTCTGCTTCCAGCTCTGCTTTTTGTTTTTCCAGTATTTCTTTTTTTGAAACCGTTCTTTGTTCGCCTTGTGAATTTTGTACAGTTTGTTTTATATTTGTACCTTGCTGCGGCAAATTAGCCTGTCCGGGATTTGCTGCTATATTCTGGTGGGATGACTTTTCCTGCTGGAGTTCCACTGCTTTTATTACAATAAATTCATCTGAGTTTGCAACAGTAAGTTTAAGAACATTCTCTACAATCATTGCTCCTGCAAACTGAATTCCTCTAAACATTATGCGGGGGTTGTCATTTTTGTTTGCAATGATATATTTGTTGTGTTTTTGTGAGTATTGAAGTATAAGAGGCTCTTTTCCAATGTCTGCAACAAAATCACAATCCGGTGCTGAGCCTATTGTGATTAGCTGTTTGTTAAAAACTTTTTTATTTTTACTTGAACTGATAAGGATTGCCATTTTTTCTTTACTTTCTGAAAATTATGTTATCTGCCGATAACAGTTAAAAATTCGTTCAAGGATTTATCTATGGTTTGTTCTGTGGAAATAACAAGTTTGCTCTCGCCAAGAACAGGTGCCAGTGCGGTTTTTACCATGTCCAGTTTTTCAGGATGCGCATAAGCAAACATCATTGCAAAGTCCGGAGAAATTTCTTGAACTTTTTTAATTTTTCCGGGAAGTGTATCCCAGTTTATTTGATTTTCCGCTTTGCCTTCATTTTCAAGATCTCCTACAACAACAACAGCCGGATTATAGCCTTCTTTTTGCATTGATAAAGCATATCCGAGAGCTTTTTCTATACCGGTACCGTATGCAGTTCCCCATTTGTCCGCCTCATATTGTGTAAATGCATTCATAGAATCGGAAATGTTTTTGGAGTTATGTGCTGAACCTTCATAAATAAGATAGGCGTTTTCCGATACTTTTATAATTTTTACTTTATCTTCCGGATCGAGCCTGTTGCAAAACTGTTTTACAAACTTTTTTTGTTCATCCAGTTTTGCTTGATTAGAAGCTGAAGCGTCGATTGCAAAAATTACTGTTGCAGGTTTAAATTCGTCTATCTTTATATTTTTTAATCCCGTAATAAGAAGTATTACAACAAGTAATGTACAAATTCCAATGATAATAAGTTTTATTGTATTTTTATCCATGAATTATTTCTTTCTCTATTTTTAGGTACCTTCTATTTTATAAAAATATAGCTGTGCGGTAATCGTCTAATATGTTGAAATCACAGCAGATTAAACACTGCGGTATTTACTTATTATTTCTTTATTGAATCCAGAATACTTTTGTCTTTAAATACAAGTTTTAGTTCAACACGTCTGCTTTTTGCATAATCTTCTTGTCCGTTTACCATTACAGGTTCTGACGGTCCTTTGCCTTCTACGGACAGAAGTTTGAACAAATCACTGCGGTAATTCTCTTTTCCCGGATATTTAGAAAAAACTATGTATTGTGCGACAGCAGATGCACGTCTCAGGCTCAAATCCATATTTTTATAATATTTTTCTTCTTCTGTTTTTGCTCCCGCAAAAGTCTGTGAATCAGTGTGACCTTCTATAATAATACGGGTGATATTTTCTTTTATTTTTTCGTCTTTCATAATTGTATTTAAATATACCGGGACAAATTTTGACATATAAGCTTTGCCTTTTGGAGAAAGTTCGGCGCTGTTCAGGGCAAAAAGTTCCAGATCGGAAATTTTAATTGTTCCGGAAAATTTGTCTGCCTCGGCTTTTATGTTATTTTTTTGCAGTTCTTTGGCAATTTTTTCAGTTACTTCGTATTGTTTTTCATGTTCATTGACTTTTGTCTGTGTGAAACCTGTGATAGCAAAAACAAAAAGCACCAGAAATACAACAACAAGACCGAGCAGCAGGTCGCTCATTGTGACCCAGAATACATTTTCATCTCCGCCTTGTGTTTCTGATTTATACTTGATATATTTCATTTTCTACTCTTCGTCATCACTGCCAAATAAATCATCTAAAATATCTTTTGGTTTATTTTGTTTTAAATTTTCCTGAAGTTTGTTTACCGAAAAAATAAGGTTATCCAGATAAGGAATAAGACTTTCTTTCAAACTTTTATCAAAAGCCGTTTTCATTAACATGGGTAATGTCTGAAAAGTTTGGTTTAATGAACTGTTTTGCAGTTTGGATTCTTTTAAAAGTTCAACAAGAAATTTCTCAGAAGTAATATTGTCAAACAGCTTGTTCATTTCAAGCTGAAAAGCCTCCAGCGGAGTCTTGCAAAGATTTTTATACAAGAATTTTTCTATAATTATAAAAAGAATAGATGACCCTACCGCTACAACAGAAATCATTGCTGCTACTTTCATTGATGCAAGAAGTGAAGAGACAGAAGCTATGGTTGCCTCCTGTGTTGCAAAGTTTACTCTTGAAAATGCCAGAGATATATGCAAAAAAGTAAATAAAGGTCCCAAACCTGTTAAAATAGTCGGTACGGCAGAAATAAATTTGTAGTTTAATTTACTGTTTACAAGAGTTTCTTCATTAAAAAAATAGCCTGAATCTACGGTACATTGAATACTCGAATTGTCTATACCGCTGCCTTTTATCTGCAGTCCTTCATTAAATACAAGGGTGCTTTTAAACTCTATCCAGTAATTTGAAATAAAAGGATTGTTGGAAAATAAGTCATCCAGTTCTTTGAACCTGTATGCAATATTCCCTTTTTTAAAATTAGTGAGAATTCTTGTGAGCTGGATAAGCGAGGTGTTTATATATTTTACTTTTGTAATGTAATAGATTACAACTCCTGCAAACAATACAAGAATAGCTATTATTACCGGATCCAAAAAAAGTTTAAAATCTAACATTATACTTCCTATATTCTTTTATCCTATTATTTATTTATTTATTTATTTATTTATAACATTTTTTCTTAATGCAAACAATTTATAAATAAATTTTTTATTACATAAATTGTCCTAAACCGAATTTGAAGAATCATAATCCCATGTATAAATTTGTCCGCAATAACGGCAGACCGCATGATTATTCATAAAAGTTAAATCCGGAGTAAATGTATAACCGTCGACTGTTATAACAATTTCTTTTTTGCTTTTATATTCCTGCTTATAATTTTTTGCACCTTTATAATCCGGTGCAAACATTAATTCGAACTTATCTACAGATTTACAATTTTTGCAGATAAACATTATTCCTGTTCGTCCTCAATATTTTTTCTTTTTGTTTTTTTTGCTCTTTCAGCAAGTTTGTCTGCTGCAATTTTACCTGCATAATTCTTTTTAATCAGTTCTTTGTATAGCTGTGTGCAGCACAGACATCTCAAAGGCAGAGCAAAAGCAGTAACGACAAAGGCAACAATCGCAAGGACAATATGCTGTGCTATTGCATAGCTTTTTATTGTATAAGGAATATGCGCTTGTGCTAATAATGCATTAAAATCATTTAAAGGAAACATCTGTATGTATTTGTCAACGGGATAAGAGAAGAATCCGCACAGGTTGCCGGTTTCAAAACCCCAGCTTATGAGCCCCGGAATCAGCCAGTAAGTAACAGCTCCCAGAATAACCAGCAGAAAAGCCGTGCGCCAGAAATTGAATTTTATAAGATTAACACTTGTTTTTATTGCTTCAAACGCATTTTTGTCTTCTTCAAGCGCAAAAACCTGAAAACTCAATGACAGATAGACAAAAACAATTGCCAGTAATGCCCACAAAAGAGGAAAAGACAACAATACGTATATAACGGAAACTAAAAGGAGAAAAACAATATAAGCCGCTGTTCTTCTTTTGATTAGTTCCGAATGTATTCCGGTATCGTCCAGTCTGTCTCCTTCCAGCAGAGAACTTGCCATTGAATTCAATGCCGCCATTGCAATCACATAATCCCAGAAAGCTTTACAAAAAATAAAAAATCCCGGCAGTGTCAACACAATCAGTATCAAAAATACAAGTGGAATGTTGTCGAAAATCGGACTTTTTGTTGTTAAGTCTGAGACATGCAATGTAAAAATATAAGATGCAAAAAATATCATTGAAATACCGGTTATTTGACCGAAAACAGGGAAAGCCATATATTTGAAAAATTTTTCAAAATTTAAAAAATACAGCTTTGTACCGTTAAAAAATATTTTTAATATATTTACAAATGTAGAATCTTTTTTTGCCACCGTGCAGTTTCCGTTTCTCTCCTTATTTTTTTATATTAACATGTAAATATGAACGAACAAAATAAAAATATTACAGAGCTTTTATCATCGCTTACCCGAAATGATTTTGAAAACTGTGTTGACCTTCATATTCATTCAAATTTTTCAGACGGAAAACTGTCGCCGGAAGAACTCATCAGGGACGCAAAAAATAAGGGATACAAACTTATTGCAATTTCCGATCACAACACTGTAGAAGCATATAAAAAAACAGATATATTGAACAATGAAAATCCTGAAGTGATAACCGCAATAGAGTTTGATTGCTGGTACAAGGGTGTGCTTGTGCATTTACTGGGGTATGGCATAGATGTTTATAATAATGAATTATTAAGCTTTTGTGCAAAAACAAAAAAAGAAACAGAAGCTGATATAATCAGGCTTTTGAATCACAGACACCCGAAAGACGTAATAAAAGCAATTCATAAAGCTGGCGGTCTTGCTGTTCTTGCTCATCCGGCATGTTACTGGGCAATAAATCTGGACAGCTTTGTTAAAGGTCTTGTAAAACTGGGACTTGACGGTATAGAAGTTTTTTATCCTTACAGAAGACACAGAGGAATAATAAAATTTCATAAAGCTTCAACCGTTAAAAAAATAGGTGAAAAATACAACTTGATTATGACAGGCGGCTCTGATTCGCATGGCGAAATAGAAGGTATTAAACATTAAACTATTCCAGTGTTGTTCGTATTTGTATTTACAAAATCCTGCAAAATATCTAAATCGAATTGTGTATACCCGAAATTTTGAGTAATACTGATAAATTAATTTTCTTTAGTGTTTTAACTTCTTATATAACAAGCTTTTATTGACTTTTCTAAACCATCTGGTCTAAATCTTCAAGAATATAAGATTTTTATATAATTTCAACCTTATAGTCGATGAGAGACTACTGCATTTAGGGGTAATATACAAAATGTAAATAATATAATCACAGGAAAATTATAAACAATTTATTTAGCACAGCCTTAGAAATGTTTTTTAATAAACATCCGAAGGCAAAAACAAAAATTACAAAATAAAGAATCTTGGGGGGAGTAGATGAGAAGAGGTCTTGAATTTAAGAAGAAAGCCAGAATCATTATTGTAGATGACAATTATGAACATTTGTCAGGTATCAAAGAATTAATTGAAATTGAAAGCGATTTTGATGTAGTGGCAACAGCTACAAGTGCAAGTGTTGCAATCAGTCTTATTAAGAAGTATCGTCCCGAAATCGTTTTGATGGATATTAATATGCCTGAAAAAGACGGTTTGACCGCTATTGCGGAAATTGAAAAACTGGATTTGGGAGTGCGTATCATTGCTTTGACAGGCTACGATGATCCTGATTTGATTTTCAGAGCCATGAAAATCGGTGCAAAAGGCTATATCTTAAAAACTATGGCATCGGCTCAGCTCATCTATGCAATAGATGAAGTTGCAGCGGGAAAAATTTATCTGCCTGCAGCTTTATCCTCAAGATTTTTTGAATATTTTCAAAAATCCTTCAAAGAAGAAACACAGGATCTTTCCGATGAAGAAAATCTTTTGAATTATTTAACACAAAGAGAAGAAGAGGTTCTTGATCTGCTTACACAGGGTATAACATACAAAGGTGTTGCCCAAAAACTGTTTATTTCGGAAACAACAGTAAAAACACATGTAAACAATATTTTTCAAAAGCTTCAGGTCAATGACAGAACACAGGCTGTTTTGTATGCTTTGAACAACGGCTTTTTGAACAGAAGAAAAGTAAAAATTGCTATATAGAAAATTCCCCTTTATGGGGAGTTTTCTAAAGTATATCAAAACAAACAACAAATAGAATTCTATAAAACAAATAAAACTTAAATTTAAATAATGGTAAGAATGAATACAGAATTTAACTGTATTCCAAGAAAGAAAATAATGGGCGGAGCAAATTTCAGACAAAAAAATTTATTGAAAGATTTAATTTATCTGGGGCAGACAAGACCTTTGAACAAACAAACAATCAAAGGTCTGTTCCGTTTTGCTCTGGAACCTCTTTTGGAAGCCCAGACACAAAAAGCTGTTGTCTTAATCAGGCTGTTTGATACGCAGGAGCTGGACGGAGTATTAAAAAGGCTCGAATTTACAAATGCAGAAGTTTATTCTTTTGATGATATTACAAAAGGCGAGAATCTTACGGTAAATGACATCTGGGGCCAGACAGAATTTCTTGTATTACTTTCACCCAGATATTCGGCATGTGTGCTGTGGGATTATTCAACCGAAAATGTAAAAGATACCTCCTGTGTTTATCAGCTTTTAAATTCAAAAGATATAAATAATGTCATTCATATTATTTCTGAAAATTCAAAAATAGATTTAATGAGATACACGCAGGAATATACGCCGGAGCGTAGAAGTAATGAGCTTTTAAATAAAGCGGTACATAAGTTTATAGATTTTGCTGATTCTTATGTAGAAGAAGCTGCACTGAACCGTGCGGAAGCCGGGCTTCTCGGAGAGACAGAGGATATTGCAAAGAAATATGAATACATATCCTCCAAATCTAAAATGATTTCTCATGATATAAAGAACCATCTGTCGGTAATAGATTTATATTCAAAAATTATTGAGAAAAGAGTAGAGCATGTTCCGGAAAAAGAGCTTCAGGATTCTTTATTTAATGCATTAAGCAGTATTAAAAAATCGAAAGAGGCAGTCAGTGTACTTCTTTCTGAATTAAGAACAATCCGTGGTGTAAAACTTGAAGCTGTTGAGTTTTCAAAAATTTTGCAAAGTTCAATCAATCTTGTATATGCCGGAGCAATGGAATCTGATATAGAGTTTGAAGTTGCAAACGAATATAAAGGAAATGTATTGTGCGATGAAAACAAACTTTTGAATGTATTTATGAATTTGTTTTATAACGCAATCGATGCAATAAAAGAAAAAAGGGTAAAAACAAAAAAAAGTACTTTAAAGGGTTTTATTAAAATTTCAACGGAAGAAACAGACGACAACATGCTTAAAATATCTGTAACGGATAACGGCAGCGGCGTGGACAAATGTCTTGCCGACAGAATTTTTGAAGACGGATACACATCAAAGCCATCCGGAAGCGGACTGGGTCTTTTTATTTCCAAAGATGCAATGAAAGAACAATACGGAGATTTGAAGTTGATAAAATCTGACGAAGAATCTACAACATTCGAGTTATCAGTATCTAAAATATAGTAATATTAATAAAAATTTAAATTCCTGAATAAAAAACGGAGAGGAGGTAAAAATAAATGGATTTATTTAACATAAGAGCAGTCGAAGTGTCCAAACTTGCCATGGACGGACTTTCTAAAAGACAATCCGCTATTGCCTCTAACACAGCAAACGCAATGACCCCTGATTACCAGAGAAAACAGGTGGCATTTGAAGATCAGCTGCGTGACATAATTTCCAGAGACAACGTAAGAAGAGATCTTCGTATGCAAAACAGTCTTGCTTATCAAAAAGATATTTACAAACCCGGAGCAGCCCCTTCTACAAATCCCCTGCTCCACGGTATTGCACAGAGAATTCCTCAGGAGCAGTTTACTTTTATACAACAGGCTCAAACAGATATAAACGGATATTCTCCGGAAGTGATAAGAGACAACAGATGGGTGGATTACGGAAACGGAAATAACGTCAATGTTGAAGAAGAAATGATGGATATGGCAAAAACAGGTACCCAGTACAATGTACTGGCTACTGTAGAAAGCCGCTTTTTATCAAATATTCTTGACGTTATACAAAGCGGAGGTTAATAAAATATGAGTTTTAGTGCATTTGATATATCAGGCTCCGGCATGTATGCCCAGAGAACAATGATGGATAATATTGCATCTAATATAGCTAATGTTAATACAACCAGAAATCCTGACGGAACACCCGGAGTTTATATCAAAAAAAATGTAAGCTTCAGAGCAATTTATGCTGACAAACTCGGCTCTACTGCCCCTGCTTTTCCAAACGGCGAACATACACCGTATTACAGTAATACATACGGAACTGTTGCCTTAAAAGGCGGTGTATCCTTTGATGAAAAAGAAATTTCTCAAGGTGTGGAGGTAGCGGAAATCACTCCTGCCAATGATCCTTACAAAACTATTTATGACCCGTCAAATCCCGAAGCGGACGCTGACGGCTTTGTCACACTGCCGAATATAAATGTTGTGGAAGAAATGGTTAATATGGTTTCCGCTTCACGTGCTTATGAAGCAAATGTAACTACTGCCGAAACAACAAAAGGCATGATTTCCGCCGCTTTAAGAATTTAGTCAAATGTTTTAAATCTTAAACCGGTCAATCAACAATCAACTAACGGGAGATAAAAAATTGCAGTTTAATCAGATAGCAAATAATTCAATATCAAACTATAATAAAATATTTTCACAAAATATGGAGTCTTTTAATATAGGCTCTGATAAAAACGGAATGACTGCATTTGACAGTATATTAAACAACCAAATGCAGCAAAATGCCGCATTGCCTCAAGGTCCGATTATTAATACAGGGATTCAAATGAATGTCGGACTTGAAAATATGGGGATTTCGCCTATAGAAAGACTTGACAATATTACACAGACAGAAGCAGCGTCCAAAAGCAGAAAAAGTAAATCTCCTGTGGAAAATATGGCAAACAGTTTTTCACAGGCATTTTCTGACGGCCTTAACAGTGTAAACGATGCTCAAAATGCCGCTTATGACGCTGCGGAAACTTTTGCTGCAGGCGGTGATATAAGTGTTCATGATGTTATGATTGCTTCACAGAAAGCAAATCTTACCATGCAGCTTGCTCTGCAAATGAGAAACAGACTGGTAAACGCTTATGAAGAACTCAGAAATGTCAATGTATAAAATCCGCCGGATAAATATCCGTGATAATGAACATTCTGCGGCTGCACATACGGCTTTGAATTTGTCTGAGTGGGACCTCGCTTGTAGGAGTGGTACACGGAGTGCGAGTGGCGCCGAGTCTAGCATTTTACGGAA
>CALVCQ010000038.1 GCA_944326115.1 Candidatus Gastranaerophilales bacterium | reverse complement strand
TCTGTATCAATTACAGCAAGTGAAACAGCCAATGTAAACAATATTTCAGGTCAAACAGGCGTAACTGTTTCGGGTGCGTCTGTTACACAGGGCAAAGGTACAACAATCTCATCTGAAGAAGGCAATGTATTAATTACAGCAAGTGAAGCAGCCAATGTAAACAATATTTCTGGCAATACTGGCGTAAATGTGTCTGGTGCTTCCGTTACACAGGGCGAAGATACAACAATTTTGTCTGGCAGTGGAAATGTTTCTGTCATAGCACAAAACGGTAATATTATATTAAACGGAGCTCTTGAAAGTGCTGTTGGTGATGTTATTGTTGAAAACAATACAACAGGCAATGCCTCTGTTTCAGTAAATGATATTACAGCAGGTAACTCCTTCTCTGTTACAAATAATGCAAACGGTTTGTTGACCGTAAACGGAACATTAACAGGCGGCAATGATTCTTCTTTGTTGGCACAGAATACCGGTGATTTATCAGGATTACTGGTAAATGACACAGCTGTTATAAACAATAACGGCGGCACTTTATCAATATATAATGCAGGCGCTCAGGGGTTAAACCTTGGAGGACAAATTAATAACGATTTGTCAGATTCTTCTTCTGTTTCGATTACAAGCGATAAAGGCGGTTTAAAACTCTTTACTGATATCAATAACGGAACCAAAACAGGTGATACAAATTCCGTAAGCATAGTAAATAACGGTGCGGATGCAGATGGTAACGGGCTTGTATTTGAGAACGGAACTATAAATAATTACGGCAATTTGACCGTTCAAAATAATGCCGGTGAAATGACACTTGCAGGAGGAATAAACACATATTTAGGCTCTGTAAACTCCTTTATTAACGGTGCAGACAGCGATTTTATTATAAATACGGAACTTGAAAATACAGGAACAACAATAACTTTTGAAAACAGTGGAACTGGCAGTCTTATAATTGGAGAAGATGCAAATCTTTCTGTATACAGTACACAGCAGGGAGATAATGTTTATACCGGTATTTTGAATCTTGTTAATTCTTCAACTTCCGGTGACGGCGGAGGAATAACTATAAACGGTACATTGAACAACGGAGACGGTCAAACTGCCGGCGGTATTATAAATATAACAAATGACGGAAACGGCGGAGCAAATGACTACGGTATATTACTCTCCGAAAATTCTGTTATCAACAACTATGCTGAATTAAATATTTCAAATAACAGTACAAACTCAAATGCTTCAGGTAAAATTGCTATAAACGGCACAATAAACGGAGACAAAGGTCCTGTTCTGGCTTCGGATACTGCTCCTGTTCCCGAGAATGTCATAAATATTACAAATAACGCACAGGGTGAAAACAGCTCTATAGAATTTGGTGAAAATTCAAAAACTAATGCCGTGGCAAATGTTATCAATGTAACTAATAACGGCGAAGGAGGTATAACCTTCAATGAAAATTCACAGCTAACAAACAGTGCAAACTTAACAATTACAAATAATAAAGGCTCATTAAATGTAAATAACGGCGCCCTTGTGTCTTCTTCATCGGATGTAATGCTTTATAACAGAGAATCAGGAAATTCCGTAAATGTAAACGGGCAAATTCATGGTGCTAACGTTACACTTCAAAGTACAGGCTCGGATGTAAATATTGCACACAATACAACAAAGGGTAACATTACGGCAGACAAAGATATTAATATAACCGTATCAAACGCAGATATTGTAAATACATCTGCGACGCAAAATCAACAGGCTCAAGGTATATCAGCAGGCGGAAATGTTGTATTAAGCGCCGATAATATAGGTCAGGTCGATTCAATAGATGTTGTTGCAGACGGATTTAACAATGTAAACCCTGATAATGCTATTCATGTAACATCAGGCGGCAAAGTAACAGCAAATGCTTTTGGAGATATCAATCTTCTTTCGCCGGAAGGAGATTTAAACATAAATACTCTCAGTGCTCAAAATGCACTTCTCGGAGCTGTTAACGGAGATATAACAGCATCATCTCTTAGTGCTTCCGGTAATTTGTATTTAAATGCACAATCTGACAGTTCCAATATCAGTATAGACGATGTTTCTGCAGGTTTGCTCTCAGCAGAAGCAGGAAATAATATTACGATAAACAGCACACAAGGTCTTGATATAGAATCGATATTGAGCAGAAACGGCTCTGTAAAAATTGACACTGACGGTAATACTTATATAAGAGAAATCGCTGCAGCAAATGACGTTACAGTTAATGTTGATGATGAAAAACTTACCGTAGTAAATCTCGGACGGGTTGATAGAAATCCGGATATTATTCCGTCAACCATTAATCTCACTGTAACTGATGCAAAAAATACATCGGAAAACAAAAACAGCAAGCTCGATATTTACAACGGCTATGCTCAGGATAAAGTCACATTGAAAGCGGATACAATAACCGCACAGGTTTATGATATTTCCGAATCTGCTCAAAAAGGCGATATCAGGCACGACAGCAAATACGGTATTGAAGCAACGGGCTTCCATAATGCAAACAAAAACGGCGGGCTTTTGAATTTTGATATTCAGGGTGCAAATTATGAACAGAAAGATGTCGGTTCAAATCCTCACAATCCTAATTATCAGCCGGATGAAAATGATAAACACGCTCTGAGCGTTCATTTGACACTTGGTGATTCAGTAGGAGATGCCGTATACGGTGCTAATTTTGAAAAATTATATTCGGATTACGCATTTATTGATTCTATAAACAAATCCGATCCTGCAGCATTTTCAAAACTTGTAATAGGAAGCGGTATTATAGGCGATTATGCAATTTTCAGAAACAATCAATACAGATTGGATATAAATAATAACGGTGCAACAGAGGATATTGTAGAATCATATCCTATAAATAAACACTATGATGATGCACCGGACAGAACTGTTAACAATACAACTTCGTTTACCGCACAGATATTTGATTCCATAATAATAGAAGATCCTTATAATCCGAGTTATCCCCTTGACCCTGTTACAGGTCAGGTGTATAACCCTCACAGAAATATAAAAGATCCTGATCTTGCCAAAAAGACTAAACAGGTTTCCGCAAAAGGAGATGACAATTCAGCTGTTGATACGGAGGCTTCAACAGGTCTGAGACAGATTTCCTGGGTTGTCAGAAACAGCAATGATGATATTTTAGGCGCTTCTGATATTGATACACTGCACAATCCTGTCGTAGATTCACTGCTTGCTGTTTCACAAAAAGGTATTATTGTTACGGCTGATACTCTGTCAGAAAACGGTCTTAAAAAAGGTCAAAAAGTTGGCATTGATTTAAGATACAAGGATATTGATTTTACGGTGGACGGTATTGTTAATACAATAAGCGGACGTACTGTTGAGATAGGTTTTGTCAATATTGATAAATTAACTTCAACAGTTATTCTGTTCTTGCAAATGTATCAGGAAAATCTTTAATTCGTGTATAAGAAATCAGTGCAATTAGTTTCTGAGCCCGTAATGTTTCGGCAAAAGATTTTGTTATAAATATAAAAAGTTTATTCTGCCAGTTCTTCAAGTGCTGCCATTTTCATTATATCAGGCATTGCTTTGTGCCCCGTCCATATTTCAAATGCTTTTGCACCTTGATGAACCAGCATATCAAGACCGGTAATTGTTCTGTAGCCATTTTTGTTTGCAAGTTTAATAAACTCAGTTTTTAAAGGGTTGTATACAATATCATACACAATTGCATCTTTGGGCAACGTTTTTATACAATTTTCGTCTATCGGGCTTACTCCTGCGGCTTTACCTTTCATCCCAATAGGCGTGGAATTTACAAGTATTTTTGTTTCTGATAAATCAGTTAAACTCTGTATTTGTTTAAGATTGAATTTAATATGAGAAAAAGTTTCTCTCAAAAAGTTAACCATTTTGCTTGCATTTATAACATTTCTCGCATAAAAATCTATTTGATTAATGCCCGTATCACACAGAGCTATCGAGGCAGCTCTTGCAGCACCGCCTGTACCGAGAATTGACGCAGTTTGCCCTTTCAATTCCGCTTTCAAATTTTCAGGTATTGCCGCACTAAAACCGTAAATATCCGTATTATAACCGTATAAAGTTTTATCCGGCATAATTTTTACAGTATTAGCACATCCGGCAATGTCAGCAAGTCTGTCACATTCATCCAGAAACAAAGTTACGGGTACTTTTAAAGGTATTGTTATATTAAACCCCGTATATCCCTGTGATTTTAATTGCTTTATTCTCGTAACAAGATCTTCGCTTTCTGTATCAAGAAGTTCATAAGAGCCTTCTATCCCTAAATGTTCAAGCATTGCATTGTGCATCACTGCGGACAATGATTGAGTCAGAGGGTGACCGATTAATGCAAATTTAATCATGAATTACCTTCTTCCGTATCCAGCGGCTTTGAAAAAGAACATTCATTATTTGAACATACAAGTTTTGATTCTTTTTTTGTAATTTTTTTAACCATATATGCTCCGCATTCAGGACATTTTTCTTTTACTGGTTCATTCCAGGAAACAAAATCACAATCAGGATATTTACTGCAGCCGTAAAAAATTTTTCCGTATTTTGATTTTCTCTGGATAATTTCTCCTTTAGCGCATTTTGGACACGTAACACCCGTAGAAACAATAAGCCTTTTACGATGTTTGCATTCATCGTTCGTGCATTGAAGGTATCTGCCGTATGGTCCTGTTTTTATTATCATATCAGAACCGCATTTTTCACATTTTTCTTCACTTTTTTCTTCTGCCAAAGCAGCTGTTCCGTCTTTATTTAAGGGCATCATAGTTTTACATTCAGGGTATCCTGAACAGCCCAAAAATTGCGTTCCGTAACGGCTTGTTCTAACAATCATTTTTTTACCGCAATTCGGACAAACTATGTCAGATTCAATAAGGACTCTTGGCATATTTTGCTTTGCTGAATTTACTGTATCATTAAACGGAGTATAAAAATCTTTTAACACATCCGTCCAAACAGCTTTTTCTTCTGCAATGTCGTCGAGTTTTGTTTCCATCTGTGCGGTAAATTGGTAGTTCATTATATCAGTAAAGTATTTTACAAGTTCTCTGCACAACGTCCTGCCGAGTATTGTAGGAGCAAGTGCCTTATCTTGCTTTTCAACATATCCTTTTTGCTGAATTTTAGAAATAATGGGAGCATAAGTTGAAGGACGACCTATTCCGTATTCTTCAAGAGCTTTTACAAGAGACGCTTCCGTAAATCTTGGCGGCGGCTGTGTAAAATGCTGTTTTGGATTAATTTTTTGAAGTTTAAGCACATCACCCTGTTCAAGATCAGGTATTTTGCTGGAATCAGGTTCGTCTTCATTTTCGTTGTAAACTTTTAGAAAACCATCAAAAACAACTTTACTCGTACCTGTTTTAAACAAATAATCCCCTGCTGTAATGTCAACGGAGGTGTTTTTTACTTTAGCATTTTCCATCTGAGAGGCGATAAATCTTGCCCATATGAGCTTGTATAAACGGTACTGTTCCGATGTAAGGTATTGTTTTATACTCTCAGGTGTTCTTTCTATATAAGAAGGTCTGATTGCTTCGTGTGCATCCTGAACATTTTTTCCGCCTTTGACATAATTATTAGGTGTTTTCGGATAATAATTATCACCAAAACTTTTTGTGATGTAATCTTTTGCTGCACTTTGTGCATCATCTGAAATTCTAACAGAGTCAGTTCTCATATATGTAATCAAACCGACAGGTTCACCGCCTATTTCTATACCTTCATAAAGCTTTTGTGCTATCTGCATGGTCTTTGAAACGCCGTATCCGAGTTTGCTGCTGGCTTCTCTTTGCAGTGTAGAAGTGATAAATGGTGCGGAGGGCTTTCTTTGTGTATCTCTGAAGGTAACTTTTGATACCTCGTATTTCAGTCCTTTTTTTGTCAATTCATCAACAATTTTATCTGCTTCTTTTTTATTTTTTATGTCAGCTTTTTTATCTTTAAATTTAGTCAATTCTGCACTAAAAGGAAGTTCTCCTTTCAGCAAATCAGCAGTAATTGACCAGTATTCAACAGGTTTGAATGCATCAATTTCATCTTCCCGCTCACAAATCATACGAAGAGCAACGCTTTGCACTCTTCCTGCCGAAAGTCTGTAGTTTCTCATCTTTTCCCACAATACAGGGCTTATTTTGTAACCTACCAGTCTGTCTAAAATTTGTCTTGTTTGCTGTGCTTTTACTCTTTCCATGTCTATTTGACGGGGGTGTTCCACAGCATTTTTTATAGCCTTTGGTGTAATTTCGTTAAACTCAATACGGTTTATCTTGCTGTCAGGCACATCCAGAACCTGTCTAACATGCCATGCAATAGCTTCTCCTTCACGATCCGGATCGGATGCAAGGTAGACCTTGTCAGATTTTTTTGCCAGTTCATTCAGCTTTTTTACTACAACATTTTTTTCAGGTATGACAATAAATGAGGGCTCAAAATTATTCGTTACATCAAACCCCAGTACCTTCGGCGGAAAATCTCTGATGTGACCGTAGCTTGCTTCTATCTGATAAGAATCTCCGAGTATTTTTTTTATCGTTTTTGATTTAGCAGGAGACTCAACTATAACAAGCGCTTTTTGTCCTTTTTTAGACTTTTGCGATGTTTTAGTCTTTTCTTTTTCAGATTTGGTTTTTAAAGCCTTTTTTTCTTTTGCTTCAGTCGTTTCTTTAGTTTTTGATTTTGCCATAATCCTGATTTAAATAACTACAATAGATAAGCCTAGATATAATAACATTGTGAAAAATTTTAAGCAAATTTTTTTAAATTTGGTATAAAAAGATGATTTCTTTTGGAAAAATTAAATTTTTTATTTTAATCAACCGACGTTTCTAAAGACATGAGACAGAGGTAGGCATGCTAGAACAACACAAAATGGATAATTTTAATAATACAGATGCAGAATCAAAAAAAGAATCAGCAATAAAAACATTAGAAAAAGCAAGAATATTTCATGAAAGATATTTGTTAAGAAGTAATTATGCTGATTTGGAAAATGCAGTTAATTTTTATATTCAAACTATCAAACAAAATCCGGAGATTCCCGAAACTTACTATCGTTTAGCCTGTCTTATGTTTGAAAACGGGCAAATTTCTCTGGATTCAGCTATTGAACAGTGCAAAGTTGCTGTAAATATAGCTCCGGATAACACCAACGCTCATCTTTATACCGGATATTTTTTAAAACTGGCACGTGATTTTGATGCTGCAGAAAAGGAATTTAAAGATGCGATTAGGATAAAACCTCTTAATTCTGCACGCCCGAGGCTTATTCTCGCAGCTATGCTTTATGAAAAAATAAATAATGTAAAACCATCTTTTATTGATTTTATAAGGATGGTTTATTATGCATGTTCAGGTTGTCTTACTGTCTTATGGGATTCAGCATCATTAAAAATGATGTATAAAAATCTGTACGATGATGCGGCAGTTTTTATGTATAAAACATACGGCGCATTTCTTGAAAAAATAAAAAACAGTTCGGGTGCTGTTGCGGCATACGATGTCGCTGCCGAAAATACAGGCAGAGATGAGTATTTTTATAATAGAATCGGAGATATTTGTATAAAAGAACATGCTCCGGAAATTGCTCTCGAAGCTTATAAAAAAGTTTTGGAATCAAATCCTTATGACAGAGTTGCTCTTATTAAACTTGCCACTCTTATCCAGACTCATTTTCCGGATAATCAAGATCAAGCTATCGATTGTTATACAAAACTTTTGGAAATTGAGCCGGACAATGACAAAGTTTACTATGAACTAGGACATTTGTATTTACAAAAAAACGAAAGTCTTTCTGCGGTCAATGCTTTTAACATGGCATTAGAAAAAGATGAAGAAAATCCGTTTTATCATAACAGTCTTGCGTTTGCGCTTGTTCAGCTTGAACAATATGACGATGCAATAGAACATTATCAAAAAGCAATTAATATAAATCCTGATCCTTACTGGACATCTATTGTTTGTCAGGCATTAGGTTCTGTTTATTTTGAAATAAAAAACAATCCTGAG
The DNA here is from genome assembly GCA_944326115.1 of Candidatus Gastranaerophilales bacterium. Lineage (GTDB taxonomy): Bacteria > Cyanobacteriota > Vampirovibrionia > Gastranaerophilales > Gastranaerophilaceae > Limenecus. The sequence goes on along the minus strand of CALVCQ010000038.1, from coordinate 8,720 downwards.
GCAGCTATTGTTTTATATCAAACTGCAGCAGTATTAAATCCTGACTCGGAAGAAAGCCAGATTGCTATCGGTGATACATATTTTTCAATAGAAGAATATGATAATGCAATAAAAGCTTATTGTGATGCAATAAAAATAAATCCGGAAAATGCAAAAGCTTATTGTAAATGCGGCATGGCTTTGTGGGAAAAAGATTATACAGAAGAAGCGATTGTGGCTTATAACAAAGCTATCAATTTAAATCCTGAATATTCCATAGCATACAATAATCTGGGTGTAATTTATCTTGACGATATAGGTAATACAACAGAAGCCATAGGATTGTTTGATAAAGCAGTATTAACAAACAGTAATTATGCTCTTGCTTATTTTAATCTGGGAAGAGCTTACGCAATACTCGGAGAAAATACAAAAGCTGCAAGATACTTTCAGCAGTCGCTTGATTTGAATGAACTTACAAAAGAACTTGATAATGATGATATATTATATAGATTACACAAGTTATTTGAAGTTTAGTCTGAAATAATTTTTCTTTTCATATTCATAAGCAAACAGATTTGCTTATGTGTATTTTTTTATTTAATCAGACTTAAATATTAAAAAACATTGCTTATTCGACAAACTAATAATATTATAGGATGATATCCTTAGATATAGTCGGAGGTTTTATGGAAAAAAAAGATATAGTAGTTGCAGTGCATGGCAATGACCAACTCGAAGGCGGTGTATATAATGTACTGGCATCTTTTTCCTGCGGACTGCTAAAAGGTTTTCAAGAAATAGGTGTTAATGCTTATTCTACATATTATTGCAGTAATAATAATATAAATTTTAACCTTGCAATAGGTTTTAACACTTCTTGTTTGGATTTTTGGCAAAAAATAATGAGCATGAATATCACCAATATAATGTGGTCTGTGGATTCTGTTTTTGCACAAAATTATAATGTTATTAAACAGTTTTTGCCATTTGAGAAATTTATTGTATTTGAAGTTACTCCTGCAGATAATGAACCTGTAGCAAAATATCTTCCTTCCCTGAGACACGGTTATATTCCTCACGCAACTGATATGGATTTGTGGAAAAACACAAACTCTAAGAAAGAAATTGATATTGTATATTTTTCATCAATTATTGATTATGAAAAAAAATTGGAAGAATTAAAACAAACAATGCCTGAACTTGTATTTAAATTGATGATGCAAATGCTCGAAATTACCATGCAAAATCCTAAATTAAGCTTTTGGCAAATATGTCAGGCACTAACTTCTTCTTACGGTATTGAACTTGATGCAGATCAGTATTTGCTTTTATTCCAAAACGTTTCGACAATAGCAATGTATGAACAAAAAGTAAAAATGATTCAAGCGTTGTCTGATTTTAATGTACAGATATACGGTAACGGACCGTGGGAAAAATACATAAAAGGTAAAGTTAAACATGCCGGCAGCTGCAATATTGTTGAAAGTGTTGAAATTATGAATAAAGCAAAGATTTCTTTACATTGTCATCCTATGCAGCTGGCACTTGGTATTCATGAGAGAATTCTAAATGCTTCAGCAGTTTCAACGTTTTCACTGGTTAGTGATACTCCATCGATAAAAGCTGAATTCGGAGATTCTTTCGGATATTTTAATCATTCTAATTTTGATGATATTGCCGATAAAGCTTTATTCTATCTTTCAAACGAAGATGAACGTTTAAAAATGGCTCAACAAGCATATAATATTACCAAAGAAAGACATACCTGGGCAAGTCGTGCAAAAAGTATAATGGAGATAATCCGTTAGAGCTTATTTAGTTCTGACACTGCAAATTTTGCCCGTTCTGTAATTTCCTGTAAATCAGCATTTTTATAAAGGCTTCTGCCTATACCTACTGCCGCAGCACCGGCTTTTAAGTACATGGTAAAATCATGTATGCTGACGCCGCCTGACGGCATGAGATTCAAGAACGGCATTGGTCTTAATAAATCTTCCAGATATTCAACCTGCCCCATTGATTTTGCAGGGAATAATTTTATTATCGGTATCCTTGATTTCCAGGCATTATAGGCTTCATTGGCAGTAGACACTGTTACTATATGAGGAACTTTGCAGCCTGTACAGTACTTCAACAAGCTGCCCTGAAAAACCGGAGATATAATTACCTGTGCCCCGTTGTCTATTGCTTGCTGCGCCTGCATTGACGTAATGACATTACCAGCCATTACTGTTATACCGTCAATTTTTTTTAATTCTTTTATGGCAGGATACAGATTAGAATTTTCTACCGTTATTTCAAAAACCTTAATTCCTCCTTTTATCATTGCCTGAGCTTTTTCTATGGCTTCTGAGGAACTTTCTGCTCTTATAACCGCTACAATTTTATTTCTGTAAATAGATTCTACTGGATTCATATTATTTTTTATTTTGACATTTTGTCATTTTTCTTTTCTGATAAATTATTTTGTTTTTTTGTTTTAATTTTTATAAAATTAAAGACTGTTTTATTTTCTTCAATAAGTTCATCATCTTCGTATCCCAGAAGAATTTCAAGATCTTTTTTTAATAATGTAATATCATCATATTTTTTTAATGTTCCGTCCAGAGCAATTGATACATCTCCTGTTTCTTCAGAAACTACAAGACAAGCAGAATCAGATACTTCACTCATACCAATAGCGGCTCTGTGGCGGGTGCCGTATTTCCAGCTTAATTTCGGATCTTCCGTTAATGGTAAAAGAACGCCGGCAGAACGAATGGTTTCTCCTGTTATAACAACAGCACCGTCATGCAGCGGAGTGTTCGGGTGAAAGATTGTAAGCAATAGTTCTGTAGACAGTATTGCCTCCAGCTGTGTGCCGACATCTGAATAACTGTTTACATCATCATCTCTTTCCAGAACCATTAAAGCACCGGTTCTTGTTTTTGAAAGATATTTTACAGTTTCTATAAGTTCTTTTATAACATTAACTTTTTGAACATCTTTAAGATTTTTCTTTTTTAAGTGTGAATGAAATATATTTGATTGCCCGAGATAACCGAGAAATCTTCTGATTTCCGGCTGAAATATGATGACAGCACCAAACATAATCACGCTTACCATGGTTCTTAAGAAAACACCCAGGATAAGGAGATTGAGCTTGATTAATATTTCTGAAAACAACCATGCAAATAACAGGATAAAAATACCTTTTACCAGTTTTTCAGATTGTGTACCTTTAATAAACTTTTGATAAATAAGAAAAATAAAAGCAACTATTATAAGAACTTCAAGTACATTTACCCAGTTAAGAGTTAAATGCAGAGTTTTAAGCTGATTTAGCAATATGTCCTTAATTTCGCCTATCACTTTTTATTTCCTTAATTTTTCGGGTATCCTGTCCAACGAAACCAGATGCTCGTAACTTTCTCTTTCTATAATAATATCAGATTGTGAGTTATTTACAAGTACCGCAGCAGGTCTCAAAACTCTGTTGTAATTACTTGACATAGAGTATCCATAAGCACCGGTATCATAAAAACAAAGAATATCACCTTCTTTTAACAAAGGCATTTTTGCTTCTTTTATAAGAATATCACCTGATTCACAGAATCGTCCCGCAATAGTAACGGTTTCTGTTTTTTTATCATAAGGTCTGTTTGCTACATCTGCTGTGTAGAGTGCCTGATATAAACTCGGTCTTGGATTATCAGCCATTCCGCCGTCTACTGCAATATATTTCTTTCCTTTTGGGACCTGTTTGGAGCTTCCGACTGTATATAAGGTAACACCGGAGGTTCCGATTATGCTTCTGCCGGGTTCTATATGAATTTCCGGTTCATCCACATTGTATTTAGCGGCATTTTCTTTTATTGATAAAATAATTTTTTCTGCTATTTCATATATAGAAGGTGGGCAGTCTTTTTCTGTATATTTGATACCTAATCCGCCTCCAAGATTGATATGCGTAAGATTAATTTTATATTTTTCTTTCAGTCTTCCCATCTCTCTTAGCAAAACATCAACTTCGTCATAATATATAGAAGTTTCAAATATTTGTGAGCCTATGTGTGCATGCAAGCCGACTAAATTAATATTTTTGTATTTTTCTGTTATAAGAGTTACCGCATCATCAATCTGTGTCAGGTCAAATCCGAATTTTGAATCAAGATGACCTGTTTGTATATATTCATGTGTGTGACATTCTATTCCCGGAGTCACACGCAAAAGAATATCAACTTTTTTGTTTTTTGATTCAGCAATGTCATTTAACAAAGACAGTTCTAAAAAATTGTCTGCTGAAATCAGTCCGACTCCAAAATCAACAGCCATTTTAAGTTCATCAACAGATTTATTATTTCCGTTAAACAGACTTTTTTTCATATCTGCTTTTGCAGTATATGCCGTATATATTTCACCTCCGGAAACCATATCAAAGCCGAATCCTTCTTCATCAAGAATTCTTACAACAGCTTTGGTCATAAATGCTTTAGACGCATATAACATACTTACTTTAGGATAATTTTTAAAAGCCTCTTTGTACTGTCTGGCAATAGTTCTTATTGTTTGTTCATCAAAAACATACAGCGGAGTTCCGTATTTTTCGGCAAGCTCAACAAGATCACATCCGCCGATTTCGATATGATTTTTATCATTAATTTTTGTACTGACAGGCTTCAAACTTTGATTAGCTGTGAGCATTTATAATTTATCTCCTTATTTTTATCTATTTTATCATGATTATTTAAACTTATCTTTATAAGATTTTATATAGCAAAATCTGCTCTGAAAATACAGAGATTTGCAACGGAATAATCTGTATTCATCAATTACATAAAAATATTATAAATTTAACGGAATATTATCTTTTTTTGCAAATTGCATTTCATACAAACGCTTGTAAAAGCCGTTATCTTTGGCAAGAAGTTCATCGTGGGTACCCAGTTCCACAAGTTCACCCTCATTTATTACTGCAATTTTGTCAGCATTTTGTATAGTTGAGAGTCTGTGAGCAATGACAAATACGGTTTTATTTTGCATAAGATTATCGAGAGCTTTTTGAACAACAGCTTCTGACTTGTTGTCAAGAGCAGATGTTGCCTCATCAAGAATTACTATCGGCGCATTTTTTAACATTGCTCTGGCTATTGCAACTCTCTGTCGTTGTCCGCCGGAGAGAGTTGTTCCTCTTTCGCCTATCAGTGTATTTATGCCGTCTGTCATTTCATCTAAAAATTCATCAAGATGTGCTGCAACAATAACTTTCTGCAAATCATCTTCCGTTGCATTAAAGTTTCCCATCAACAGATTTTCTTTGATAGTCCCGGTGAATAAGAAATTATCCTGAAATACTACAGAAATATGCTTTCTTAATGATTCTATTTTTATATCTCTTATGTCCGTATTGTCAATTTTGATTGCACCTGATGTAACATCGTAAAAACGTGGAATAAGGTTTGCAATAGTCGTTTTTCCGCCTCCGGAGTTTCCTACTATTGCAACAGTTTCTCCGACATGTGCTGTCAGGTTAATGTTTTTTAGAACAGGTATATCTTTTACATATTCAAAGCATACGTTTTCTAACGATACGCTGTCTTTAATTTCTTGAAGTTCTACAGCGTTTTCTCTGTCTTGTATTTCCGGTTGCATATCAAATAATTCAAATGTTCTGCACAGGGCAACAAAGATTGATTGCAATGTTGTTAAAGTGTTACCCAGAGTTTTAACAGGCTTGTACAAGAGCAGCAAAGAAGTAACAAATGATAGCAGACTTCCGCTTGTCATACGACCGGATAATACCAGATAAGTACCGAATGCCATTACTACAGCAATACCGACAGATGCTATTGTATACATAATAGGCGACATCCAGGAAACTCTTTTTACCAGTGACATATTAACATCAAAAGAATCTCTTATTTCTTTAGCAAATTTGCCAAACTGGTAATCCGCAAGATTATATGAAGCAACAATTTTATTTCCCTGCGTTGTCTCATTAAAATCAGTCATTATATTTCCGCCGATTTTCATAGTAGCGTTGGATGCAGATTTAATTCTTTTTCTGATAAATACAGCCGGCAAAAATGCAAGACAAAGCACTATTACACCTACCAGAGCAAGCTCCCAGGAATTGTATAGCATTACGCCAATAAGAGCCAGGGCACCGATACCCGAACTCATCAGTGCTTTTAAATTATCAAGTATTCCTTTTGAAGCTGTATCAGGATCCGTTAAATATCTCGTTAATATAATACCTGAAGAATTTTCATCATAGAATTTTGCATCCATTTGAACAAGTTTTTTAAACAAACCGAGTTTTACATCATTTGTTACTTTTTGTCCTGTCCAGTTTGTAAGATAGTCATTTAAATATCTAAGACCGCCCTGTAAAGCAGCAAAAGCAACTATACCAAATGGAATCACATAAGCAAGCAGCATGTTTTTTTTAATTAAGACTTCATCCATATAAGGTTTTAGCGCATAAGCTATTACACCGTCCAGCGCACCAACCGGCAATGCAATTAAAAAACCAAGAATAATTCTAAAAAGATACGGCTTTATGTATTTATAAATTCTGTTAGTCAGATATGTATAATCAAAAGAATTTTCCGCAAGTGTTTCTTTTAATTTCATTAAAATTAGTCCTGTTAAAAATTATATACTGTTAAAATAATACCTTAAACAATACACAATGTCATTATTTATGAATCTTTATTCTCATCAGTAATATCCAGAGGATTAATCGGCAGTCTGAAACCGAAAGTTGAGCCTTCACCGGGTTTGCTTTTTACAAAAACTTCACCCTTATGATGTTTTTCTATTGTTATTTTAACAAGGTGCAGCCCGAGACCGGTGCCTTTTACTGTATGCGTATCATTTTCGACCCTGTAAAAACGTTCAAATATCTTTTTTTGATGTTCTTCCGAAATACCGCAGCCCTGATCTTCAACGGAAACTTCGACATATTGAGGATCTCTTGCTATTTCCGCTCTTACTTTTATCCTTCCGTTTTCTGGAGAATACTTGATCGCATTTGACAAAAGATTGTTCAAAGCCCGTTCTATACTATCTGCATTTATCGGGATTTTCGGCAAATCCGGTTCTTTTATCAAAGAAAATGTTATATGTTTTTCTTCTGCGAGTATCTGCATTGATTTAATTTCCGATTCAATCATCGGAACTATATCCGTAAGTTCTTTTTCTACTTTGACATTTCCTGCCTCAAGTCTTGAAAAATCAAGGATATCATTCACCATTTTTTGAAGTCTTGCGGCTTCTTTATTGATTACTTCAAAAAATTCTTTGTTTGTCTGCTCGTCAAATTCATCAGAGTGATTGTATATTGTATCAATATATGTTCTTAAAACCGTAACGGGTGTTCGCAATTCATGGCTGACATTGGATATAAAATTGCTTTTCATCCTGTCTATTTCCACTTCTTTTGTTACATCAATAAGAACGATTACATAACCGACATAATCCTGTCCTGATGTAAACATAGGGGATATAACTGCTTTTAACACTCTTGAATCAATTTCTATATTGAATTCAAGCGGTTTGTTTTCCATAACATCAAGGGGTGTGTCTTTAAATTGTTCTATTTTTTCTTTAAAACACAACTCACCGTCAGTATCACAATACATTTGAATTTTTGTATTAAGGATTTGAGAATCCTCGACCTCAAGCATTTTCTTCGCTGCATTGTTGACAAGTACAACATTGTCATAGTTATCACAAACAACAACACCGTTTACAATACTCATCAACACCGCTTCAAATTTATTTCTCTCCAGCGTAAGCTGGTCAATATTTTGTTCTTCGTATTGATGAAGTCTTAAAGACATGTCATTAAAGGCATTTATAAGATCTTTTATTTCTCCGGATGTGTTTTTGTCATCAAGAGTGTAACCGAATTGACCTGTGGTGATTTTCTTCACACCGTGATGAAGCATGCTGAGTTCACGGGTAATGAGTATAGTGTTAATCAAAATTACAAAAGTAAAAACAAGCCATGCCACAGTAAATACAACAAGCATAGAGTTTCTTGTGGCATGCGAAATATCTTTTGTTGCACCGCCTGTTAAACCGACAGTAACTTTACCGATAGTCGTTTTTACTCCGTCGTTATTGTCTATCATCTGCGCAGAGCTTGTGATTTTGGCTTGATGTGCACGATTTGGATATTCTTTTTTACTGGAATAAATTATATTGTTTTTGTCATCCTGAAATTCAACAAAGGCGATTTCATTGTTGCTGTTTATAATAGAATGTGTATGCGCCTGCAATGTAGCAAATTTTTCAAATTCCTGTACATTTTTTGTTATTTCAACGCTTTCTATTGCAAGCGTTTTGGTTAATATTTCACCAAAACCGGAGTATACTTCCGAAATTTTTTGCTGAATATTTGTAATGGCAAAAACAGCTAACCCTACAATAAGTATGGTGCTGACTACCAGTCCTAACAGTATTAATTTATTCTGTGTACTTATGCTTAGCGACTTTTTATTCATTATGTGAAGATTATAGCATATAAAGTAAATATGTATATAAATAAGTTATATTGCTTGCTGTTGTTTTAATTCTAATTGATTTTTATTAATCTGTCTGAGTGGGACCTCGCTTGTACCCGAGGGCATCCTGAGGCGTACGGCGCACCTGCTGTTTGCCTACGCCTCAAGCTAGGAGTGGTACACGGAGTGCGAGTGGCGCCGCCAGGTAGGGGCATAACATCAGGCTTCGCTTTAGCTCAGCCGATG
>CALVCQ010000037.1 GCA_944326115.1 Candidatus Gastranaerophilales bacterium | reverse complement strand
ATTATCTCTGCTTCTTCGCCCTTTGTAAATCTTTTTTTACATTTGTTACATTGCGTTACATTTCTTCCTGTACAAATAGACGAAAATATACAGATGATGGACTTTTGACAGGGATGTTGTATGCTATGATTGTTACTGATACTTAAAGGAAACAACGATGATTAATAATATATGTGTATTTGCTTCATCATGTAATTTTTTGGATAAATCTTATTATGAAGCTGCAAAAAAACTGGGTATACTGCTGGCAAAAAACAATATGAATATGGTATACGGCGGCAGCTGTCTGGGATTGATGTGGGCGTGTGCAAAAGAAGTTAAGTCCGGAGGTAAAAGATTAATCGGAATCATGCCGGAAAAATTGAGAGAATTGGATGTTTATTCGGACTACTGTGACGAGTTTTATGTTACTCCCTGTATGAGAAGCAGAAAAGCAAAAATGGACGAAATGTCAGATGCGCTGATTGCTCTGCCGGGCGGTTTCGGAACTCTTGAAGAATTAAGCGAAATGATTGTACAAAAACAGCTCGGATACAACAACAAGGCAATTGTAATACTTAATACAAACGGGTTTTATAACAATCTTTTACGATTTTTTGATGACATTGTAGAACAAAAATTTGCCAATAAAAAAGCACAAAATCTGTATTACATAGCAGATACACCTGAACAGGCAATCAATTATTTAAAAAACTATAATCCTGATGATTTTTCCGTAAAGAAAGAGGATATATATGCAAGATAAATCCTTATATCCTGTTATTTTTGTTTAAGGGATTTAAATTATCATGGGAAGAATTGCCCAGAAGTTTCGATAACAAATCATCATCAGAAGAGGATTTGCGATAAGTATCAGAATAAATTCCCGTGCCGATATCTTTTTTATCCTCGCCCTTTTTAAGACTTTGCAGTCTAATTTGTGCCGCTTTAACAGCTTTATCAAGGTTTCTGAAATCAATACTGTTCATATCATAATTGTTATACAGAGCAAAAAATTTAATGGATTCAGCTTCGCTAATCATTGCCTCAATAGCCGCACGATTTTTGGTTGCAATATTTGAAATATCAAGATTTGCAAGTCTTTGTTTAAGAACATCAGTATTTTCATGTTTGAGTTCTTCCTGATGCTGCATTTCCTGCTGTGCCATACGAATACGGTATTCTTCCGGCGTTTCTGTTACTTTTCTTATATTTCTTGCACTTTCAAAAGCTGCATCTCTTTGCTTTTTTAAGTCAGAAGAATAAGGAGAAGTAATATATGCATCTATATTCATATCATCAGACATTTTCAACACCTCAGCTGCTTTACCTGACTATTATAAAACATAAATCAGAATTTTTTTGCTATATAAAATGCATTTATTCCGGTATGACTGTTGAAACATTTTACACTAATATTGATTATTCTTCTGAATCACTTAATTTAACATTTTTAAAAAATTGTTCAGAAATAATCTGCGAATATTTACCGCTGTCGTTTGCAGAAACCATAATTTTATTTTTTCCGTCTTTATCAGTTACCACTGATATTATTCCTTTAAGGTTTTTAACCGGCAGATTTGTAACCTCCGCTTCAAACTGCGCATAAGGAACTGTTTGACCCATTGCTTTCATTGTGCCCTGTTTTAGAATCTTAAAATTTTCAACATGAACATACTGATAAGACAATTTTTCATTTACTTTATCAATCTTTTTTTTTAGCTGTCCGTTTTTAAAATCTTCTTTCGTTATTTTAAGCGCTTTGTTTTCATTTACTACCGCAAGTTTCTGTCCCGTTGCATCATGATTTGCTATTACCGCACGAAACCCCAGTATATTAGCAGATTTAGAAAGTTCATATTCCTCCGGTATAGAAGAGAAATCAGCAACATCTTTGCTCTTTTCAATCAGTGCCTCCTGTGACGGTTTTTCGCCTATATGGAATGTTTTTACCATCCAGTCCCAGCCGCCGATTGATTTGAAACCGATTATCGCAAGAACAATGATTGCTATTTTTATTATTAATTTTAAACAGCCCATTACAATCCAAACCTCTTGTATATAGTATCAATGTTCCTTAAATAATACCCTGAATCAAAACAGTTTTCAATTTCCTGTACTGATAATAAGGAAGTAACAGAAGAATCATTATAAAGATTCTTTTTAAAATCACCCTCCTGTTTATTAAAAGCAGACAGTGCATTTCGCTGTACTATGGAATAAGCCTCTTCTCTTGACAATCCTTTTTGTGTCAATGCAAGAAGCACCCGCTGCGAATACACTATACCACCGAACAGCGATGTGTTTTTAAGCATGTTTTCTTTATGTACAACAAGCCCTTCTACGAGTCTGTTAAATCGATTAAGCATATAATCTATAAGGATTGTTGAATCAGGGAAAATTATACGTTCCACAGAGCTGTGGGATATATCTCTTTCATGCCATAATGCAATATTTTCCATAGCAGCTTGAGCATTGCTCTTTACAACCCTTGCAAGACCGGAAAGATTTTCCGAGGATATTGGATTTTTCTTATGCGGCATAGCAGAACTGCCCTTTTGACCTTTTTTAAAGGCTTCTTCAGCTTCCAGCACTTCTGTCCTTTGAAGATGCCTTATCTCAATTACACACTGCTCAATAGCCGAAGCAATCAATGCCAGAGCCTGCATATAATAAGCATGGTTGTCTCTTGCTATGACCTGTGTGGATATTCGGGCAGGTTTCAGTCCTAAATTTGCACAGACAATCTGCTCTATTTCCGGTGAAATATTGCTGTAAGTTCCGACAGGTCCTGATATTTGTCCCTGTGCAACTTCTTCTTTTGCTGTTATAAAACGTTTTTTTGCTCTTTCAAAATGATCCAGCCAGCTTAAAAGCTTAACCCCGAAAGTCATGGGTTCAGCATGTATACCGTGTGAGCGACCTATGCACACGGTATGTTTATGTTCAACTGCTTTATTTTTTATTGTTTCAATAACTTTATTAAGGTCATTTTCTATAATTTCCGAAGCCTTTTTTATCTGCAGAGCAAATGCAGTATCTATAACATCGGAGCTGGTCATACCCATATGTATATACCTTGAGGCTTCGCCGACATTTTCATTTACATTTGTCAAAAAAGCAATAACATCGTGTCCTACTTCTTTTTCGATTTCATCAATACGCTCTATACTGAAAGCAGCACGCTCTTTAATTGTTTTCAGATCATTATCGCTGATATCTCCGAGTTTATTGTAAGCCTCGCAAACAGCAAGTTCCACCTGCAGATAGAAACCGAATTTTGATTCGAGTTCCCATATATCTTTCATTTCTTTTAAACTGTATCTTTCAATCATAATTGCCTTTCATACAATATTCTAATCCGGTGTCACAATTGCCGCCGCCTGCCCTGTAATTCCTTCCCGCTCCTTGCTGCTGCTGACGACGCTTCGCTGCCGTCAGCTTAACACTCGCTCACCTGGTTCACCCGTCAGGAATTCCACTGACCGCAGCCGGCACCTGAAACTATTGCGGATACCTGCTCGTTGCACACAAAAGCATTGCTGCAAGTTTATCCGCACCTTCAAAACCTCTGTTTTTTAGAATTTCCGAAGCTGTTTTAACATCGTATTCAACAAGATTGTGTTTAACGGAAAATTCATTTCCCTGTATGTCTATAATTGCATAGCAGGCTTTTGGTTCTTTTGCAAAAGGACGTCCGACGCTGCCAGCATTAACAACTGTTTGTTTTGTATTTGTCTGATAACCGCAGGGAACATGTGTATGACCGCAAAAAATTATATTTGCATCTGTTCCTGCTATCATTTCTTCAACTTCTTCAATCTTTAAGTTATCAAAAATATTTTCATTATTTTTTCTGGGACTGCCGTGAACCAGAAGAATTTTTACCCCTTCAATTTCTATTTCTTTTTGTGCAGGCAAATCTCTCAAAAAATTTTTTGCCTCTTCTGACAGAACTGTAACATCACATTCAAGAGCATGAGCCATAACCGGATTGTTTTCTTCCAGCATGTGAATCATCTGATTGTCACAGTTTGCTATCATCTGATCTGTGTTTCCCTGAATACAGACAAAATCACTGTTCTGTACAAAATCCTTAATTGTTTCCACTGTTTTTTCAGGTTCAGGCCCTGCCATTGCAAGGTCGCCCAGACAAAAAATTCTGTCGCATTTTTCCTTTTCAATATCTTTTAATACAGACTCTAATGCCTGCATATTCCCGTGTATATCAGATATTACAGCAATTTTCATAGTTTATCCTTTTTTGTGTTAATCAACTATAAAATTTTATCATATTATGTTTTTTGAGATAGAATTATTACGTAAATTAATGCGGGTGAATTACAGTGAAATTTAACAGAACATCATTTCTTAATACACACAGAGACGCATGGGTAGAAGTTAACTTAGATTGTATAGAACATAATATCTTAGAATTCAAAAAGTATTTAAAAAAAGACGCAAAACTTTTTGCTGTTGTAAAAGCAGATGCTTACGGGCATGGGGCTGTTATGATTGCACCTGTGCTGCTTGCTTCCGGCGTAGATTTTCTCGGTGTTTCATCAATCGATGAAGGGCTGCAGCTTAGAGAAAACGATATTACAGCACCTATTCTTGTATTGGGTGCTGTCCCTGTCTGGTCTTTTGACCGTGCAGCTCAAAACAATATTTCTGTTTCAGTATTTTCTGATGAACACATTGAAGCCTGCAGGCAAACTTATGAAAAGCTAAAAATTAAACCCAAAGTTCACGTAAAAATAGACACAGGTATGAACAGAATAGGTGTCAGACCTGACGAGGCTGTTGAGTTTATACAAAAAATTCAAAAGTGTGATTTTATAGACCTTGAAGGTATATTTACCCACTTTGCAACAGCAGAAACAGAAGAACTTGCTCTAAGACAATATGAAAAATTTCACAATGTAGTACAGTCTGTTGACACAGAAGGTCTTCTTATACACTGCTGCAATACAGCTGCTGTTATAAGTTACAAAGATTTTGATTACAATATGGCAAGAGTCGGGATAGGCATTTACGGGTTGCAGCCGGATTTGCCTGCCGGGGTACCCGTTCCTGACTTAAAACCTGCAATGTCGCTTAAAGGAAGAATAACCAATATTCATACAGCAAAAAAAGATGAAGGAGTAAGCTATTCTCACACATTTGAAACAGAAAAAACAACAAAAATAGCAACAATCCCAATAGGGTACGCCGACGGGGTGTTTAGAGGCTTATCAAATAAGATTTATGGCATTATCAACGGTAAAAAAGTCAAACAAATCGGAAATATAACAATGGATCAGATGATGTTTGACATAACAGACTGTAATGTGCAGGAGGGTGATGTTATAACACTTATAGGTGAAGACGGAAACGAAGTTATAAGTATGGATGAATGGGCAAAAATTTTAAACACAATACATTATGAACTTACCTGTGCACTTCGAGTAAGACTGCCGAGAGTTTACACAAGATAATTATGTATTGTAAACCAATTTAGATTGTTTATAAAAGCCGACAAACTGCCGTAATCACCTAAATGAGAGGCATTTAAGATCTTTTATCCGATGCATTTTTATGAGCAAAAAGACCTTCACTTTCAGCAATTACAGAAGCTGTTTTTGCTAATTTTTTTGCAGCAGTTATATCAAGACACTGATATGTTTGGATTTTTATAAAATCAAAGACACTTAGTCCACCCGAATATCTGGATACCATATTGGTAGGCAGTGTATGATTTGTTCCGGCACAGTAGTCTCCGAATACTTCTGCTGAATAATTACCTAAAAACAGTGAGCCGTAGTTTGAAAACATGTTCATTTTGTCCTGTGCGTTTTCAACACACAGTTCGAGATGCTCAGGCGCACGTTTTTCAGAAATTTCAACTGCCTGCGCTATATTATCAACAACAACCGCAAAAGATTTTTCGTAAGATATTTTAGCAATTTCAGCTGTTTTTAGCTGTCTTAGCATTTCTTTTGCATATTTATCAACTTCTTTTGCAAACTTCTGTGAAAAACAGATTAAATAAGCACGTGCATCTTTGTCGTGTTCACACTGGGCAAGCATATCTGCAGCTACAAACTCTGCATTTGCTGTTTCATCAGCTATTATAAGAACTTCTGACGGACCAGCCAGAAAATCTATTCCGCAATCTCCGTAAACCTGTTTTTTTGCAGCAGTTACATATTTGTTACCGGGTCCGACAATCTTATCTACACATTCGATACTTTCTGTGCCGTATGCCATGGCAGCTATTGACTGAACTCCTCCGACTCTGTAAATTTTATCCGCACCTGCCATATCACATGCAACTATTGTCACATCTTTTATTCTGGGTGAGCACGCAATTATTTTTTTTACACCTGCTGTTTTTGCAGGCACTATTGTCATAATAGCTGTGCTCGGCAGAGGGTAATTGCCGCCCGGTATGTAGCATCCGGCTTTTTTTATCGGAATAATTCTGTGTCCGAGTTTTATTCCGTCACATTCTGTATCCAGATTTTTTATGGAGTCAAGCTGCTTTTGTGCAAACATTTGTACGTTTTTGATTGCCGTTTTAATTGCATCAATTGTGTTTTTATCTACATTCTTGTATGCGTTTTTTATCTCTTCTTTTGAAACATCAAGAGAATCGAGCATTCCGTCGCCGAATTTTCTGGAATACTTTATAAGCGCACCATCTCCGCTTTTTTTTACATCTTCAATAATTTCGTTTACACTTTCAATGGTTTCAAATTCAATATTTGAAAAAAATTCTTCCGGAATATCGTTGTAATTGTATATTTTCATTTTATCCTTTCTGTAAGTTTGTAAAATGAATTTTCAATATCTTTGAGTTTAAGAGAATAATTTGTATCACAGACTCTGGGCATAAGGATAAAAGACATATATTTATCAAGATTGCCCAGCCTGTTATTTTTTATAGAAAGTCTTACGCATTCTCTCAAAAGCCGTTTTATTCTGTTTCTTTTTGTTGCACGTTTGTGGTACTTCTTGCTTACGACAAAGCCGAATTTCGCAGCAGAATACGGGTCTTTTTTCTCTTTTCCAATATATATAATAATATGAGAATCTGACACAATTCTGTGGTTTTTATATGTGGCATCAAAAGCCTTTGTATTTTTTAATCTGTATTTTTTAGGAAGCATCTTTTCTCTTTAAACTAAAACAGACCTGCACAGTCTGTGACGGCAGGTCTGTTTTTTAAACTTTTAAGACTGTAAGAGTAAATTAAGCTCTTTTCTTAGCTTGAATAGCCAATCTGTGACGACCTTTTGCTCTTCTTCTGTTCATAACTGTTCTTCCGCCCGGTGTTGCCATTCTGGCTCTAAAACCGCTGACGTTTTGTCTTTTTCTTTTTGTTCCTTCTAATGTACGTCTCATTTTATTGCTCCTTGAATTAATTTTTTTGCGTTATATCATGATAAAAAAGACAAAAACAATTGTCAAATGCAGACAGAACACGAGTTAATAAAGGTTTACACTATGGATAAAACAATCGGGTTTATAGGTGCCGGTAAAATGGCTACGGCAATTATAAAAGGGCTGTTGAAATCAGGTCTTTTTGATAAAAGTCATATCATTGCATCAGAGCCAAATAAGGATTATGCGCACAAAATTGAAAAAGAACTCGGTATAAAAATAGTGCATAATAACCGTGAAGCTGCTGCTGATGCTGATATTATACTGCTTGCAGTAAAACCGTTTGTTGTAAAAGATGTTTTAACAGAAATAGAAGACAGAATAGACAATACAAAACTAATCGTTACAATAGCAGCAGGCATATCGTCTTCAAGAGTTGAAGAAATTCTTGAAAAAGAAGCAAGAGTTGTGCGTGTTATGCCAAATACTCCCGCACTTCTGGCAGAAGGAATGAGCGCTGTTTGTAAAGGCGAACACGCCTCAGAAGAAGATTTTGATACAGTTGTGAAAATTTTTGAAAGTGTCGGAAAAGTAGTAAAAGCAAAGGAAAAAGACATTGATGCCATTACCGGTGTCAGCGGTTCAGGACCTGCTTTTTATTACTATGTTATAAACGAGATAGCAAAAGCCGGCGAAAAGCTCGGGATTGATTACAAAACAGCACTATTGCTCTCTGCCCAGACAGCTCTCGGCTCTGCAAAAATGATACTTGAATCCGGTATTGAACCCGAGCAGCTTATTACAAACGTTACTACCCCCGGAGGTACAACTGCCGAGGGAAATAAAGTCTTAAACGAAAGTAATATATCTGATATTCTTTTTGAAACTGTTGAAAAAACCGCTGAAAAATCAAAACTTATGGGTAAGCAATTGTAATATTTCAGGTGATTAAAAATCATAGATTATCTATTATTCTTTAAACTAGCCCTTACAAATTTACTAATTCGGGCTTGTTTTTACATAAATAGAGAAAGGTAAAAAATGACTTTTAATCCGTTATTAGAAAAGGGAACACCCATAGAAAAACAAATACGAAGCTGGCATGAAATCGCAAAAAAGCCGTTTAACAAAACAGAAGTAGACTGCTATACAAGGACAAGGCAAATACTTATGAACGGTATCGAGGTAGAAGCTTGGAATTTTAAACATAATTTTGCCAGAAACTGTAATGATACAGAGGTCAATGAATTTCTTGCACAGACAAGACGTATTGAAGATATGCAGCAGACGACCGTAAACTGGCTCACGCCTGCTGATCAGTCAGTGCTTGAGACAACGCTTGGGTATGAGCAGGTGGCTGTAGATTTAACAGCGTGGATGGCTCAAAACGAGCCGGATGATTATGTAAAAGAAACTTTTGATTTTGGTTTGTTAGAAGACTTTGACCACCTGTACAGATACAGCCAGTGGGCATATTTTGAACACGGCATAAGCCCTAACGATATTGTACAGGGACAGACGGATATTATGCTCAGCAGACCGACACAGAATCATCATAACGATAACAGAATAAGACTCAGAAAGCCTTATGACAAAGCAACAGCAGACCCTCAGACAAAAGTAAACATCTATACACTTGTTGCAGGCGAGCAGCAAACACACAACTATTATGCCGAACACGGTATGGAATACGGAAACCAGTGCATAAGAGAAACTTATGCAGAAATCAAAGACGTAGAAGAAGAACACGTTACAATGTACGAGGCGTTGATTGACCCGACAGAATCGTGGTTTGAAAAGCTGCTTTTACATGAGTTTGTGGAGGTCTGTACATACTACAACTGTATGGAAGATGAAGAAAACGACAGAATCAAAAAAATCTGGGAAATGTTTCTTGATTACGAAATAGGACATTTACAAATTGCCGCAAACCTGTTTAAAAAGAATGAAAAACGTGACCCGGAAGAAGTTATAGGGACAAAAATAGTACTTCCGTGCAGGTTTATGTCGCAAAAAGAATATGTGACAAATATACTTGAAAACGAAATTCAAAAACGTCTTGATACCAAAATGGGCTATACCGAAATCGACAATCTGCCTGAAGACTGGCCGAGTTATGATATTCAAGAAAAAGTCGGAGAAGAAGGTTCCCCGACAGAAATGACTATCCGGATTATCTCAGCAGCAAAAGGCAGAGATTTAGTTATTGCCGATAAAAAGCTTAAGAAAAAACAGCTTGAACTTCTTGAAAAAGGACTTGAAGATATTGCGCAGGCTCCTGATACAATCACTATAGAAGAAATGAATGAAATGATGGAGGAGGAAGAAATAGAACACGAATGTGTCTAATGAATTTTTAAAAATATAAAAATACTGCTTTTGTATATATCCATACAAAGGCAGTATTTTTATTGATATTCAAGCAATACATTGGCTGTAAGCAGCAAGTGCCTGTCACAGATGGACTCCCCCGCAAATAGATAAGCCGGCAGCATAGTATTATCACAAACTTTTCCCGGACAATTATTTTCATGCTAGAATCTTAAATGTAATTGGTTAAAAGATATGAGGTTATTAAAATTATGACAGAATTATCACCTTTGCAAAAAGCAAGATTGGCGTTCAAACCGGTACTTCCTTCTACTTTGGCAGCCGGTATAAAAAAAGTTGCTGTTATAGAAGGAGACAAAACAGAATGTGTAAAAGATCAGGAACAGATTAAAAAACTTTTTGCTAATACATACGGAAAATGCACTGTAACCTTTAAATCCGGAGAAGAAAAAGCATACGAAGCAAAAAACGTAGGTGTTATCCTCTCCGGAGGTCAGGCTCCCGGCGGACACAATGTTGTTGCAGGGCTTTATGATGCACTGAAACAGGCAAATCCTGAAAGTAAATTATACGGCTTTTTGGGCGGTCCGTCAGGTATAATTGACGGTGAATATATTGAGTTTACTGATGAAATCATTGATGCTTACAGAAACACTGGCGGTTTTGACATAATCGGTTCCGGCAGAACAAAACTGGAAACAGAAGAACAGTTCGAAAAATCACTGGCTAACTGCAAAAAATTAAACATTTCCGGCATTGTTATTATCGGCGGCGACGACTCCAACACAAACGCTGCAATGCTCGCTGAATGGTTTGTTTCTAAAAATGCAGGAATTCAGGTAATCGGCTGCCCGAAGACAATTGACGGCGACTTAAAAAATGAACAAATCGAAATTTCTTTCGGCTTTGATACTGCGACAAAAACCTATGCAGAGCTTGTCGGAAACATTCAAAGAGATGTTAATTCCGCTAAAAAATACTGGCACTTTGTTAAAGTTATGGGCAGAAGCGCTACTCACGTAGCTCTGGAAGTAGCTTTGCAAACACAGCCGAACATCACTTTGATTTCAGAAGAAGTTGAAGAAAAGAAAATGTCATTGAAACAAATCGTTGACTATATGGCAGACATCATTGCAAGACGTGCAAATGACGGCAAAAACTTTGGCGTTGCATTGATTCCGGAAGGTTTGATTGAATTTATCCCTGAGATGAAAACAATGATAGCAAACCTTAATGATGTTATGTCTACATTAGAACAGGATGCATCTTACAACAAGCTGACTGTTCCTGCTGACAGATTCGACTTTATTGAAAGCAGACTTGAACCTGCAAATGCAAAAGTGTTTGAATCTCTTCCTGTTTTAATCAAAGCTCAATTGCTTATGGACAGAGATCCTCACGGCAATGTTCAAGTTTCTAAAATCGAAACAGAAAAACTGCTTATCGAAATGATTAAAGTAAAACTCGATGAAATGAAATCACAGGGTGAATTTATGGGTAAATTCTCCGACCAGTGCCATTTCTTCGGTTATGAAGGCAGATGTGCATTCCCGTCTAACTTTGATGCAAATTACTGCTATGCACTTGGTTACAATGCCTATGCATTGATTCAATCAGGTTTGACTGGATATCTTTCTTCTGTAAGAAACCTCACAGCACCTTCTACAGAGTGGGTTGCAGGCGGTGTGCCTCTTACAATGATGATGAATATGGAAAGACGCCACGGTCAGATGAAACCTGTTATTCAAAAAGCTCTGGTTAAACTGGACGGACCGGTATTTAAAAAACTTGAAGCAAACAGAGAGAACTGGGCTATGAACGATGAATACGTATTCCCGGGTTCTATCCAATACTGGGGACCGAGCGAAGTTTGCGACATTACAACACAAACTCTTAAACTGGAACGAAGTGCAGCTCTTGCTTCTGTATAAACAAAAAAGCCGGTTATAATAACCGGCTTTTTTATGATTTTAAATTTATAAGGTATATTTAACAACAAAATAATCTAAAATTGTTTTAAGAATCTTACATCGTTGTTAAAGAACAATCTTATGTCATCAATACCCCATTTTAGCATAGCGAGCCTTTCCACGCCCATACCAAAGGCAAACCCGGTATAAACTTCCGGATCAACACCTACATTGTTTAAAACATTAGGGTCAACCATACCGCAGCCGAGAATTTCAAGCCAGCCGGTACCGGAGCATGTACGGCAGCCTTTGCCCTCACACATAATACATTGTACGTCAACCTCTGCGGACGGTTCTGTAAACGGGAAGAAACTGCTTCTGAACCTTGTCGGTCTTGATGCACCGAAATAGAGTCTTAAAAACTCATTCATAACACCTTTTAAATCAGCAAAAGTAATATCTTTGTCAACAATAAGTCCTTCTATCTGATGGAAAAGATTGTTTTTTCTTGCACTTACGGATTCTTTTCTGTAAACTCTGCCCGGAGAAATTACTCTTATTGGGGGTTTGTTTGTAAGCATTTCATGAATCTGGGCACCGGAAGTCTGGCTTCTTAACACCACATTTTTTGCAACTTCAGTGTAAAATGTGTCCTGCATATCACGTGCAGGGTGATCTTTTGGTGTGTTGAGCATATCAAAATTGAAGTATTCTGTTTCAACTTCCGGAGAATTTTCATTGTGAACAACAGAAAAACCCATACCCTGAAATATTTCCGTTATTTCATCAACTGTTTGTGTAAGAGGGTGTATTTTGCCGTAAGGAATATAGGAACCAGGCAAGGTAATATCAATTCTTTCTTTTTCCAATTTTTCGTTCAGCTCTTTTTTATAGAAAGTTTGATATTTTTCGTTTAATTTTTCTTCAATATCTTTTGTTATTTTATTTGACAGTGAACCGACGATTCTTTTATCTTCATCGGAAAGATCTTTTAAATTTTTCTTTATATTATTCAGTTCGCTTTTTCTGCTTAAATAAGTGTTTCTGATTTCTTCTATATCTGATATAGATTGGATTTTTTCGATTGCATCAATAGCATTCCTGCGGATTTTATCTAAAGTTTCTTTCATTTGCACCCTCTGATAGTTCTCTTATATTGCAACCCAATTATATCATTTAAAGTATTTAAAGAAAGACCTTATATTTTAGGATTCATATTCTGAATATTCTTTTGACTCTTCTTCCCAGGCTGCTTTTTCTATTTTGTGAGCGTGAGACCAGAATTTTTCTATAGCATAAGTCTCTCTTTCCTCTCTGTGAAGAATATGCACAATAACATCGCCGTAATCAAGCAGGTTCCATCTGTTTTTTAAATCGTTTTCTTCACCTGACGGAATTCTTTCAAAAAGATGTTTAATCCTGTCTCTTACATATCCCGTAAGAGCTTTTACCTGTGTGTTTGTATCGGCTGAGCAAATTACAAAATAATCAGCCAGTACTGACACATTGCTTATATTCAAAATAGTTATGTTCTTTGCGAGTTTATCATCAAGTATTCTTGCGATTACACTAGCCAGTTTGTATGAAGTTATGTCTGCCAATTTTTAACCCTTTTTGTCATTTTTGTTATAGTGATGTGAATATATTTTATCATAAACCGGAAATTTAAATATTTTTTATGTATGATTCAATTTCCATGCAACGTTCAAGAACTTCATCATAAAGTTTATTAAGGTAATATTCAACCTGCCGTCTTTCTTTTAGTTCTGTATGTTTAAAGAATAATGTTTTTGTAATTCTTGAAAAAAAGTAATCTTTAAATTTTATTGCATTGTCATATATAGCAGTATCAATATATCTTTTTGCATCACAAAGGTATAAGAACATATCGCATATATAAGACTTTGCTTCTTCAATTTTATTACCATGTATGGAATTCTTTACTTTTATAAGGTGATCAAGTATTACCGTATACATAGGAAGCAGTTCTTTTTTCTTTTGCAGAAGAGTTGTCCTAAAGTATGACATAGTTGTCTTGTAGCCAAGCGTAATAAGCTTTTCTCTTTCTGATTGAGGAAGGCTAAACTGCACCGGCAGAATATGATCCGTATCTATTTTTATATAATCAAATTTGTCTTTCGGCTGATAAGTCTGCATTATATAATCCGTAGCAAAGTTTGACAGTGTAGCAAATACGGCATTTAAATACTCTACGGAGTTTTTGACATCTGTCCAGTATTTTCCGCCTTCCAGCCTGAACTCTATAATCCGGCAGTCTTTCGGACAGAGCATTTCGTTTACACGCCACATCGGCCAGCTTTTCATCATATCTCCGTCTATTAAAACCTTTTTGTCATACTCAAAAGGTTCCAGAAGTCCCGGCAGTGATGTGGAAATTCTTACTGCCTGAGCAACTTCAAAATCAGGTGTTGTATATTTAGAAAATATGTACGGCTCGCATCCGTTAATATTTGTAGTTATTACAAAAAAATCTTTTTCTATATCTTTAAATGTTACCGGTTCATTTTTGCCTTTTTCGTATTTTTCTGCGTAATATTTTTTTTCTATCCCGCATCTTATCCAGTTTAAGAAATGTTCTCCTTTGCTTATTGCAAATTTTTTTGCAATATCAAAGCGAACATCTCTGAATAAATCAAAATTAACTTCGTTAAAAATCTCCCTGAATTCTTCGTATGTGTAATCCAGTGATGCAAAAGCTGCAAAAACAGCACCGACTGAAGAACCGGCATAACCTTTGATTACAACGCCGAGTTCCTGCATTGCCTGCATTGCCCCCAGATAGGCAAGCCCTCTTATTGCTCCGCCGCCAAAAATGCAGAAATATTCTTTTGACCCTATTTCGCTCAATTTTACTCCTGAAAATATATTCTTTTTTTATTAAATCATAAATTACTTGATAATAATATAAATTTATAAAAATATAGACTGCCCCGGCTATAAGAAATAAATTGTCTGAGTGGGACCTCGCTTGTAGGAGTGGTACACGGAGTGCGAGTGGCGCCGAGTCTAGCATTTTACGGAAGTGACCCCATGCGCTTGTTGACTGTGCCGGACTTATTGTTAAATATTGAACTTGCTTATTGCACAGGTTCAACAAGTAGTCGGAGTCAGTTGACAATATGAAAAATTTCATGCAGAGAGGCGGTGATTGCAGAAGCAATCACCGCTAGAGAGACATTATGTCTTTATGCGTTAAACGTAGTAATGGGGTGGGGATATAATTAAGCTTATCCTTTTAAGCTGCCTGAATCAAACTACTGACCGAGAAGCTGTAAGGCGATTGACGGTATCTGGTTTGCCTGAGACAACATTGCTGCTGATGTCTGCTGCAGTACCTGATACTTAACCATGTTCGCACTTTCTTCTGCCATATCGCAGTCCATAATCTGAGATTTGGATTGTTCGTAGTTTTCATTCATAACCGTCAGGTTATCGGAAGCTGACTGCAATCTGTTTTGATAAGCACCTAACATAGATCTGTCTTCTGAAATTTTATTAATTGCATCGTCAAGTTTTTCAATGTATTCTCTGATTTCGTCACCTGTAGATTGACCGGTCAAGCCGGAAACATAATAGCCTGCATTACTTCCGGTACCTGCAACACCTACACCAAGGGAAGAAACATTCATGTCTGTCAGTGCTCCGGTGATATCAATAGAGTTGTTCATTGAATCAGAACCGCATCCGGATTGCAGAGTTACATTTTTAGCGATTGTACCGTTTGACAGGTTCAATCCGTTAAAAACTGTGGTGTTTGCAATAACGTCAATGTCCCTGATTCTCTGGTCAATTTCGTTAATAAGTGTTTGCTGCTGATCTTCGCTGTATACACCGTTGGCTGCCTGAATACAAAGCTCTCTTATTCTCTGTAAGTCCTCTGTAACACCTGACATACCGCCTTCTGCAATGTACATCATGTTAAGACCGTCTTGAATGTTCAGCAGAGCTCTTTTGTTACCTCTGATTTGAGTATCCAAACCTTGAGCCACACAAAGACCCGCTGCGTCATCACCTGCCTGGTTAACTCTGAGACCTGTTGACAATCTCTTAATTGCACTCTGCAAACTGCTGCTTGCGCTGTTCATACTTCTTTGTGCAATCAAAGAGTTAATGTTAGTGTTTACGAATAAAGCCATGTTCTTCTCTCTCTTTCTCTCTTTCTTTTTTGATTAACTAACTCTATGAACATTACTTATATCGAACAGACTTGATTCATACTTTAGTATAATTTTTGACCGGATTTTGAGAAAAAAGTGCCCGAGAAGCTTGTTATTAAAAGACTTTACTGGTATTATACTAAAGTATAATAAATCCTCCATACAGAGGAGAACAACACCGGAAAGAGTTGATATGCCTCATTTTTTTATATCGTCAAAGGACATAAACAGCGATATTGCAGTGATTACAGACAGCAAAAATTATCACCATATTGCCAGAGTTTTGAGAGCAAAAACAGGCGAAATGCTTACACTTATTGACGAAAACCAGACTCAATATAAAGTTGTTATAGAAAAGATTGATTCAAAATCAATTACAACTAAAGTTGCAGCTGCTCAAAAATCCAGTCATTATCTGAATTTGCAGCTTATTCTTGTACAGGGTGTGCTCAAAAATGATGCGCAAAATCTGGTTGTTCAAAAGGCAACAGAACTCGGGATAAAAGAAATAGTCCCTGTTATCACTGACAATTGTGTAATAAAACAGTCAACAGCTGCTCAAAAGTCGGCAAAATGGCAAAAAATAGCCAATGAAGCAGCTAAACAGTGTGAGCGTTCCGACTATCTCAAAGTCTTGCCGGCTGTGTCTTTAGACGATATTATTAACAGCAGCGATTATGATATAAAAATAGCATGCGTTGAGCGTACGCAGAAATTGCCGATGAAAGCATGCCTTAGAAATATAAAAGTTAACAGTGACGATAAAATAGCTGTGATTATAGGACCGGAAGGCGGTTTTAGTGCAAGAGAACTTCAATTGCTCGAGCATGCCGGAGATATATACAAAGTCAGCCTCGGAAACCTTATTTTAAGGGCAGAAACAGCTGCAATAACAGCTCTTTCAAATGTAATATATGAACTTGAAGATGATACGGAACTACATTAATAAAAATGAAATAATAAAATTAATCAAACCTGCTTTAGCAAAAGAAAGCATGCCGGTTTATCTTGTCGGAGGATATATAAGAGACATGCTTCTCGGTAAGACTAGCACAGATATTGATATAGCTGTACCGGCAGGACAGGCATACTATGCGGCAAAAAATCTTGCTGACTCAATAAACGGCTATTTTATAGAACTTGATGCTGTGAATAAAATTTACAGAGTGGTTTTAGAAAACAAAATTGACTATATAGATATAGCCGATTGTACAGGTGAAAATATAGAGCAGGATTTATTGCGCCGTGATTTTACTATCAACGCTATAGCTTATAATCTTAACAATGACAGGCTTATTGATGTATGCAGCGGGCAAAAGGATTTGAATAATAAAATAATAAAAGAAATCTCCGTTAAAAACCTTCTTGATGACCCTATAAGACTGTTAAGAGCAATCAGATTCCGGAGCACACTCGGATTTAGCCTTTCAGACACTATTGCACAAACAGTAAAAGAGCATGCCTCATTGCTTGATAATGTGGCAAAAGAAAGGATAAATACGGAGCTTGTAAAACTCTTCGGCGGGCGGTATGCGGTTGAAGCATTGACAGAGATGAATAAATTAAATCTTCTTGAGCACATCTTTCCGGAAGTAACTGAGATAAGAAAGATTCCGCCAAATTCACATCATCATCTCGGGCTTTTAGAACATTCCATTGAAACAGTGCGTCAGGTACAGAATTTTTATGACAGTTCAGTCACGGAAGTAAAAAAACATCTTGAAGAGGATTTTGGTGCAGGACAAAAACGTCTTGCATATTTAAAAATTGCCGCTTTTTTACATGATGTTGGCAAACCCTCCACATGGCAGATTGAACAGGAAACAGGACGCCACAGATTTATAAAGCATGATCAAATCGGTTCGGAAATTATTTTACCGACGTTAAAAAGACTAAAATTTTCTAAAAAACATGCTGCCTATATACAAAAAATTATAAAAAACCACATTTATCCGGCAGGGGTCGTTACATCTGACGAA
Organism: Candidatus Gastranaerophilales bacterium; assembly: GCA_944326115.1. Taxonomy (GTDB): domain Bacteria; phylum Cyanobacteriota; class Vampirovibrionia; order Gastranaerophilales; family Gastranaerophilaceae; genus Limenecus. The sequence goes on along the minus strand of CALVCQ010000037.1, from coordinate 1,480 downwards.
GCAGGAGAAAAAGCTTACCTTCGTTTTTACAGAAAAATGGGCAATGAGGTTATAGACCTTATTGCAATAGCTTACGCAGACAGAATGTCTGCCCTCGGACCTGATGTCACGCAGGAAATAGTAGAAAAAAACATTAACGGCTTAAACAGACTGCTTGACGGATATTTAAAATCAAAAAATGAGCTTAAGCCTCTGCCGAAACTGATTGACGGTAATGAAATAATGCAGATTTTAAACATTCCTGCTTCGAGAAAACTCGGAAAAATTATTGAACAATTAAAAGAAGCGCAAATATCTTCTGAAGTTATAACAAAGCAAGATGCCATTAACTATATAAAAAAAATTGCAAAAAATATTACCGGATAACAATACAAGACATTCTTCATATAGTCAACCAGCTATAAAAAACGGCAGTGAAAATTATCACTGCCGTTTTTTAGTTTAAAAATAAAAAACTATAATTTTTCAGCAACCATCAATGTAGTTTCTGCAAGTCTTGTTGAATAACCCATTTCGTTATCGTACCAAGAAATGATTTTAACCTGATTGCCGCCCATTACACGTGTTAATAAAGCGTCAACAGTTGATGATTGAGAAGTACCAACGTAGTCAGAAGACACGAGCGGTTCTTCTGTGTAGCAAAGAACGTGTCCGTCTGCACCTTCTTTTAATGCTGCGTTAACTTCTTCTACAGTTACGTCTTTTGAAAGTTCAAATACAACGTCAACCAAAGATACGTCCGGAGTAGGAACTCTCATAGCGAAACCGTCCAATTTACCTTTGAGTTGAGGTAATACAAGAGCAACAGCTTTAGCTGCACCTGTTTTTGTAGGAACAATGTTCAATGCGCCTGCTCTTGCACGTCTCGGATCTTTGTGACCAGCATCGAGGATTCTCTGGTCACCTGTATAAGAGTGAACAGTTGTCATCAAGCCTTTTACAATACCGAATTTTTCATCGATAACTTTAGCAACAGGTGCCAAGCAGTTTGTTGTGCAAGATGCCATAGAAATTACGTTGTGTTTAGCAGGATCGTATTCTTTGTCGTTTACACCTAATACGATTGTTTTATCTTCATTTGTAGCAGGAGCTGAAATGATAACTTTTTTTGCACCTGCTGTAATGTGAGCTTTTGCTTTTTCTGCATCTGTGAAGAAACCTGTTGATTCAACAACAACTTCTACACCGAGATCTTTCCAGGGTAATTGTGCAGGATCTTTTTCTGCGAAGAATTTAATTTTTTTGCCGTTTACGATAATACCTTCTTCATAAGCTTCTACTTCGCCGTCAAATTTACCCATTACAGAGTCATATTTGAAAAGTCTTGCAGCGTCAGCAGGTTTTAAACCGGGGTCGTTGATAGCAACATAATCGATTTTGTCGAAGATACCTTCTCTGATTGCTGCTCTTAATGTGTTACGGCCGATTCTACCGAAGCCGTTAATTGCAACTTTCTTAGCCATAATTTAGCTCCTCTTCT
>CALVCQ010000036.1 GCA_944326115.1 Candidatus Gastranaerophilales bacterium | reverse complement strand
AACGCTTCCAAATTTAAAGTCGCAGGCTCACGCCCGCTCAGTCGCATCAGACGCATTTTTTATTTGTTTTTAGCCGTCGTAAAGATTCGAACGCTTCCAAATTTAAAGTCGCAGGCTCACGCCCGCTCGATTTTTTTTTTATTATTTCCTTTTTAATTGCAAATGAAATTTACCGGATATTTATTAGTCGTAAAACTTTCGGTAATGTAAAAAAATGTAAAAAATATTATTGCAAAAAGAACTAATCAGTCTTTTGTTATACACTGGTATAAGAATTATATATCGGGGAAAAAAATGAACTATAAACTTATAGATTTAGGTGTATTCGGTGATGACAGGGGAAAACTTATATCACTTGAAAAAAATAATAATTGCCCGTTTGATATAAAACGCTGTTTTTATATTTTTGATACAAAAAATGGGATAGCAAGAGGCTGCCATGCTAACAAAAACAGTGAATTTCTGCTGATTGCAATCAACGGAAGCTGCAAAGTAAAAATTGATGACGGTAAAAAGACTGAAATAGTAAATCTTAATTCTCCTCATACTGCACTCTATTTAAATAGAATGGTCTGGAAAGAAATGTATGATTTTTCTTATAATGCAATATTGATGGTTTTAGCCAGCACATTGTATGATGAAAAAGAGTATATAAGAGACTATGAAATGTTTTTGGAAGAAGTTAATAAATAGACATTTTAACAGGAGCGTTATATGAGGATAAAATTTGTACAAAAAATTATTGATAAAATCAGAAATAAACAAAGTACAGATTATGTATCAGCAGATAATTTGAAAATTTCTATGTCTAATGATTGTTCCTATCCTCAATTTTGTATGGATGCCAGTCTTGATGATAAATTATTTCAGAATTTTAAAAGAAATAAAATTTATAAAAGAATATTAGAGCATGTGGATAAAACACTGGCTGAAAAATATATAACTGAAATAAAAAAAAATGATGCGAATTTGCTGTCAGAAGAAAATCTTTGTGAATTTAGAAAAAATGACAGTATAGGGAATGCGGAAATTTTGGATTTTGGCTGCATAAAACAAATATCCGGTTCTACCATCAGATATATTCATGTTCTTTCAGAAATAAAAAAATATTTTAAATCACTGGACAATAAAACAATTTGTGAAATAGGTGTAGGCTATGGCGGGCAATGCAGAATATTATCCAAATATTTTTCTTTAGCCAAATATACTCTGGTGGATCTCAAACAGGTGTTATGTCTCTGTCAAAAATTTCTTGATAATTTTGCGCTAAAAACTTGTGTAAATTATAAAACAATGAACGAACTATCTTATAACGACAATTATGATTTTGTTATAAGTAATTATGCATTTTCCGAAATTTCCAGAGAGTTCCAGCAAATATATATAGATAAAATAATTAAAAACTCAAAGAGCGGATTTATGATAATGAATCAAATTACTCCTGAAAATTTTAATTCATTTACAAAAGAAGAACTGCTTTCGGTGATACCTAATAATCCAAGAGTAGTAGAAGAAATTCCTCTTACAAATCCTTACAATTATATTATTATATGGGGAGAAAATCTTTAATACATATTTGTATAAAGCGTTTAATAAAATCGGGTGTTATGTATGCAAAAAGAAAAACTAAAAATTGTAAGACTTCAAGGCGGAGTCGGCAATCAGATGTTTCAATATGCCTTCGGAAAGGCGCTTGAGCACAGACTGGGACAGAAAGTCCTTTTTGATAAGCTAGATTTTGATAAAGAACGACTGACAATAGTAGGAAATACAAATAAAAATAAAGATGGCATTTGTATAAGGCAATATGAGCTTGGTATATTTAATCCTGAAATTGAATTTGCCACGCAAGAACAAATTGATAAAGCAAAAGGTAAAGAGTTAAAAATTAAAAGCAAGTTAAGAAATTACATCATAAAACTAACTGATAAAGAAAAGTATAAACATTACAAAATAAAAGCAGGAATAATTACGGAAAAGAGCATGTTTTCTTATTCTGATGTGTTTTTTGAAGATTTTGACAGCGTTTATTACGATGGTTATTTTCAAAACGAAAAATTTTTTAAAGAAATTTCTCCTTTTTTGAAAAAGACTTTTATATTACCTCCGATAAGAGAAAATGATGCTTATAATAAAGATTTATTTGATAAAGTTACAAATACACCAAACTCTGTATTTGTACATGTCAGACGGGATGATTATTTGACGCTCGGGAGTGAATTAAATAACGACTATTACCAAAAGGCTGCAAAATATATAGCAGACAGAACAGATAATCCTCATTTTTATGTTTTTTGTGCGGAAGACACAGACTACATAAAAAATGGATTTGATTTAGGTTTTCCATTTGAATTAATAGGCGAAAAAAATAAAACCGCCGAAACTTATTATGAAAACATGCGTTTAATGATGGCGTGCAAACATTCAATTATTGCAAACAGTTCTTACAGCTGGTGGGCTGCATGGCTGTCTTTTTACGAAGGTAAAATTGTAACAGCACCGAGTCCGTGGAGTGCTGACAAAGACGAAATAATTTGTCCTGAATGGATAAAAATAGAAAAATAACAAAACAATAATAGGAATAGAGAAAAATGATTCATCCTTTATCTGATATACAGTCACAAAAAATAGGCAAAGATACAAATATCTGGCAGTTTTGTGTTGTTTTGCCCGGTGCTCAAATAGGAGACAACTGTAATATTTGCTCTCATTGTTTTATAGAAAATGACGTAAAAATAGGCAACAATGTTACTGTAAAATGCGGTGTACAGCTCTGGGACGGCGTCAGAATAGAAGATAATGTATTTATCGGTCCGAATGTTACTTTTTGCAATGACAGGTATCCAAAATCTAAAAATAAAAATGCAAAACTGGAACAGGTTATTGTCAAAAAAGGAGCCTCAATAGGCGCAAATGCAACAATTCTCCCCGGTGTTACAATCGGAGAAAATGCAATGATTGCAGCAGGTAAAGTAGTGACCAAGGATGTGGAACCTAATATTATTTATAAATAAAACTAAAGAGAGGATTACAATGTTTAACAAGATTAAAAATTGTTTAAAATTAGAAAAATATAAAAAAAAGAATGAAAAGAAATTAGTAAAAAACGGCTTTTTTATTGATAAAAAAAATTATTTTATAAAAACACCGGACGGCATTACATTTAAATATAAAGGAATATCTGCGCTGACTACGTTAACTGAAGTTCTTGAGGTATTTTTATTTAAAGAATATGAGTTCTTTTTTAAAGATTCGCAAAGAATTATCGTTTTTGATGCAGGTGTAAATATGGCAGCAAGCACACTGTTTTTTGCAAATAAAAACAAAGTGAAGAAGGTTTATGCTTTTGAACCGTTCAAATCAACATGTATAAAATCAATGCAAAACATAGCTCTTAATCCGAATTTAAAAGATAAAGTTGAATTGTTGAATTATGGACTGGGTAATTCTGACAGAATAATAGAAGTTCCTTATGATGAAAAAGAATCGGGAGGTATGTCAACGACTTGCAATGTTTTTGATTTAAATAAAGCAAATTGTCAAATTGCTAATTCTGTTGAAAAAGTAGAAATTAAAGATTCTTATAATGTATTATCTGAAATATTAAAAAATAAGACTGATGAAAAAATTGTTTTAAAAATAGATACAGAAGGTGCAGAGTTTGAAATAATAGATTCACTTGAGAAAAATAATTATTTGCAAACTTTTGACTTAATTATGATGGAGTATCATTTTAAAGAACCTATCGAAATACTTAATAAATTAACAGATAATAATTTTATTTGTATAAAAAAAGAAACAAATAAAAAGAATAATATAGGTATGATATATGCAATAAAACAACAAAGCAACTGCTAAAAGTTATCAAAAAGGAGTAAAAAGTGAAATTCAATTCATTAATAAGATTTTTTAATAATTTAAGATACCTATGCAGATATAATTTGAAAGATTTTTATACTATTTGTAAAAATATCGATAATTTGATTCAGCGTACAAAATATGAAATAAAATCAGAATGGGATGATATTATTGTGCCCAGAGTTAAGGATAACTGGCTTACCGTTAAAGAACTGGTAGAAACTCAAAAAAGCATAATAAGGATTGGTGATGGTGAGTTTACTTTAATGGAAGGGAGAGATATTCCTTTTCAATCTTATGATAAAAAATTGGTAGTTACTTTAAAAGAAATTTTGAAAGAAAAAAATGAAAATTTATTGGTCGGTTTAGTATGGGAATATTATCATAAAATTAAAGAATTAAGAGATTTTCCAAAACAAGCTATGTATACAAGTCTTCCTAATCTTTATAATACTATATCGAAAAATATTGTTCCAGATAAGATTTATTATTCTGCGGCAATATCCCAGATATATGCTATGTATAAAATTTATGATTTTGAAAAACATTTTTGCGAAATGAAAAAAATCTGGGATAATCAATCTATAACAGTAATTACAGGGGACAGAGTTTTTAATAACATAAATTATAATATTTTTGATAATGCTGCAACAGTAGATTATATATACGGTCCGACAATGCATGCATACAATGAATTTGAATCTCTTAAAGATAAAATAAAAAAAACAAATAAAGATAATATTCTTATCTTTGCACTGGGACCTTGCGGAAAAGCTCTTGCTTATGAAATGTTTAAACTCGGATACAGAGTTCTTGATATTGGACATTCAATCAAAGACTATAATGAATATAAAAGCGACACACTAATGAACTATAAAAATATAGTAAAATTTTATAAGCCTGATTAAATAATACTATTTATAAATCTGATTATATCCAAGAATAATCCTAAAATATCAACAATAATCGGTTGTAATAATTTTAAAAGATTTATTAGGAACGCCAGATAGTATATAAGATTAGTGCGAATGAATCAAAGTAAATCAGCTCTTTGAAGAAGGTTATAACAATATACTTTCTCACCTTAAAAATAAATTCTATTTCAAGTTAAAAGATAAAATGATTGATTGTATTTATTATAAAATAAAGGTGTAGCATAAGTCTGGGCATAAGAAACAGTAAGGATTATAAAATGATTAAATTTTTAGATTTACACAAAATAAACGAAAGATTCAGAAGTGAAATTGATTCAAAGCTAAAAGAGGTGCTGGATTCCGGATGGTATCTTCTCGGCGAACAGAATAAAGTATTTGAATCAAATTTTGCAAAATACTGCGGCACAAAACACTGTATCGGATGTGCAAACGGACTGGAAGCGCTTACTCTCATTATAAGAGCATACGGCTTTGGTACAGGTGATGAAATAATAGTTCCTGCAAATACTTATATTGCATCAATTTTATCAATTACTGAAAACGGATGTACACCTGTACTTGTGGAGCCTGATATTATTTTTAAATAGTGTTAATTCAAAACAATTTTTTCACAGTGGGCTTTGTTGTTTTCAAACTACTATTAATAAATTACAAATCAGGATTATTTATGTACGAAAAGTCATCAGTTAATAAAGTAAACAAAAATTTTTCAATACAGACATTTTTTAGCAATTTACAATATTTATTTAAATATAGAATTAAAGATATAACAGAAGTTGCTAATGCGGCATCTTTTGCTGCGGAACATTTAAAATATGAACTGCAGGACGATTTTAACCGTACTTTTATACCTAAAATAAAATCACCTTTTGAAACAATAGAACACCTGATTAATTCAAATAACAGTATATGCCGCTATGGCGACGGTGAATTTGCTCTCATGCTGGGTGAGGATATTCCTTTTCAAAAAGCGGATAAAGAACTGCAACAAAGATTGAAAGATATATTTGTATCAGAAGAGGAGAATATACTTGTAGCCGCCCCATATTTTTGCTTTAGTTCGCTTAACGAAATGAGATTAATAATTAAAAACTGGGTAAGACAGTACCATGTTGAAAATGAAGATGTGATAAAACAATTTTTTAATCCTCATAAAATCTATTATGATACGGCATTTACCCAGCTGAATATATTATATAAAAATCTTGATTTTAATTTATATTTCAATAAACTTCGCAATATTTGGAAGGATAAAGATATAACAATAATTTGCGGTGAAGGACTATTTGATAACATAAAAGCCAATATATTTGATAATACAAAGTCTATAAGTTTTTTGTATGCACCCAGAAAAGATGCTTTTTTTGAATATGACAATATTTTGAAAGATGCATTAAAAACAGATAAAAATTCATTAAAAATATTGATTTTGGGACCTACCGCAACCGTGCTGGCTTATGATATTGCAAAAAACGGTCATAGAGCACTTGATATGGGGCATATTGCAAAATCTTATGACTGGTATATTAATAAAATAGATGCTGATTTTTATAGCCCGGATTAAAATAGGGGGAAATATTAATGAATAATCCAAAAATATCTATAATAATTGGTTGTTACAACTCTGAAAGATTTATAAAAGACACCCTTGACAGTATATTAAACCAGACATACAAAAACTGGGAATGTCTTTGTGTAAATGACGGAAGCAAAGACAATACATTAAGCATTTTACAAGAGTATGCAGTTATGGATTCCCGTATAAAAGTCTTTACAAAACAAAACGGCGGAAATCTCTCAAAATCAATAAATTATGTTCTTGATGATGTAACCGGGGATTTTATAATTCTGTGCGGACACGATGACAGATATTCTTCTGATCTTTTAGAAAATGCAGTAAAAAGACAAATTGAAACAGGGGCTGATGTAGTTATACCTGATCAATGCCTATTTCATCCTGGCAGACCCGACAGGAACTATTATATGATAGGAACAGGAAGATTTAAGAGCAATGATGACCCATCTATAGACCGTTCAATTGTGCTGACAAACTATGAGGCGGTCAAAAAAAGTATCGACTGGCAGATAAATATATTAGGACTTTATAAAACGTCTATAATCAAAAAACATAAATTTTGTGAAGATGGTATGAATACCGATGAATACTCTCATAGAGTTTTTCTTTATGATGCAAATAAAATAGCTTTTAGCACGGGCACATATTTTTATTATCAGATAGAAACTTCTATTACAAAAGCTATTTCCGTCAGTAGATTTAATATTTTTAAATGTGACGAATTGTTATATAGTTTTCTTGAAAAGAATAATTTTGAGCAGGATATTTTGAATAAATGTCTTAAATTAACAATACAAAAATATTTTGTACTTAAAAAGAAATTTTACAGAAATTATGAAAATTTTTCAGAAGTGGAATCTGAACAAATCCGCTCTTTTTTTGAAGAAGGTTATAACAATATACTTTCTCACCTTAAAAATAAATTCTATTTCAAGTTAAAAGATAAAATGATTGATTGTATTTATTATAAAATAAAGGTGTAGCATAAGTCTGGGCATAAGAAACAGTAAGGATTATAAAATGATTAAATTTTTAGATTTACACAAAATAAACGAAAGATTCAGAAGTGAAATTGATTCAAAGCTAAAAGAGGTGCTGGATTCCGGATGGTATCTTCTCGGCGAACAGAATAAAGTATTTGAATCAAATTTTGCAAAATACTGCGGCACAAAACACTGTATCGGATGTGCAAACGGACTGGAAGCGCTTACTCTCATTATAAGAGCATACGGCTTTGGTACAGGTGATGAAATAATAGTTCCTGCAAATACTTATATTGCATCAATTTTATCAATTACTGAAAACGGATGTACACCTGTACTTGTGGAGCCTGATATAAATACTTACAATATCAATCCTGATTTAATAGAAGAAAAAATTAACGAAAAAACAAAAGCTATTATGGTTGTTCATCTATACGGGCAGGCAGTACAGATGGAAAAAATATGGAATCTTGCGAAAAAATATAATTTGAAAGTTATCGAAGATTCAGCACAGGCTCACGGGGCAATGTATCAGGGCAAAAGAACAGGAAATCTCTCGGATGCAAGCGGATTTTCTTTTTATCCCGGTAAAAATCTCGGCTGTCTGGGAGACGGAGGCTGTGTTACAACAAATGATGATGAACTGGCTGAAAAAATCAGAGCAATAAGAAACTATGGCTCGCACATTAAATATCACAATATTTATAAAGGTATAAATTCAAGGCTTGATGAAATACAGGCAGCAGTCCTTGATGTAAAATTAAAATATCTGGATAATGACAACAACAGACGCCGTGAAATTGCAGAATATTATAAGCAGAATATAAATAATCCGGAAATTATTCTTCCGGAAACTTATGAAGATAATGCGCACGTATGGCATATATTTGCAATAAGAACAAAAAACAGAGAAAAATTACAGCAGTATTTGAAAGATAATGAAATACAAACAATGATTCATTATCCTATCCCGCCGCACAGGCAGGAATGTTATAAAGAGTGGAATAATTTATCTTTTCCTGTTACGGAACAAATTCATAATGAAATTCTTTCTCTGCCGATGAGTCCTGTGTTAACGGATGAAGAATTAGACACCATCTGTTCTGTAATAAATAATTTTAGATAGATTTGGCGCTGTGCCGGATCTGTTGTTAGACAGCGGATTTGCGGACGGACGACACGACCCAAGGGAGATAGTCCGGTAAGCGAGGTACGAAGTGAGTCAAAGCGGAAGCAAAACGAACGACAGTACCGAGCGAAAAGCAAATCCAAGACAGCGAATTTGCGGGCGGGGCTGAGTGATAACGAATGTCCCATGTGAATAAGGTAAACGAAATGAAAATTTTTAGAATAAAATTTCGAAGTGGAATTCTAAAGCTTGTGAACGCCAATAATCCAAGACATAGTCGGAGTCAGTTGAAGATATGAAATATTTTAGTATGAATTTGATACAATATATAAGAATACTGTGGTATAAATATATACTATCGGATATAAAAATAAGACCGAAGTCTGTAATAAAGTCTCCTACTCTATTTATTGGCAAAGGGCGAATTGAAACAGGTAAAAAAGTAAATTTCGGGTACTATCCGTCACCTTGTTATTACAGCGGATATAATCATGTTGAAGCAAGAAATTCTGATGCTTATATTTATATAGGTGACTATACATATATAAACAACAACTGTTGTATTATATCCGACCACGGTTCTGTACATATCGGAAAAAATTGTACTATAGGATTTAATTGTATTGTGTTAAACAGTGATTTTCACGGAATAAAAATTGAGGATAGACATAATCAGGATAAAATTGTTACAAAAGATATAACAATAGGCGATAACGTATTTATCGGCAATAATGTAATAATTTTAAAAGGTGTAAAAATAGGCAGCGGTTGTGTAATAGGCGCTGGATCTGTTGTGACAAAATCTTTTTCAAAAAATTTAATTATTGCAGGTAATCCTGCAAAAATAGTAAGGAGTATAGAACAAAATGATTAAAAGTTTGATTTCCGTAATTATTCCAGCATATAACCATGAAAACTATGTGCAAGAAACTATAGAATCCATTATTAATCAAACATATCAAAATATTGAGCTTATAGTAATTGATGACGGTTCAAAAGATTCTACCTGGCAAAAAATTAATGAATTGAAACAAAAATGTGAAGAACGTTTTGTAAATACGGTTTTCAAAACACGTGAGAATAAAGGCTCCTGTGAAACCCAGACCGAACTTATTCAAAATTCAAAGGGAGAATTCGTTTATTTAATTGCGTCAGATGATACTGCAGAACCTTATGCAATTGAAAAGTTATATTCTTTCCTTTCTAAGAATCCTGATTATGCTTTATGTGTCGGTGATGACGCATTTATGGATTCCGAATCAAAGACTTGCTACTGGGACAAAAACAGAAATATAGTATATGACAAAAATCAAGCTGAATATTTTACGTTTGCGGATTTCTTGCAAAAAGTTAACGATCTCGATTTTTCAAAGGATTACTTTGGAACATATTCGACTTTGTATCCGAGAAATTATATTCCTAACGGTTATTTGATAAGAAAGTCTGTTTTTGAAAAAACAGGCATGTTTACAAAAGAAGCTCCTCTTGAAGATTACTGGCTTATGTTACAAATTTCAAAATATGCAAAAATGAAATATATTGATGATGTTCTGTTTCACTATCGCTGGCATAGCACAAACACCATAAAGCAAAAAGATAAAATAGGTGAATACTTAAGACAAACAAGAATACATGAAAATAAACTTCTGGAATCATTAGATTTGAACACGGTAATGCCTGATGTAAAAGAATTTATTCAAAAAGGAAATTGCTATAAAAAACAAAATATACTGGGTATTTTAACAAGAACTGTGTCTATGTCTCCGTTTAAAAAAATTTATAAGTATAAGTTCCTTGGTATTCCCGTGCTGACGAGATACAAGAAATTGTTTTAATTTCAGTAAATTATTGTTTTATATCAAGTTGTGCTTCTATGTTACAATCAATATCCCCGTATATTACATTCATATAACGGTCATTATCGACAGGAATTACTTTTGCATAATTTATTGATTTCTGGTTGTGATCGTTACCCGTATTTATTGCAGGCACTTTTGCAATAAGAGAACTCCCCTGATAAAAGTTTAAATAATAATCAGCACCGTTTTTTACGGAAAGTATCCTGTAATATCCCGGTGTAATTTCCGTATGATTCGGGGTTATAAGCGTCACTGGAATCATAACAGTGGGGTATTCTTCATAAGTTACTTTAAAAGCATTTGCATCGGGAAGCGCCGCTCCTTCTTGAATCTGCGGACCTATAGGAGAGCCTTTCGGTTTTTTCTTCTCTTCCTTTTTCTTCTTTTTTCTTTCAAAAAACTGCATTACCTTTTCAAATTCTTGATTTGTAACTGTTTTTTGCTGGTTTTTTGCTTCTCTGTCTACCTTCAAGGGCTCATCCCAGAAGTCTTCTTCCGCCATTACCGGCAGAAGTTGTCCCAGTAAAATAAATGACAAAAATAATATTAAAAATCTTTTCATAATTTTATGATAATGATTTTTGAAATTAAGTAAAGCTGTAAGTGCATGATTTTTTGTTTTTTATATCTTTAAATAAGAGCCCGCTTGCGCGGGCTCAGAAAGAAGTGTTTTAAATAATATATCGTTAACTGTAGTGTTATGATTAACCTTGAACAAGGTTGATTGCGATTTGAGGCAGAGCGTTTGCCTGTACCAGAAGTGCGGATGATGTCTGCTGCAGGATTTGTGCTTTCGTATATTCTGCAGATTCTTCCGCAATATCTGCGTCCATGATGGTTGATTTAGCTGCTGTGTTGTTTTCGATTGTTGTTGTAAGTGAAGCGGCAGCTGCATCAAGTCTGTTCATTGTAGCACCGATTGTTGCTTTTTTATTAGAAATATCATTGATAGCTGCATCTAACATATTGATGTACTGAGCTGCAGCACTTGCGCTTGAGAATGCAGCATCTACGTTTGCCATATCTTTTCCTGACAGTCCATCTGCCACGGTAATACCTGTACCTGCTTCATCAACGATATTTCCGACGTTATCCATTTTTGCACCCAGTGTTGAAGAGTTCAGTTTTGCAAAGAATTCGGGCTCTATTTTTATACAGTTGCCGGCTTCATCGGCATTTGCACCTACCTGAAGTCTCAACCCCTGTGTTGAAAGTTTAGAAGCAGGATCACCGTTTAATAGCTTCAATCCGTTAAAGTTAGAAGCCTCAGAAACCCTGTTGATTTCAGCAAGACGCTGTTTAACTTCGTCTGACATTGCTGTCATTGCATCTTCGCTGTATACGCTGTTAGCGGCTTGTACTGACAGGTCTCTTATACGGTTAAGGTTGTCTAAGATAACATCTAAGTCACCTTCCATAATAGAGAGAACGTTGTTCCCTGTTTCTACGTTGTCCTGTGCTACTTTTGAACCCCTAATTTGTGTGTTCAAACCTGTTGCAACGTACAAACCTGCAGCATCGTCTCCGGCTTTGTTAATTTTCAAACCGGTTGACATTCTTTCTAATGATTGTTCAAGAGTGCTGGTTGCACTGTTCAAACTTGCTTGCGTTTTTAACGCAGTAACGTTGGTGTTTACAATAATAGGCATAGTAATAGCTCCTTTCTGAGAGAGTTTTTGTTAACGTCCGTGTATACTCTGTGCAACCTTAAATAAGCCTTCTGATTTGAATACACAAATCAGATTGCTTAAAAATATTGCAATCAGTGTCTTTAAGGGGGATGGCGTTCCCTTTACACATATATACTACGGCTTTTCGCAGGAGTTATATATTGTCAAAAAGTTAGAAATATACAAAACTAAAGTATGATTTTTACTCTGAAGAAATAAATTTTTTATAATCAAAATTGACTGTCTTATGCAGTGAAATTAATTTTGTATATATAAAAAATTATGTTTTAATATCTATTATGAATAAATTTGTGCAGAGAATAGTCAACTATATATTGAGCAGAAAAAAAAGAAGTCTGGAATTTGCCAAAGAAAAGCTCAAACCTAAAACATACAGTAAATCAACGACTAAAACACATATAAATGCTTCAGAGACAATGGTTCTGTCCACCGAAACAAAAAAAATACTGGAATCGCTGGATGAAGAAGTTAAAAATATTGTTAAAACTTGCAGTTTTGATCCGGAATTGCTGCTAAAATTTATAGAACAACAAGGAACTTCTGTTTACAGATTCTGTTATGCGGACAAACTTTTAGCAAAAATTAAAGAAGAAGAAGGTTTTATTGTACCGTTAAAGGGTTTTAAAGCTTTTTATCTGAATTTTATTACAAACTTTTTTACAAAAAAGAAATTTTGTTTTTCTTTTAAAACAAATGAAATGTTTGTTTTAAAAGACGGGGAAGCTAATATATATTATTTACTTCACCATTTTCACAAATGGTATGGTTTTAAGAAGAACTTGCCCGGATATGACGAAAAATCTCAAAAACTCTTTAAAGAAAATTTTCGTAATATGCAAAACACAAAAGAGTTAACCGTAGATGAAATTCTTTCTCTCAAAGAAGCAATTGCAAGGGATTCACAGGCAGCGGATTTTGTCATACAGCTTGCAAAAGAAAGTTCAGGAGCAAAAATAGCTTTAAAAAAAATAAAAAATGAAGGCGGTGCTGAAATATAAAACTGTATAATATTCTTGTACAGTGATTTACAGGAATATGTATATATCCTCATTTTCAAATAACATAAATAACTTAACAATTTCATTTACAAAATTGGATTAATTGCATTTTTTAAATATAATATTATGTAATTGTTGAGTACAGAAGGATGATTAAATGATAAATTCAGTAGTTTTAGTAGGCAGAGCGGGGCAGGATCCCGAGATGAAATATTTTGAATCAGGAAAAGTAAAAACGACATTTTCTATAGCTGTAAACAGATGGGATTCAAAAACAAAAGCCGAAGTAACAGACTGGTTTAATATAGAATTGTGGGATAAACTTGCGGAAATTGCAGGTGAATATGTAAAAAAGGGTAAGCTTGTTGCAATAGACGGCAGGTTAGCATCCAGCAAATGGAATGACGCTTCCGGTGCACAAAAAGAACGTTTCTTTGTAAGAGCATCTAATTTAAGACTGCTTTCTGCAGGAAGAAATGACCAGCCGCAATAATTAGACTTTCAGGGAAAATTATGTTTATATCTAACAATATCGGGGTAATAGCAGACGACCTGACGGGCGCAGATGATACGGCATTGCAATTTCATTTAAGAGGAGCAAATACACAAATTCTCCTTGATTATTCAATTATGCCTGAAAACAGAGCAAGCACACAGGTATGGGCAATTCCGACAGAAACAAGAAATTCTGATGCTCATACTGCTTATGAAAAAGTAAAACAGGCTGCCACAACACTGCGGGAAAGTTTTAATGTTGAATATTTTTATAAAAAGATGGATTCCACTTTGCGAGGGCATATTGCTGTAGAAGCGCTTGCTATGCTGGAAGCTTTGGAATGGGATGCTGCTGTAATAATTCCCGCTTTTCCGCAGGAAGGAAGAACAACTATCGGCGGTTATCATCTTTTAAAAGGTATACCGATAGAAAGAACTGAATATGCAAGAGATCCGAGATTCCCTATATATGAATCACATATTCCGACAATATTGCGTTCTGAATTGCAGAATCAGCAGGATGAAATAGTTGATTTAATTGAACTTAAAACCGTAATAAAAGGAGCCGGACCCATTTTGAAAAAAATGAACGAACTTATAGAAAACGGTGTTAAGTTGATAGTTGTCGATGCAATATCGGTTACTGATATTGAGCAGGTTGTTCTTGCAATGGAAAAAAGCTCACACAAAATACTTCCCTGCGGCTCTGCGGGTTGTGCACAGGTTCTTGGAAACATCTGGCTTCCGGAGTTGGAAAATCATCAGATGGAAAAAACTATTCCGACCATGCCAAAACTTATAGTCTCCGGCAGTGCAACGCAATGTAGTGCAGCACAAATTCAAAAACTTCAAGATGACGAAGATATAGATAATACGTATTTTATTGACCTGAAAATGGAAGATATTCTTGAAGGAGTAAATGATGACATTATAACAAGGGTTTCGGAAAATCTTGTGAAAGATAATGTTGTTGTGGTGCATACATCAAATCTTATAGTTGATTCTCAGGTGATTTCGCAGATTCTGTTTGAAAATGAACTGTCTAAAAACCAGTTTGTTTCAAAAATAGGCGATTATCTTGCCTGTTTAACCAAAAAAGTTTTGTTTAACAAAGATGCTATTTTAATTACGGTAGGCGGCGAGACTTCATTTAAATGTTGTAAAGCTATTAACAGCAACAGTCTGCAGATGATAGATGCTATCTGTCCTGCTATTCCTCTGTGTATGGATACAAAGGCACAATGGATAGTGACAAAATCTGGAAATTTAGGCAACTCTAATACATTAATTGATATTATAAAATACTTTGAACGGCATGAATAAAAAAATAGCAATAACAGCAGGTGATTTTAACGGAATAGGACCGGAAATTATCACAAAAGCCCTTAATCGACTAATGCTCCCTGTTGAAAATATAGTTATAATCGGTGCAAAAAATCTTTTCACCGGTCTCAAACAGAAATATGAAATTATTGAGATTCCGTATAATTATGCCCTAAATTATGGAAAAGAGACAAAAGAAGCAGGAGAATTTTCTTATTTGTGCTTAAAGAAGGCTTGCGAAATGGTCAAAAACGGCGAAATAAGTGCAATCGTTACAGCGCCGGTATCTAAAAATGCATTGCATCTTGCGGGACACAATTTTTCCGGACAGACAGAGATTCTTGAAAAAGAGCTTGGTAACAAAAAAAATGATGAAACAGCGGAAATGCTTTTTGTTTCAAAAGATTTAAGAGTTTTACTCTTAACAAGACATCTTCCGCTAAAGGAAGTAAAAATTACAAAACAATTGCTGATTGAAAAAATACACAGGATAAACAGAGTGTTGACGTATAATTTCAGGATTACAAAGCCTAAAATAGCCCTGTGCTCATTGAACCCGCATGCCGGTGAAAACGGAATACTCGGTAAAGAAGAAATAGAAGAATTTTACCCTGCAATAGAATCACTAAGAAATGAAGGCATAGATGTAACAGATCCGAAACCGTCGGATACACTGTTTGCAAAAGCAGCAAAATCGTATTTAAAGAACGAAATGCAGCCATACGACGTGTATTGCGCCTGCTATCATGATCAGGGCCTTATTCCTGTAAAAGTTCTTGCAATGGATAATACCGTAAATATGACAGTGGGTCTACGTGTAATAAGGACATCACCGGCGCACGGAACTGCCTATGATATAGCTGGAAAAGGTATCGCAGATGAAAGCAGCATGGTTTGTGCTATAGAGCAGGCTGCAGGTATATAATAAGCTGTCCTATGAGTGAAGATAAGTTAAATATAAAAGTATATTAAATGTTTTATTTTAACTTGTATAAATTGCAGGTTTTTGTAAAGTTTTCTTTATGTGTCCAGCCGCCATACAGATCCATATAAATTTGTTCACAATCTATATCACCGAGGAAAGAAACCTGACCGGATTCTTGGTGTAAATCAGAAACAGGAACATCATTATAATAACCGCTCATATAGATAGGAGTATTTTCCGTACCGGTTATTTCTTGAGAAACTTTTGCAGCATATTCCGTCATTGCTGATCTGATTTGTATTCCTGTTTCACCGGACGGTTTATATTTGTTATTAATTTCTATATTATCAATTATAAAAGCAGGGTTTCCTTTGTCATCTTTGATAAAGTAGCACAGAGCATTGCCGATAGTTTTACCGGAAGTATTGTCAACAAGTTCTATCATATTATAAGCGGTATCCATCACAAAATGAGGCATTGCAACGCCGTTTCCTCCGCCCATACCTATACAACAGGTGGAGTAATTTCCCTGGAAAATATCTTTTTGCGGATTTCTGTCCCACATTTTTATTGTCAAATCAAGTATTCTTTCAGATTTTCCTTCTTGTACGGAAGAAATATCATCAAATCTTTGATTTAGGTGATCTAAAATTGTAAGAGTATTTCGTGCAGTCTGTGCTCTTTTTGGATCCGGATTTGAGGCATTTCCCTGTGCCCGTTTCCATACCTGTGCCAGCTGTCCTTGTTCCGAAGTATCGGATAACATTTGAATAAGTTCTTTTAATTTATTTTTATTAGACAAATATTCCTTAGGTATAATAAATTCGTCTCCTTGAATAAATTTAGGGAATTGTTTTTTCAAAAAGCCTTTAACGGGTGTTTGCATCAGCATATTGATGTCTTCTGATACCTGAGCCGCTATTTGTTCAAGGTGTTCGGCATTTTTATCTTTTGACACAAAATGAATTTCATTTTCTTTTGAAGGGTGTAACCATTTTTCATAATTTAAACCCGATGATTCAAACATATTGCGTGTGTTTTCATTTGCCTTGCCGTATATATTGGAGGTATCGTGGATATATTGATTAAAATCAGGTTCTAAAGAACCGGCTTTTAATATATCATTGAAAGATGAATCATAGCTTGAATGGATTTCTTTTGAAAGTAAATGGATATAATTCATATCCCAAGACAATAATTTTTCCTTTGGGATAGAGGCAATTTGCGAATCGGTCAAACCATAATTCTTTATTATTTGCCGGAGTAAATCAACATTCAATTTGCCTGTATCAACTATTCCTTGATCTATCATGGCTTGAATACCATCAAATGATATATTATTTGCTTTATAAGCGTCAATTAAATCTATAAATTCAATTTTTTGTGATGGCATAAGCGGTTTGTTGTCAGTATTGCAGCATTCTGACAGATTTTTTAACATAGACATTTCATCAGGATTAAAATTGCATAAAATACCAATATACTCATCTGCATCATCAAATCTCATTCTCAATAAATGATTTACTGCTTCTTTGTCAAAAATTTCAGAAGCCGCCATTAAATAACCGTAATGGTTGTTAACATATTGTTCTACTTCATCTTTTGCAAATTCCGGAGTTTCAAATTCGCCATTGACATATCTTTCGGGATTTTTTAGCATTTTTTGTTTTAAAGCCTCTACCTTTGAAGCAAGAGCAGCTAAATCCTTATCTTTTAGCATGTCTAAAATATTAAAATCACAACTAATAACATCACGAATATGTTCTTTCGGGAATCCGGGAGTATTGTATAGTTTTTTTATGTAATCAATATTGTCTTTATTTATGCATCGCAATATATCGCCTAGTAGTCTATCCGGACAATACGGGTCGTTGTACATTTTTTTTACAAAGTCATGAACCTGACCTGCAAATTCCACATTGTCTTTATTATTCGCAAATTGCAATATAAATGAAATACAATCATTCGGAAAATCAGGGTCATAGTACATGTCTTTTGCTAAAGATATATTGTATTTATTCGTGTTGAACAATACAGGTCCTATATCTGATTTTTGAAATTTAGGGTCGTTGTACATTTTTTTTACAAAGTCAGGGAGCTGACCTGCTAATTCCATATCGTTTGCATAATAAGCCTTGCTCATTACGTCTAGAATATACTCATTCGGAAAATCAGGGTCGTTGTACATGTCTTTTACTAAAGATAAATTGTCTTTATTTGTGTATCCCAATATACCGTTTATTCGATCTCTCGAAAGATCACCTTTTTTGAACATGTCTTTTATAAAAGCACTATACTGACCTGCAAATTCCATATCGTTTGCACTATTTACCTTGTTCAATACAGCACCAATATACTCATTCGGGAATTCAGGGTCTTTGTACATGTCTTTTACTAAAGATAAATTGTTATATTCTATTCTGGATGCTATATATTTTATTTGATCTTTCGAAAGACCACTGTTTTGGCACATTTCTTTTATAAAATCACGAACCTGACCTGCAAATTCCATATCGTCTTTATTATTCGCAAATTGCAATATACATGAAATACACTCATTCGGGAAATCAGGGTCGTTGTACATGTTTTTTAAAAGATCACTATACTGACCTGCAAATTCCATATCACCTGTTTCATTTGCCTTGTACAATACAGGTGAAATATACTTATTCGGAAAATCAGGGTCGCTGTACAATTCTTTTGCTAACTCTATATTGTCTTTATTTGTGTATTGCAATATATAGCGTATCTCATTTTTCGGCAAATCAGGGTCGCTGCATAGGTCTTTTGCTAAAGAAACATTGTCTTTATTTGTGTTGATCAATATAGGTTTTATATACTCTTTTGGGAAATCAGGATTATTGCACAGCTCTTTTGCTAAAGAAACATTGTCTTTATTTGTGTTTATCAATATAATTGCTATCTCATCTGGCGGAAAATGTTCGTTATTACATAACTCTCTTGCCATAGAGATATTGTCTTTATTTGTGCAAGATAATATATAAGTAATATCTTTTTCGAGAAAATTTTTGTCATTGAATAACTTATTACTAAATTCTCTGACAGATTCTAAATTATCCTTTGTAACCAAATATAATATACTTCTTACATGTTCTTCAGGAATATCCGGACTATTAATCAGTTCTTTTGCAAGCTCCATATTATCTTCTGTTATACGATATTTTGCTATTTCTTCTTTTGTAAAACCAGCTTTTATAAAAGGCAGATTTTCTTGTTCTTGTATATTTGAACATATATTGCTTATGACATCAGGTTTAGAAAGATCATTCATCGGGTCAGAAAGTTGAGATTTTGCATATTCCACATTCTTTTCTGCTAATCTTAATATTCCGGGAATAGTCCTGTCTGCATTGTATATCTTATTATAATTATCACAAAGCAACTTTGATAATTCTATATTGTCCTTATTTGTACAAGACAATATATCCACTGCAAGCTGTTTCGGAAAATCTTTGTTGCTGCAAATCTCTTTTGCTAAAGATATATTGTCTTTGGTTGTTACTGACAATATATAATCTATCCCCTGCTGGTGCATATTTTCATTTGCCTTAAGCGTTTCAGCGATTTCATCTTTCATCTTAGCGAAAGTTTCATCATCTATCTCTATTTTTGCTGTTTCAGGAGCAGCAAGCGGTGCATGATCTGGCACAGCAAGGTCTCCTTTGTTTTGAGCAGAGACAGGCGTTCCCTCATTCAGGTCTCTTTTTATTTCTCCCTGTGCTGCACCTGATGAGGTCTCCACAGACTGCTGCAGCTCCTGCGGCTTTTGTGTAAATATATTAGCCTGATGATCTTCGGGTACTT
>CALVCQ010000035.1 GCA_944326115.1 Candidatus Gastranaerophilales bacterium | reverse complement strand
CCAGTCGGAGCACATATCCGGTCTTAAAAAGACAAAATTGAAAATAGAATACTTTAATTCAGGGTAGGTGCCCGAGTAAACCGGAGGCGATTCGGAGAAAAAAGATTAAGTATCTTTTTTCGACGATGGAAAAAGGAATCAAGAGTCCCGCCAGTCGGAGCACATATCCGGTCTTAAAAAGACAAAATTGAAAATAGAATACTTTAATTCAGGGTAGGTGCCCGAGTGGCTAAAGGGAGCAGACTGTAAATCTGCCGTCTAACGACTACGGTGGTTCGAATCCACCCCTGCCCAAACTAATAAAAAAGAGAGGTTTTTAGCCTCTCTTTTTTATTGTTTAAGTACGGGATATTGTCTGAGTGGGACCTCGCTTGTAGGAGTGGTACACGGAGTGCGAGTGGCGCCGAGTCTAGCATTTTACGGAAGTGACCCCATGCGCTTGTTGACTGTGCCGGACTTATTGTTAAATATTGAACTTGCTTATTGCACAGGTTCAACAAGTAGTCGGAGTCAGTTGACAATATGAAAACGAGAAGCACACAAGGCGAAACTTTTCGAGTGTGAAGGAAATCAAAGGCAATCCACCCCTGCGCACCATAAAAAGACTCTTGCAGGTTTTTTATTATGGCGTTTCTCACTACCGTGGTGGTTCTTCCCTCCATTGAAAACCTGACATTTAGTCAGCTTTTGAACGGAGTCATTACCCCTGCCCATTTTTTACAACAAGAGCCGAAAAGGCTCTTGTTTATGTATTTGAATAATTGTCTGAGTGGGACCTCGCTTGTAGGAGTGGTACACGGAGTGCGAGTGGCGCCGAGTCTAGCATTTTACGGAAGTGACCCCATGCGCTTGTTGACTGTGCCGGACTTATTGTTAAATATTGAACTTGCTTATTGCACAGGTTCAACAAGTAGTCGGAGTCAGTTGACAATATGAAAATTGCAACGAAAATGCACAAAATTCAAAATTATAAAATGTCATCCCGAATTTATTTGCCAAAGCAAATCAAAATTTTTGTCATGCTGAACTTGTTTCAGCATCTTACAATCTTAGAGTTAAACTCATCGCTGGTAAGACCCTGAAATAAATTCAGGGTGACAGCAAGTTTTAACTGGTATTTGCAAGTTCAAAATGACATTATAGTTGTATTTCGAACATATTTGATATAAAGTTGTATATAAGCCCTCGGCTTTTTGCGTGAAAAGTTTTTTTGTTTTTGTTAAGATTTATAAAACAAGTCGTGTCAAAAGGTAAATTTTTTTTATTAGCCGTTTTAAGAAAAGCAAGAAAGTAAAAAGTCAATTCATGAAATTGGATGGTCTTAATTTAAACAGTTTTATACAAACGCCTGTGCAGGCTAACGTGCGTAATAACGTTTCTAATGCTTTGGAAAATGACGTACCAGAGACGGCACCGACACAGATTGACTCCTGCGATGCCGGGAGAAATATCCCAAGTGCTGCTTCCAACCCTATCGATAACAAAAAAGCATCTGAAACGTTAAAAGCACAGGTGCTGGCACAGGCGCCTATTTCTTACACCTATATAAGAGACATAAAACTTCCTTTTTCAAATAATGCAAAACTTTTCCGGCTTGCAAACGGACAAAAGGTAGTTATTCTTGAAAAAAAAGGTCCTACTGTACTTGAAACATATTACAATGTAGGCTCTATGAATGAACCTGATGAAAAACGGGGCATAAGTCATTTTAATGAACACATGGCCTTTAACGGCTCAAAAAGCCCGTATGGCAGCCTCAATTCCGGAGATTTTTTCAGAATAGTAAACGAAATGGGTGCTTCTACAAATGCCTCGACAGGTTTTTCCGCTACAAATTATTTTATTTCTTCCCAGCTTCTCGGGAAAGGCAATGTTTTTGATACTTCGGCATATATTCAGTCACAGCAGCTTCAATATCCTGAACATACAGCTGATATGATAGAAAAAGAAAAAGGACCTGTTACTTCTGAAATTAGCATGGTCGGTGACGATCCTGTTAATACCGCTTTAAATAACTGCATTAAAAATTTGTTTCAAATACAGTCAACTTCTCCGGATCTGGTTGCAGGAACAATTTCAAATATAAATAAACTGACAAGAAAAGATACGCTTGATTATTACAATCTCTGGTATACCCCTGATAACAGCGTAACAGTAGTGACCGGTGAAGTGCCGGTTGATGAAGCTATCAACACCATAGCAAAATATTTTAACAAAAGTGCTTATGTGCCGGTACAAAACAGAAAATATCAGGATTTTAATGTTATTCAAAAACCGGTAAGAGTTGACGTAAAACTTCCAAAAGCGCAATCCGGTGTGGTTGTACTGGGTTTTGCCGGACCTGCAAATAATTCAACAAAAGAAAATATCGAAATGGAGGTTTTGATGACTTCCATTCTCGGATATAAAAATGCAAGAATAAGTAAAGAGCTGAATAAAATACAATCAGCCGCAATGATGAATATTGAACGTGTCGGAAACAGACCGTCCGATCCAAAAACAATCCTTCTGGCATCACAAACAACGCCTCAGAAAACAGAAGAAGTTATAAAAACTATTTATCAGGGCATAAACAATCTTGTACAAAATCCTATTACACAGGAAGAACTGGATACTGCAAAAAAGTTTTTGAAAATGACTTATTCAAAAATTTCAGAAGAATCCCATGCGCTGAATTCACTTCTCGGAAATGCCATTCTGGACAACGACTTAAATTATGCGGAGAACTATCTTGCTATTCTTGACAGTCTGACACCTGCTGATATTACAAATTTTGCAAGAAAATATCTGGATTTAAACAAGGTTTCTTTATCGGTTGTTCATCCGCAGAATCTTGATGATTCACAGATTATGGCAAATTATGAAACAACAAACAATATATCAAATATAAAAAAGTCTGCCCTGCAAAATCCTATACAAAAAATTGCGTTTAAAGGCAGAATAGATGACAAGTTGTTTGACACATCAAAAATAAAACAGTATAAACTTGCCAACAATATGCAGGTCATTCTCAATCCGAACAAGTCAGATATTTCAACTTCTTATATAAAATTGCAAACAGTTATGCCTGCGCAAACAAAACCCGGCGTTCCATCGATTTTATCAATAATGCTGAATGAAGGTTCCAAAAATAAAAATTACGATGAATTCTACAAAGATGTATACAAAGCTGGTATGTCATTAAAATTTGACGCAGGTTATGATTTTATCTGTGCAGATTCTGCTTCGCTTGCACAGGACACCGGCATGGCAGTTGATCTTATAAAAGAAGTACTGACCCAGCCCAGATTTAATGAAAAAAGTCTTGCCTATGCAAAAAAACTTTTCAAAGAATCACTGTTGAAAGTTGACAATACCGCAAATGAACCTCTTGTAAAGGATTTATTTCCGGATTATTCAAAATTTTCCACAAGAGAAGAACTTTTAAACGCTCTTGATTCCATAACCCTTTCCGATGTTGAAAATTTTTATAATTATATAAAAGATAACGCTATGGCAAAAGCTGTATTTACAGCGCCTGTAGATAAAAAACCTGAACTTGCGGGCACTGTTTTAAACAAGTTTTCTTACGGGATAGGAGAATTTAAGCCGTATAAAGTTGACTATTTTAAAAATTATACCCCAATTCCCCAAAACAAAATTTTAACAAAAGCAGAGCCCAGAAATCAGGCAGAAATTCTGCAGGCATTTAAATTCAAAACAAATTATAACCCGAAAGATCAGATGGTTTTTTCTGTTTTAAATACAATACTCGGCGGAGGTCCCTCTTCAAGATTGTTCGAAGATTTGCGTGAAAAACAGAAACTTGCATACAGAGTAGAATCAGAAATTGATTATGAAGGCGACACCGGTATCATTTCTCTGGGAATTAAAACAACGACCGACAATCCCGGGGAAAATATTGAACAATTTGACAATGTAGAAAAATCTCTGGACGGATTTAAAAAACATATTGAATTGTTAAAGACACAGCCTGTTTCTCAAGAAGAACTGGAGGCTGCAAAACTGAAAGCAAAAACAACTATGCTCAACAGACTGGAAACCTCAGATGAACAAACAGGTATGCTTGCAGGCTCAATCGATACTTATTTCGGAATAAATGCAATAAACGAAAATTTAAAAATTATTGATGAAATCACGGCAGAAGATATTCAAAACGCCGCCAATTATATTTTTAATTCAAATTGCGTAATTTCTATACTGGCAAGCCAAAAAACACTGGACAACATGAATATTAACAACAAAGTTTAACAGATGTTCTCTTATAATCAACTGACTCCGGCTGTTCATAGATTTTCTTGTTGAACAGACAGATTTAAGACAATTTGTCTAATATTTTTTGTATTTTATCTTTTTCTTCCTGCGGAATATCAAATTTCAGATATTCATCGTAATATTCTTTTGCATCTTCAATATCCCCTCTTGCCATAAACAGCATACCCAGACGCTTGTATCCTAAAGGGAATTTGTCATTTACAGCAATACTTTTTAGGAGATTTGATATAGCTTTATCTATTTCATCATTTGCTTCATAAGCAAGCGCTGTCTGATAAAAAATAAGTTCATTATCTTCAATATATTTCAAAACTTCTTCAAAGTTTGCAATTGCACTGTTGTAATCTCCGAGTTCATAATACACCATACCCAGATCCCAGTTTGCATCATAATTTTTAGGTGCAATTTCAAGAACAGAATCAAGAGCATCTATTGCGTCATCATACCGTTTGTCCTCTATATAAATCCGTCCGAGATAGTGTCTCAATGCAGCGTTGTCAGGTATCAGAGCAATAGCTCCCTGCAAAACCTCGATTGCATCCCACAAACGATTTTCTTTATAATATAAATCAGCAATATTTATATATGTTTCAACAAGTTTATCATCCGTAAAAATTGCTTTTTTATAGTATTGCTCCGCCGGAGTATTCTGCCCCAGATGTGCATAACAAAGCCCTATATTGTTATAAAGATGTGCATTTTTATTATCAAGATCCAGAAGTTTTTTAAATTCTTCAACTGCATTTGCGTAATCTCTTTTTTTAAAAAGCTCCATAGCTGACTTAAGCAAATTTTCAAAGTTATTTTCCATCATTTATCACCGTATGTTGTAATAATTAAATTATATTAAAAATATAAACTGCTGTGTAGGGCATTGTATGCTTTTTTCAGAAAGACTCAACCCCGCAGGTTATTTGCATGCTGTTCAACTCTTTACCCGATTTTAGAATATAATTTAACCATGGATAAAATTTTAAAAAAAATATTTAAAAATAAAGTTTTTATAAAAGACAAAATGAAAAAATTCGGCTTTAAGGTAAAAGGCAAAGATTTTGTTTATACCGAAAGATTGTTTGCCAATCAGTTTGATTTGATATTAAAAGTATCTGAATCCAATTTATTAAAAGCCCGATTGATTGACGTACAGACAAATGATGTATATACGCTGCACCTTGTGGAAGATGCGTCAGGCACCTTTATCGGAGACGTAAAAGAAGCATATGAAAATGCACTGGATAAAATTGCACAAAATTGCTGCAGTGAAACTTTTTTTATTTTTCCTCAGTCAAACAGACTTGCCGGTTTAATAAAAGAAAAATACGGTGATTCTCCTGAATTTTTATGGGAAAAAGCACCGGGTTTCGGGGTTTTTAGAAATCCTTCAAGCAGAAAATGGTACGGGCTTATTTCAAATATTGATAAATCAAAACTGGACAAAAATTTTAAAGGTGAAATTGAAATTTTGAATATAAAACTTGATAAAAATGAAATACAGAATTTATTGAAACAAAAAGGATTTTATCCGGCTTATCACATGAATAAACAAAGCTGGATAACAATAATACTTGATGAAACGCTTACTGACAAAAAGATAATGGCTCTTGTTGAAAAAAGTCATTATTTTTCACAAATGAAAAAATAAATTTTTTTGATAGATAGCAAAAAATTTTTTTATGATTTTTATATAATTTGTTCAAATTAAATTTAATATAAAAAGCAATCAGTATTGATGGATAAAACGGATGTGCCCGCAATACCGGATTGCGGCTCCGGAGAAATAATTATATGCAAACAACAAATATTAACTACAGATATAACAGTCCTTCTTTCGGAAGATTCCTGAAAATTGAAGGCAAAACTAAAACAATCCAAAAATTCCACAAAGAATTAAAAAATAAAGATGAGGATTTTTTGTCAATTGTAAAACAAAAAGGCGACGGCAGAAGTTTTTTATATATTTTCAGCGGCAGACATCTTGATGAATTTTTAAATCTGGTAGGGAAAATATACTTTAGAGACTTGAGAACAACTCCTGAAAAATATTTAAAAGACAAACCTGAAAAAATTAATCTGAATAAAGCGGAAAAAATAAAAAATATTTTTGAAGCCAATATATAAAAATAAATTATAAACTTTAGTTTATAATAATTAATGTATAATAGGTTTCGAGATATTTATGGATAAAAAGAAGAGTTTGTATATTTTTGCAGCCGGCATGATTTTTCTGGTCGCTTTTATTTTGCGTGTATACAACATAGAATTTTCCAGATTGTGGATAGATGAGCTTTATTGCTTTGATATAGCTAATAAAAGCAATGTTTTTGAGGTGTTAAAAACAGTTTTCTCTTCCGATTTACATGCTCCGTTGTTTTTTGTTATCCTGCACTATTGGATAAAAATATTTTCTTCTTCTGACAAAATTCTGCTTATGCTTCCTGTTGCAGCATCTGCAGTAAGTGTTCCGGCAGGATTTTTTATATGTAAAAAATTGTTTAACAAAAAAGCGGGAATAATTTTTGCTGTACTGATGGGCTTCAGTGCTCTTGAGATTTTTTATGCACAGGAATTAAAATTTTATGCAATTCTTCCGTTATTATCCATTTTAAGCTTCCTGTTCTTTTCAAAAATTACGGATAAATTTAATATAAAAGATTCTGTCTTGCTAGGGTTTATAAATTTTATAATTATTTATACTTTTAACATCGGTATCATTTTTGTTGCTATGCAGTTTATTACAGGTTTAATATTTATTCTTTATAAGAATAAACGTGTCTTAAAAAACTATCTTGCAGGTTTTATCTGCGTGTTTTTATTATATGCGCCTTATTTTGTATTCCAGCTAAAAATTTATTTGGCGGCAAAAAGCGGGATATGCAGTATATTTGATATGTTTCATTTTGACTTTTGTTTCATATTTACACTGCTGCAGGACTTTTTTACTCCGGTATTAAAAAATATAGGAAACAATGGATATTATTATGATATATTTTCAGAGATTAAAAATATAGGTTTCTTTAAATTTGTAATTTATATTGCGTTTTTCCTGTGTATGAGTTTGTACGGATTATACAAAGGTGTCATAACAAAAAATCACAAAAATCTGCTTTTAATCAGCTGGGTAGTATCTTCAGTTTTTATCCTCATGGTTCTGGCTTATTTACAGATTATACCGCTTGTGGTGAGATATATAATTATTTTGCATTCGCTTGCTCTGGTTGGTGTAAGCTTCGGACTGTCAGAAATAAAAAATGATAAAATTTTATATATTTTAATGTCATGCACGATTGCTTTCAGTTTGTTTAATTTTTTTGCTGACAAAAACTCTCCACTGCTTAAAGATTCATCATACCATTATGACAGCGCATATATATTGAAAAGCACGGAAGAAAAAATAGATAAAAACGATTATATCCTGATGCCTTATATGGGAAGATTTTTTTACAAATACTTTCCTCAGGGAAATCATATAGATTTTCGGCTGGAAGATATTTTATGCAATTCTGATTATCCGTTGATTAAAGAGACTTTTGGATTGACCGACGAACAAATGAAAATAAAGAATAAACGGAATTTAGAGCTGCAAAATTATGCAACAGCACAAAAACCGCCGGAAACTTTGGAAAAATATTTTGTAAAAAACTATATTTCAAAAATGAAAAAAGGGGATAAACTGATTTTTATAGAAAATTATCTCGGATATGTAATCCCTGATAATACGTATACACTCTGGACAAATATGATTAATATTGACAGTAAAACATTAAATGAAAAAGATAAAAGATTCAGATACTGCATATTGTATACAAAAGTTTTTAGCGATATATACAAAATTTTGTCTGCAAATCTTACACTCACAAAAATATATGACGGCTCAAAAATGGATACAAAAATTTTTATTTTTGAAAAGTAATTTATATAAATCTTAATAATAAATGCATTAGAGTCTGTCTTAATTTTGTCTGAGTGGGACCTCGCTTGTAGGAGTGGTACACGGAGTGCGAGTGGCGCCGAGTCTAGCATTTTACGGAAGTGACCCCATGCGCTTGTTGACTGTGCCGGACTTATTGTTAAATATTGAACTTGCTTATTGCACAGGTTCAACAAGTAGTCGGAGTCAGTTGACAATATGAAAAGCGTTCTTTTGTTTTGTCTTTAACTATTGTCATTCTGAAAAATGATTTTGGGATTATGGCTTTAATCGTTTGACTTCATGATCTTACCGGTTTTGTGCGCTTTTTCAGAGGGTATATAGTTTAGTATCACCCGTTTATCCGGAATATTTATGAATTATAATTTTATTTTCGGAATAACCCAGTTTACAATATCATCAGCCATAGACGGATTCGCTTTTAGCATCAGCATGCCCATACCGCCGGCAGGATAAGTTTTTATTTCAAATGAGCCCTGAGCAAACTTCTTTAAAAAGTTTGTTTCTTTAAAAGAATAGTTATCTCTTACACTGACCATTGATAAAATCGGAATCTTACCTATATTTGTCATTGAAATAGGAATATAGAGACCTTTGAATTTTTGTGTCGGTGAAATCAGAACAAGACATTTCGGTTTATTCAAAAGTTTCTCTGCTGTAAGCACAGCAGTATTAGCACCAATATCAGCTCCGACAATCGCATAATGCGTTGTAGATATATTTTTATAATTTGTTCCGATGTAACTGAGTATTTCGGCTATATCTTCAGGATATTTAGCAAAAGTTTTTTCCGTGTAATATTGCCAGGATTTTATCTTAAAATTCGAATCATACATACTCTGCCCGTGACCTCTTAAATCAACAAGCAGAACAGCAATACCCGAATCTACAAATTTTTTAACTACACTTCCCCAGTAATCACTGGAATAACCTATTGAGTGAAGCATTACGACAATAGGATAGACCTTTTCTTTTTTTGCCGGATAAAACAGTTTTGATTTTATAACAAAACTGTCTTTTGTTTCGTATGTTATTGCCATGTATCCGACTTTGTTCTTTTTTGCAGCGGCAAAAGAAGCTGCTGGGATTAGCAGTAATACGGCTATTAATACTATTAAGAATTTTTTCATTTTAAATCAAATCTTTCGGGAAAGTTTTAAGTATTTATTATGCTCTCAAGTGCATTGACAAGCTGAGGATCCCATTTTATTCCGGACTCCTGCTTGATAATCTCCAACGCTTCTTCCTGTGATTTTGCTTTTCTGTAAGAACGGTCTTCTCTCAATGCACAGTATGCATCGGCAATTGCAATAATTCTTGAACCGAGAGGAATACTGTGCCCTTTCAATCCTTCAGGCTCGCCTTTTCCGTCCCAGCGTTCTTTGTGATAATGAATATAGGGTATAACTTCCGAAAGGAAATTAATACTCATAAGAAGACTTACCCCTATATTAGGATGGTTCTGGAGTTTATCCCAATCTTCTTTTGATAATTTTTCTTTTTTATTAAACAGTTCTTCCGGAATTGTAATTTTTCCTATATTTTGCAGCAATCCCGCATAGTAAATTAAATCTTTTGTTTTTTCATTTAATCCGAGATATTCGCAGATTAATTTTGCGAGATCTGCAACATGTTGAGAATGATTATTATGAAATTCGCTTTTTGCATCTACTGCTTTTGCCATCATCTCCACAAAGTTCTGTTGTTCAGAACCTAAATCTCCTATTACCGCCGTTAACTCCGCTCTGTAATGCTGTAGCTCGGAACTTGTTACATCCGGTTTTGCCATTACTTCGGAGGTTTCATTTGTCAATTTTTGAAGCATCATTGAAATAGCAAACAGTTTTGCCGTTACTTTTATCAAAGTTTTGAATTCTTCCGAAAATTCTTTATCTTGATTCGGTTCGATTATTATCAAACCGGCATTTTCTGTTCCGTAATGCATCGGCAGGTGTATTAATTTCGGATCATCATAATCTATTTCATCATCAATAGACATTGAAGAGCCGACAAGTATCAGACCGGATTCTTCGTGCTCTAATCCAAAAGCATATTCGTTTGCAATAAATATGTGGCATGCTTTTGCATCTATCATTTGTACAATTGTTTTTGCAATTGAATTGTATATTATATAGTCCTCTTTATTGGTAAAACCGAGCACGCTTAAAGTATTATTTATTGAATAGATTGATATAAGTTCTGTAAGCTGTTTTTTTAAACTTTCAGACTTGTCTTTTATGTCATGCTTTTTAATTTTCTGCGCAAGTTCATCTGAAATCAGGTGCTCTGTCAAAAAATCACCCAGATTAAGCGCAAAAATTTCTTCAAGAGGATCGTTATCCAGCAGTTCCGTGCTTCTGGAAAAAAGCGATACTCCTTCTTCTGTTTTGTTCACATTCTCTTTTGTCATGTTTCATTCCTATTAGTTTTTGTATTTTTATTATCGGCATATAAATCTCAAAACTTTATAGGAAAATCATAAATTTTATACTTTTGTTTATAAATCTTAATATTTTTGTTTAAGAATTTTTGCCGTTTCTGTAACCTATGCCCGCACGATAAGCCGAAACCGAATACAGCATAGGTAAAACAGGTCCTATCCATTTCAAACCTGATACAAATCCGACTGATGCAACATCATCAAGATGCAGGCTGACATCCAGCGCCTCGGGATGCCTTTCGGAATTGAGGTGAGAAAACATTTCTTTAAAAGATTTTTTTGGTTTTGTTTTTTTATCATCAAAAAGCGGATTTATCACATTTTTACCGACAAAATTTGCAATAGCATTTCCCGCAGCAAGACCTACACCCAGAACCCCTGCCATCATTGCGCAAAATCTTGCGGTTTTTGATTTCACATTAAATGCATTCATTACAAGTGCGCCCATACCCGCACCTACATTGCACAGAGCAATATTATTCAAATACTGATAGGTTCCTTCTTTTATTTTGTCCGGAAAATGTTTTTTCCAATCGTCTTTTGCCAGTTTATCTCCGGCAACACCTCCGGCTATTCCGCCGAGAACAGGAATTAAGCCAAGCCATGACAATTTTAAAAGGTCTGCAAAAGGGGCTTCGCTTTGCGCATCCGGAATAACTTTTGATATCAATTTTTCATCTTTTAATTTTTCTTTGAATTCTGTCATTAATGCTTTGACTTCTTTAAACGAAAGAATTTTGTCATTTCTAACTTTATTAACAAGAATTTTCGATTTTTCACTTAAAGGTTTTAAAAGAGTTTCTTTCAATCCTTCAATATCTTTTTCAGGCAGCTCTATAATTCCCTCAAAAATCTGTTTACCCCTAATCTTTAGACCTCTGGTGGCAATGAGTGCGGAAGCAACAGTAAATCCGAGAACACTTGCATTTTTTATAGCTTTTTTCTTTCTGTCACATGCAGGAGTTTTTATTGTGTCATATATACCGTATCCTGCAGCTGCTCCGGTCAAAATAGGCGGCATGACATTGTACAATTTTTCAACGAGTGCTGTTTGATCAAGATATTTTCCAAAAATTTTAGCATTATTCTTTAAAGAATTAACAGGCAGTACCGGCATAATTTTATCCCACGTTTGTTCATTTACAAAAATAAAAATGCAAATGCAAATCATTTGCATTTTTATTAAATCACTTTAATTTATAGAATCAACCCCCCGCAGTTTATACTATCCAAAAAATTTTTATATCTCCCTGTCTTTCGCCATGCTGCCTGAGAGGAGACCGGGCTTCTGACAGAAACTGAATCAGTTGCATGATGAAATTAGCCGGAAATATGTCTGAGTGGGACCTCGCTTGTAGGAGTGGTACACGGAGTGCGAGTGGCGCCGAGTCTAGCATTTTACGGAAGTGACCCCATGCGCTTGTTGACTGTGCCGGACTTATTGTTAAATATTGAACTTGCTTATTGCACAGGTTCAACAAGTAGTCGGAGTCAGTTGACAATATGAAAATTAAAAATTATTGACAATACAAAATATTTATTTTGTCATGAATTATATGGAAAAATATGTATTAATAACAGGCGCATCTTCCGGACTCGGAAAAGAAACTGCGCTAAAACTTGCTCAAGAAGGTTATAAAGTTTTTGCCGGTGTAAGAAAAATTGAAGATAAAAATACCGTTGAAAAATTAAGCCCTAATATAAGAGCTGTATTTATTGATGTTACAAATGAAGAAAGCGTAAAAACAGCTTTTGAACAAATTGAATCAGAGACAGACAGACTTTTTGCACTTATAAACAATGCAGGTATTGCGCTTGCGGGTCCAGTGGAATATATTCCCGTTGATATATTAAAAAAACAGTTTGATGTAAACGTTTTCGGTGCAATAAGGACAGCACAAAAGGCGTTACCGTTATTAAAAAACAGCAAATCTTCAAAAATAATCAATATAAGCTCAATGTCAAGCTACGGAATATTTCCTTTTATATCACCGTATTGTGCGTCAAAACGTGCACTGGATATGTTTTTTAATTCTCTTTTAATTGAATGTAAAATCGATAATTTAAAAGTTATTTCAGTAAAACCCGGTGTTGTAAAAACTCCTATATGGAACAAATCTCTTGCAGAATGTGAAAAAAATCTTGTTCAACTTTGTGAAGAAGGCAAAATGAAATACAAAAAAGAAATAGATTTTTTAATGGCAAATGCTAAAAAAAATAATGATAAAGGACTCGAGCCGTTATATATCGCCGGATTGATTTCAAAAATTTTAAAAAGTAAAAATCCAAAATTGTCTTACAACGTCGGAAGAGATTCCGTATGTGCCGCAATATTTTCGTATTTTCCTCAAAGGTTTACAAATTTTTTAATAAAATACGGGTTAAAAAAACGTATCAAAGGATAAAACGCAATAAATTTTATTTTTGTGTTTTTTATTATACAGGTAAATTATTTGTGTGAAGCATGTCAGTAAATTGTTATAACAGTCCCTATAAAGATTTTTACAGCCAGACAGGTCTGTATAATCCGGCTGCAGGCAATTTGGAAAGCAGGTCTGTAAAAAATCTCCCTGCAGCTTCTGTAAAGGTTGGTAATATTTCCCCAGACAAAGATTCAGACGGAATGAGCAGAAAGAAACTTTTCGGAATAATAGGTATTTCTGCCGGCTCTGTGCTGCTTTTGGGAATTATCGGATTATTTACTTTATCAAAAGGATTTTCCGGCAATGTTGCCAGAGGTCTTACCAAAATTTCCGAAAATGCTAAAAAGAAAATATACGATCTTGCAGCACAATCCAAAGAACTGTCATCTGTACAAAAATTAAAATTAAGAATTCATAAAAGCGTTCAGCAAGGAGCAGATGCAATGCAGGCAAGTTCTAATATTTCGGCTGTAAAAGACAGTTTAATGCTCCACTGGCTTAAAAAACTGCATGTAGATAGTGTACTGGATAAGATTAACAATCTATTTAAAAAAATCACTTTAAAAACAAAAAATAATGCCTACAAATCCGCAGAATACTCGGTTATAGACTTTTGCAATTATCTGGAAGAAATAGCAAAACAGAAGAATTGTCCAGAGCTTTCTGAAAAAGCCGCACGGATTATGAAGGAATATATGCAAAATTTTTCTTCACAGCAGCATATAAAAAGATCTGAAGATGCGTGGAACCTTATGTCAAATTTACATGATGATGTTTATAATACTTTGTTCAAAAAAGAAGGCGGCTTTTTTAACAATCTTAAACAAATGCGCTCTTATGTCACCACAGACTTGATTGCGGTTAACAGAAAAAGAGTCTTTGACAATGTAAATGCTGTAAAATCCGGAATTTCAAATTCACTTTCGGATGTAAATGATAATATAAAAGAGGCTTTAAACGAGTTAAAAATCAGTGTAAATCCTAAAAATAAAAAAGCTGTTAATATAGTAAAACAAATTTCAGAAATACTTAGTTCTCATAAAACATTGAATGGAGCAAAGGAAAAAGAAACAAGAAAAATTCTTTTTGCAAAAATACAATCACTTCTTGATGATTTAAATGCAGTATCGCAGGAAGAGCTCAAAAATCCTGATGATCTCAAGCTTGCACAAGAAAGAATCGCAAAGCTAAAAATGATACTAAGGGAAGACTCTTATAAGAAAGGATTGGCACAAGAAGCTGCCACCATTGTCAAAAAGCTTTTTGAAAAAGAAGGAGGAAGAGACTCGGAAGCTTATAAAAAAACTGTAGAATATTTAGACCGGATGAATACAAAAATAAACACCGCAATACGACATGAAAATAATGCCTATGAAAAACTGGCAGAGTTGAGAGTAGGCTCTGCTCCGGCTGATATTCTTGGTATACTCGGACCGGCTGTTCTGGGTACCGCTCTTGTTGTAAGTTCCAAAGACACAGATGAAAGAATCTCTAAAACTCTCACACAGGGAATACCTATTCTGGGAGGTATTGCTACTACTTATTACGGTACAACAAGAGGCTTCACAGGTGCAAAAAACCTTGCACTGGGTCTTGTCACAGGTAAACTGCTTAATATCATAGGTGCAAAAACAGATGAATATGTAAAAAAATACAGAGTTGAACAAAGCAAACTAAAAGCGGCTTTTGAATCTTTTACAAAAATGCAGACACAAAAGAAACCGGATAATGTTTAAAAAGGGTTAATCAGATATATTTAGATAAACGAAGCGATTTCAAATATTTAATTAAAATAATTTTTTAAACTCTTGCTTAAATTATTATTTTTGCAAAGTTTTTTAAGCTTGCTAATAGCACGATTTTCAATCTGTCTGATACGTTCTCTGGATACACCGTATCTGGAGCCTATTTCTTCAAGCGTTTTTCTGTTTCCGTCATCATTCAATCCATAACGCATAATCAATACATCTCTTTCTTTAGGACTCAATTGATTAAGCATTTTTTGTATATCCGCAAAAAGATTTTCCTGAGAAACTCTTGTATCCGGTGAAATAGTAGATTCATCAACAATAAAATCACCCAGTTTGGAAGATTCATCTTTTGTAGTCGCAGGCGTTTCTATACTAATTGTAGACTGTGCTGCTTTTATAAGACTTGTCAGTTTGTTTACCGGTATACCTACACGGTATGCAATTTCTTCTTTTGAGGGAACTTTTCCTGATTCTGTTGTCAAATCCATGGTAACTTTTTTGATTTTGCCGAGAGTTTCTATCATGTGTACCGGCAGACGAATAATTCTGGACTTGTCGGCAATGGCACGGGTAATAGACTGCTGAATCCACCATGTCGCATAAGTTGAAAACTTGTATCCTTTTGCATAATCAAATTTTTCCGCAGCTTTCATAAGCCCCATGTTGCCTTCTTGAATCAAATCAAGAAAGGAAAGACCTCTGCCGATATATTTTTTTGCAATACTGACAACAAGCCTTAAATTGGCATTTACAAGAGTTTCTTTTGCATGTTCGTCACCGGTTTCTTTGATTTTTTTTGCAACTTCCAGCTCCTGTTCTGCTGTCAACAGAGGGATTTTTCCTATCTGCTGTAAATAAATTTTAACGGAATCATCTGCATTTACGCTGGAAACATTTTCTGCAGTTTTAGGTTCTTCTACAGACATGATGAGATCTTCATCATCAGGTTCTTCATTTATTTCATCCAGTGATATTTCATCGTTTATTTCATTTGTTTCAGCATCTTCCGAAGAAAATTTTCTTGTTTTATCAGCCATTTGTTCTCCCATAGCTTAAGATTAAGAATATTATACACTATGTTTTATATCTTGTCTTAACGCTTCGTATATAATAACACTCGCCGCATTTGATACATTCAGTGAGTTAAAATTTCTTAACATCGGAATTTTAACAACAAAATCGGATTTTGAAAGGTTATTTTTAGAAACTCCTGTTTCTTCTCCTCCCATTATAATCGCAAAATTCATGCCTGTGTAATCAATGTCAAAATAATTATCTTTTCCATGTGCGTCTGCTGCAATTATCCAATAGTTGTTATCTTTTAATTTATCAATCGTACTTGAAAGACTATTAACCTGAATTAGAGGTATGTGGTTAATTGCACCTGCCGATGTTTTTTCTACAGTTGCATTTACCTGTGCATTTCTTCGTGAGGGAATAATTATTGCATCAAAACCTGCACAGGCGGCTGTTCTTATAATAGCACCGAGGTTATGAGTGTCTTCTACACCGTCCAGTATTACTAATTTTGAATAACCATCTTTTTTTGTGTTTAAAAACTCATAAAAATCAGTATATTCAACCGGAGAAACAGACGCAATCACTCCTTGATGGTTAAAATCATTAAAATCAGCAAATCTTTCTTTTGGAATAAATTGAAAAATAATTCCGTTATTTTTTGCCAGTTCAATTATTTCGTTGATTTTATTATCATTCTGTACATTTTTTGAAATTAATATTTTGTTAATTCTTCTTGCACCCTGCATAAGAGCTTCAATAACAGAGTTTCTTCCGTATATATAATTACCTTTTTGTAAATTGTTCTTTTTCATAATAAAATAATCTTTTTACACGAGTTTAATATTCTTGCCATAATAATTATACTATAATATAATTATTAAGAATTTTAATTGATAATTATATTTACTTGGAATTAATGGAATTAGTAAATGGAGAATTTTTTAGCAAAATTAAAGCCTGACACAAAGATAAACGTTGGTGTTTCCGTATCACCGAATGTCGGCATAGAGATGATGGTAGTAGATGCATCACAGCATAAAATTATGAAGTATGCTCACAGACCTCTCGGGTATAATTCTTCAACCAGAGAAATTGAAGATTATATGGAGTTTAAAACTGCACTCAAAGACCTGTTTACCGAACTGAAAATACAACCTCAAAATGCAAATATAATTTTGAATATGCCAAATGTGTCTTTCGGTCACACATTCTTACCTACTGTTCTGGATGACGAAGGCGTAACAGGAGCAATAACATCTAAAGTTGAAGAAAGTTATTTATTTAAGAAAAATACCCCTGTTGTCAGCTGGGCGGAAGTAAAAGAAAATAATACATCCGAAAAAAGATATATATTGTATTCTGCAATGCAAGAAAGTGTTGTTGATGCAATTATGCAAACTTTTACGGAACTGGGTGCAACTCTGGTAGCAATAGAAAATACATATTCTTCTTTGATGAAGACTCTCGAATATACTGAAATAACAAAAGATTTTTCTATAGCATCAGGATCCTGGAATATATTGCTTGTAACATCAAACAGTTATGTGATATTTTCCATGCTCGGTTTCAATATTATAGAATATTATGAAGAACCTCTTGCAATAAAATCCTTTAATAATGACGAGGTATATGTCGCTATATCTCAGGCAGCGTCAAATGTTCTTCAAAAATATCCTACCGATAAACTGCTGATTATAAGCGAATCTAATGATGTAAGTGCTGAAATTCTTGCTATACAATTAAAACAGCCCGGTGATGTAATCTTTTTAGAATGCAACCAGTATTCTAAGCAGCCTATTATGGATGTAGATTTAAATGTTCTGCCGCACTATATAAAAGCAATCACACCCGAGGCTATCGGTGCTGCTATATACAGAAGCAGAGAATTTACATTAAAACTTAACTTTCTTACAAAAGCAGATTACAAAGCACCTGATACAATAGATGTATTCGGTTTTGCATTGACAAAAGAACAGTTGACTACATATACCGTTCTTATCGGCGCAGCTATTTTAGGTGTATGTTATCTGTGCTCGTTAGCTGCAGGGTCATATCTTGCCAGTCTGGAGTCAAAAGTTTCGTCATTAAATCAGGAAATATCTGCCCAGGAAGCAGAACTTGCCGATTTAAAGAAAGAAAGTAACAAAGTTGATATTTATACAGCTGCAAAAGATATAGATAAAAGCATGGTTAATAAAATTACATACTATGATTCTATAGGCGCAGATATTCCGGCAAAAGTATGGCTGACTTATTTTTATGCGGATACTAACGGGGCATACGGAATAAAAGGGCAGACTACATCTGTTGATGATGTTTATCTGTTCTTTAGAAATATCAAAAGCCGTGTTCCCGAGTCAGATTTGATATTGTCAAAATTAAGCGTTGATGATAACAACGGTGCAATTGATATAGAGCAGGCAGAAAATGCTATGTATACGTTTGAATTGACAAATAACGGATTCGGTTCCGTTAAAGTTGATAACCCGAATACTCAACAAGCAAATCCTGCTGCTCCGAATGCCGCACCTGCCGGCGCAAGCGGCAACATGACTGTTCCTGTATTACCGGAAAATCTGCCTCAATAATTAAACCTAGATGAAAGGGCTAAATAAAAGTGAATAATCAAAAAAGTATTTATATAATTGCATTGGTAATCTGCTTGGTTATCGGTTTATATTTGATTTATCAAAAAGCTCAGCCGATATATAATACTTATCAAGATGTAGAAACAAAAACAGAACAGGTAGAAAAAACCCGTCAGGAAATTGAAAGTTTAAAAGCTAAAAGACAGGCTTATGAAAATAAGGAAAAAACTTCGACAAAGCCTGTTTATAAAAGTGATTTAGAATTAACAGATCCAATGTCGTCATTTGGTGTAATGTTTGAAGATGTAATACAATCGGCTAAATATAACGGATTAAAATTACGTTCTATTTCATACAATCTTTCACCGGCAAACGATTTTGTGGTCAAAAATATTTCTTCAGAATACAATGTATGTGCAATTCAAATGCAATTAATAGGAACGTATATGCAGTTCCGTTCATATTTTCAGGATATTTACAATTATCCGTACTTGATTAATTTGGATAAAATAAGCATAAATCCTTATGAAGGCAACAAAAGAATTCTTATTGCCGATGTAACAGTTGTTTTATATTCTGCTAAAAACGATGCACAAAGAGCTGCATTTCAGGCTGCTCAATCAATGAATACATCAGCAGCGCCTGCCGGCGATGACAAAGTTGACGCAACAGCTGCAGGTACAATAGTAGGACAGTAGTCATGGCGAAAAACGCTTTGCCGGGACCCTTTTTGAGTAAAAATTGGCTTGGTTCTTTAGACAGTTTTGATAAAGCAAAAATTGTAATGCTCGGTTTGCCCTTTGACGGGACATGTTCTTATCGTCCGGGAAGCCGTTTTGCACCTGAAAGATTACGTTTGGCAAGCTGGGGATTGGAAGATTATTCCCCTGTCTATGATAAACATCTTGACGATGTAAAATTCTATGACGCAGGTGAGCTTGAATTTCCTCTCGGTAATACAGAAAAGTCTATGTTATTAATAGAAAATAATGTCCGTACAATTTTTGAATCAGGTAAAAAATATCTGGGCATCGGGGGAGAACACCTTGTTACATTTCCTGCAGTAAAAGCTTGCAAAAAAATTCATCCTGACCTTGCAATTATTCATTTTGATGCACATACTGATCTCAGAGAAGATTATCTCGGTGAAAAATTGTCTCATGCTTCTGTTATGAGACGAATCGGAGAAACAGTCGGATTTTCAAATATAAAACAAATAGGCATTCGTTCGGGTCTCAAAGAAGAATTCGAACTTATGAAAAAACATAATACTCTTGTAAAAAGTTCAAATGATTTAAATGTTTTAAAAGACAAAAAAATCTTTTTAACAATTGATGTGGATGTACTGGATCCCGCATATATGCCGGGAACAGGCACGCCTGAGCCGGACGGGCTTACGTATCGTGAATTTGCCGAGTGGATAGAATTTTTACGGGATTTTGATATAATCGGAGCCGATGTGGTAGAACTTGCGCCGGATTATGACAAGAGTGAAGTATCAACTGCTGTTGTCACAAAAATCATTCGTGACGTATTGATGATAATGTAGATTGTTCTAAATTTACTCTGTATAAACTTCCTGCAGCTTCAGACCTATACAAATAAGCTAAAATCTCTGCCAGATAACAGTTGATGTGAGGTAAAGCAGCAGGGATAAAGACTATTATTCAAAATCTAAATCTTTAATTTTTTTTAATATCTTCAGTGCTACACCGGTTATTTTCATATAAGCTTTACTTTACAAATTTATAAAAAATAAGATGTCTGAGTGGGACCTCGCTTGTACCCGAGGGCATCCTGAGGCGTACGGCGCACCTGCTGTTTGCCTACGCCTCAAG
>CALVCQ010000034.1 GCA_944326115.1 Candidatus Gastranaerophilales bacterium | reverse complement strand
AGTCCTTGGCGAAACTACTTGGCGGATGACCGCCTGGGAAGATAGCTAGTTGCCAGATTCTAATTTTAGCAAAGAAGAGTTTTTGATTAAGTTCAGAAACTCTTTTTTGTTATAAATAGGCGGAAGTAAAGACTGCCTCCATTCAAATGTGCCACCGGCACCTTTGAACGGGTGCTATCGCAAAACTACTTGGCGGATGACCGCCCGGGAAGATATCGTTGCTGATTCTAATTTTAGCAAAGAAGAGTTTTTGAAGTAATTTCAAGAACTCTTTTTTGTTGTTGTGTTTTGATAATATTTATTATGTAAGAATTAAAAATTTCTTTTGCAATAAGTGTAGTAAAGTGCAGGGGGTACAGGGGGCGGCACGCCCCTGTTGTGACTTTATTAGAAACAGTTGTGTTTTGAGGTGATTTTTACAGCAGCCTGTCGCTGAAAAATCTCCGATAAAACACTTTACTGTTTCTTTTGATAAAGCGCCGGTTTTCTTTTCTTTGCTTCGTTTCTTTTCTTTTGCCTGCGCAATACAAAAGAAAAGAAATGAAGAAATGAAGATATAAAGAAAACAATCTTTTTTATTTGTTCATTTTCTTTCTTTTCCCTCCATTTTGACTTGACATTTAGTCAACTCAAAACGGAGTCCTTGATTAAAAGAAAGAAAACGAACCATACTCAAGAGCATCCTGATATGTACGGCTCGTACCTCGCCTACATCTCAAGCAAAGAAAGAAAA
Organism: Candidatus Gastranaerophilales bacterium; assembly: GCA_944326115.1. Lineage (GTDB taxonomy): Bacteria > Cyanobacteriota > Vampirovibrionia > Gastranaerophilales > Gastranaerophilaceae > Limenecus. Next base: position 20,346 of record CALVCQ010000034.1, on the reverse strand, counting down.
GAACGCTTATTAAAACAGACTCTAATGCATTTATCTCCAAAATTTTCTAAACGCTTACGCTAACGAAAATTTTGTTCGTAAATACAAAGAGTCTGTAATCAAAGTTACAACGGCAGAGCCGTAATACACTTCGTGTGCAGCTTTGCTGCATGCAGATAATTGTTAAAAAAAGACCTTTGCGTAGTGCGAAAGTTGCATATACAACTGCAAACGAGGTATTGTCCGAGGCATGGGGAAGTAATAACTCAAGACAATAAATATTTGTACTTTAGCAATTTTTACGTGCCGAGTTGCTGAGTCAGGTATATGCTACTTTCTGTTTGAACGAAGCAGAAGGTCGTCTTTTAATAATTATCTGTATAGACTTTTTGTTGTTTTGTATCGAACATGTGCCAACAATTTTGTCATTGAATTATGTAATGGCAATTCTATAATTATGTAAGGGCAATTCTATGCTATTACCGAAGAATTTTAAAGTAACTCTTTTCTCTTGTTATATTCTCTATGCGGGCATATAATTTGTCATTTATTGTAAAGAATATTTAAGTGTAAAACACTTAGTACTTATAAAGTATTCCACTATTTTTATATAAATGATATGATTTTATCGACGGCTTGTTTTACCATGCCGCTAATGAAAATATATTAAAATTTGTTTGGAGTTTGAGATGAATAAAAAAATGCCAAAACGCTTACTGGTTGCAGCAGTATTGACGACACTCATTGTATCATCTGCAGCGATTGCTCAAGAGTATACAGGTGGCAGTAGTCCTAACGGCGGTGCTATTGATAATTCCTCGGGTGTTACCGTTACTGTTGAAGATGGTTCTGTTTTTACGGGTAATGAAGCTACTGCTGATTATCGTGGCGGGGGTGCTATATATAATGCGGCTCAGGGTGCCATCAATATTGGCAACAATGTAAGATTTGAAAATAACTATCTTAACGGAGTTAATACTGGTAATAATGGCACAGCAGGAGGTGCAATCGCTTCCTGGGACGGCGGGAGCGTTACAATAGGGACTGGTTCTCAATTTATAAATAATGGCTATACTGATGGAACTTTCCAAACTATAGGCGGCGGTGCAGGCGGTGCGATATATGTTTCTGGCGGCGGTAATGGTACTGACCCTCAGGGAAGTTTAACAATCGGTACAGGCGCTTTATTCCAGGGTAATGCTACAAATGGTTCCGGCGGGGCTGTATATGCCGAAGGTTCCAGTGTCTCTATAGGCTCAAATTCAACATTTGATTCAAACAAATCTACATCTGGCGGTGCAATATACAATTATCAGTATAATAATATTGAATCTAAGATAGAAATAGGCGACAATGTTTCTTTTACAAATAATATTGTTAAAGACAACAGCGGCGGTGCTGTTGCCAACTTTGGCGGAACATTTGAAACAGGAAAAGATACAGTATTTAGCAGAAACAGAGCAGATTATGGCGGCGGTGCTATCAGAAATACAGGGACTGCCATAATAGGTGCCGGTTCGCAGTTTATTAATAATACTTCAAAAGCAAATGACGGCTATGGCGGCGGCGGTGCTATTGACAGCAGCGGAACTATTACCATTAACGGCGGATATGCTGACGCTGAAGGCAAGGTTCATAATACTATATTTTCAGGAAATGAAGCAGTTTCAGGCGGTGCAATATTTAGCAGCGGAACGACTAATCTGGCAGCAGCAGAAGGAGATATTCTCTTTGCTGGAAATACTGATGCAACAGGTAAAAACGATATCTTCGTAAATACTAATTCTGTTGTAAATCTTTCAGGAAAAAATGATATTTCTATAGGAAGCGGTATTGCAAGTGCTGAAAATGCTGGCACTGCAGTGATAAACAATACTGGTGCAAATCTCATCCTTGAAGAAGGCTCTGTTAATGCAGGTTATAAAGGTTCATTTGTGCAAACAAGCGGTTCTACAGATGTAAAATCCGAGTTCTTCGGCGGAGTCAGCGACTTTAACGGAGGTTCTTTAACACTTGAAAACGGTTCATCTGTGGTATCGGGATCTACTGTAAACGTAAACCGCGGTGCAACTGTTGATATGCAAAACGGTGCTTCTGTAAGTGACGGTGCAGTTGTTAATATAACAGAAGATGCAAATGTAACAATTGATGTTGATTCTAATGTTAATGTTTCAGGTTCAATTACCGCTGCAGCAGGTACGTTTGTCAACAACGGTAATCTTACCATCACCGGTGAAAATGCTTCGTTAAATGGCTCTTTGTCACAGACTTTTGACGGTGCTGTTTTGACTATTGCCGACGGCGCTCAACTTGATATTGTTAAATTAGATGCAGGTACATTAAAGATTACACAAGGCGGAGCGCTTGCCGATGATCTTACAATTACAGATGCGGTTACGCTTGCTATTGAAAGCGGTACAACCACAATAGATTCTCAAGGCTTACAGGTCGGTAATCATTATATAAAAAATACTCAGGGCAGTTCACTTAACCTGTCAGGTGATTATGTAGTAGCCGGCGGAGTACTCGGTACTTCTGTAACAATTACAGACGGATCTATAAATGCAGATCCTGAGGGTGATATAACAATAGCCGATCCAAACAAATTGACACTGTCAGATAATGCATCTTCTGATAAAGGATTTGTTCTTAACGATGGTACAATTCAGCTTGCTCCTTCCAAAGGCAGCAGTTTGACCTTAAATGAAAATAATAAAATTTCTGGTACAGGAGAAGTACTTGTTGACCAGATTGTTATAACAAAACAGGTTGAAAATCCTGATTATGATCCAAGCGATTCAAATTCTCCGCAATTTATAACAAAAACAATTGAAAAAGGTGTCGGCAATATAGATATCGGTTCTGACAACAGCGGTTTTAAAGGTAATTTCCTGCAGAAAATGGGTACTGTTATTGCTCAGGCAGGTTCAAAATTCTTTGGCGGAACTAACTCTGTAGAAGGCGGTACTCTTGTTCTTCAAGACGGAGCAGATCTTACAACAGGTGTTACTGCACAGGCTAGCACCGAACAGGGTAACAATTCTTTCGGATCAATTGATATCTATAATCAGATAAAAGGTACAGCAGGTGAAGACGGTATCAACAGAATATCTGCAGATTCTATAGCCAACGGAAATAATGCAGTACTTGAATATATTAATTCAGACGAAACAACAAATAAAGTTTATATAAATTCTGCCGGTCTCGGTTTGTTTAACGGAACCAGAGTGGAAGGTGATTTGATTTTGAACAGCGGTTCAGGTGTCAGAGATTTAACATTCGGCAGCGGTTCAGGTTCTGAAGCAGATAATATTAAGTTAAATGTTTCAACAAAACTTACTTATGCTGACAATGCATATATAAAAGATGATTCGGCTGTTACAATGAATAATGCAACACTCGAATTTGCAAACAACACTACTGATGTAGCCTACAAACCGGCGATAGCAGACGGAAGTTCGGGTTCTATATCAATGACCGGTGCAGGAACAACCTCCGTAGCATCTGCATTGAACGGAAATATCAATATCTCCGCTACAAACGGTGTATTGAATCTAGATAACAAAACAACAACAAATCTCGGTAATGTTACTGCAAATAACGGAGCTATAAACCTTAAAGCAGACAGTGTTACTGTAGGTTCGGTATCTGTAAGCGGACAGACCGGTTCTGCAAACTTCAGCGGTAATGTTACAAGCAGCGCTGCTGCATCGGTTTCTGATGGCGGTACGCTCGGCTTGATGGGTAATGCTAATTTTGACAGCCTGACTGCTAATAATGGTAATCTTAATCTAACTAGCGGTGCTGTTAATACTGTAAATATTGATAACGGTATGACTGTAAGCGGTGACTCAAGCATATTCTTTGATGCTGATCCCCGTTCACAGATGACAGATACAATTATAGTAGGAGGAGGTACAGGTACCATAGATGCAGGAACCGGTACATCCGATGATCCATACAGACAAATTATTGTCGGCGGAATTAATTTTACTCAATCACCGATTGACAGAAATGTTCAATTTGATATTTCAAATCTGATTCAGGGTAATTCTACAAATGATAACTTAATCAGATTACCTGACGGCGGTATTATTACAAATACAGCTATGGGACAGTATCTTCTGACATCTTCCGGTGCCGGCACACCTATGGTGAATGCAAATCTTACTTACCTCAATCCTCAGATGTACAGAGGGCAGGTTGCTACAATTGCTGCATGGCAGAATCAGCTTCTTGTTAACAATCTGTTATTTGATCACATGAATCTTGTTACAAGACAGCTTATGGATGAAGAAAGAACAGCCAACAAATACGCTGCGGCTGTTCCACAGATAGATCCTTATCAATACAGCATACAGGATGGCAGCCTATGGTTTAAAGCTTATGGCGCATTTGAAACACTGTCTATGACTAAAGGTTTGAATGTTGGAAACAATGCTTACGGTTCTTTAATTGGTGCTGACTTCCCTCTTATTGACCTTAAAAACGGATGGAAATTAGTTCCGACTGCTTATATCGGATATAATGGCGCTCATCAGCACTTTAACGGTGTAAGTATGTATCAAAACGGTGCACAGCTCGGTTTGATGGGTACCGCTTACAAAGGTGACTTTATGACCTCTTTATTGGCATACGGCGGAGGCTATGCCAATGATATGACTGTAAGAGGCGGATACGGCGGAGGCAGTGACACTACTGGTAACTGGTTTGCCGGTGTGGCTTCAAAATCCGCTTATAATATCCGTTTACCGCATGATTTTATAATCCAGCCTGCATTTATGGCTGCATATAATGCATTCGGGCAGCAAAACTGGGGCTCTGATTTTGGCAATATGAGTATGAGTTCAGGTATGCTTAACGGTTTGAACGTTGCTCCCGGAGTGAACTTCATCTGGCAGAAAAAGACATTCAGCATCTATGCTGTTACACAGCTTGTATACAATGTAATGGGCGGTGTTGACGGAAAAGCCGGCAATATTGATTTAGGCTATGTAAGAATGAGACACTGCTACTTTGAATACGGTCTTGGTGTTATGAAAAAATTTAAAGACACCTTCTCCGGTTATCTGCAGTTTGTTATCAGAAACGGGGGCAGAACAGGTATCGGATTCTCCGGCGGTATGCAGTGGAAAGTCGGTAAAGAATAACTATATACAATATAATAAAATGCTCCTTAAATATTATTTAAGGAGCATTTTTATTTTGCTTTTGTCATCTTTCTGAACACAAATGGCATTTTACGTAATGAGATTTTGTAATTTGGACAGCCCGTGGCTCTTCTATTGAACAAATATCAGTGGAATAAGGGCATCTTGTGTGAAACTTGCATGCAGTGGGCGGATTTTTGGGAGAAGGAAGGTCTCCTGAAAGGTTAATTCTTTTTGTTTTATTATTATGTATTGAAGGTACTGCACTGATAAGGGCTTTTGTATAAGGGTGCGCAGGATTTGAAAAAAGCTCGTCAGAAATTGCAGTTTCTGCAATATTTCCCAGATACATAACCGCTATTCTGTCACACAGATATTTTACAACTCCAAGGTCATGAGAGATAAAAAGTATTGTCAAATCCAGTTTTTCTTTCAGTTCTTTTAATAGTGTAATAATCTGAGCCTGAATACTTACATCAAGTGCTGAGACCGGTTCATCGGCGACAAGAAATTCCGGTTCAAGTATTAATGCTCTTGCTATGGCGATACGTTGTCTTTGTCCTCCGGAAAATTCGTGCGGGTAACGTTTCAGGTCTTCTTCCGTAAGTCCTGTCAGGTCTATTATCCTGTGGATTTTTTTGTTAATAACAGATTTGTCTCTTATTCCGTGAACAACAAGAGGTTCTCTTAAAATTTTGTATACAGTCATTCTCGGATCAAGGCTGGCGTACGGATTTTGAAAAATCATCTGTGCTTTTTTTCGGAAATTTTTCATTTCTTCCGGTTTAAAATCCTGTATATTTTCATTTTCGTAAAAAATCATCCCTTCTGCAGGGATTAATTTTAATATTGCCTTGCCCAGGGTGGATTTTCCGCAGCCGGATTCTCCAACCAGTCCGAGGATTTCTCCTTTATAAATATCGAGATTAACGTCACAAAGCGCCTGTATATACTCTTTTTTTGACATCCGGTTAAAATCAGACTGCAGCGGATAATTAACTTTCAGGTTTTTTATTTTTACAAGTTCTTGAGTTTTCATAAAAATATTATAGCTTTTATTTTGAATAAATAATATATTCTGCAAAACAATTTTCCGGTTATATCTGAATTCTAAAATTTTACGGATGTTTTATTTGTATATATTAAGATATACCCAGTAACTTCTGTACACTTTTTTTACATATTCCCGTGTTTCGGGATAGGGAATATGTTCTACAAACTCATCAAAGTTTTTGTATGTTAAATTGTTTTTCCAGTTTCTTACAGCATTAGGTCCTCCGTTATACGAAGCCACGGCAAGAAGATCGTTTTCTTGTAGTTTTGTTTTGGCATAATCCAGATAGGCGCTGCCAAGTTTTATATTTTTCTCAGGATTAAACAGAGTTGATTTTTCCTGATAATTTATATTATTTTTACCGGCAATATATGCTGCCGTGGATGGCATAAGCTGCATAAGTCCTCTGGCTCCGGCAGCACTTTGCGCATCCGGATTAAAATAACTTTCTTCTCTGATTAATGCTGTTATAAGATACGGATCCAGAATAAACATTTTTGCGTTTTCGTTTATAATTTCCTGATAATGCAGCTGATAGGCAAGTTTGTATATACTGTCGGAAAAATCAGGTTTCTGTTCGTATTCTGCTATTGCGTCTCTTGCAAGTGCTGCTGCAGTTGAGTATTTTCTTTCCTTATAATTTATCCAACTTTGTACGGCTTTATTTTCTCTGTCAATTTCACCGAGAAGTTTATAGTCATTGAGTTTTATTATTGTATTTATTAATTTTATATTGTCTTCTGGAATACCTGTATGGTTAAACGGGAACTGGATAATTTGTTTTTTTTCAGGCAGTCTGTGGGAAGATTTTGTATCCCAGTTTGGATTCTGTGTATAATTTGTATGTTTGCTTGCCCTGTATGCATAATAGTCATCGGGATATTTTGTTATAATTTTTTGATACAAACCTTTTGCTTCATTTCGGTTTCCTGTCTTTTCACACAATTTTGCTGTCCAGAACATAACAAACGGGGCAGAAATCGTATTTGCATAATTTTTCATGTGTATTTGCCCCAGATAAAAAGCTTTTTTGTATTGACGATTTTGGTATGCATACCAGAATAGATTAGAGAGTGCGTCCGGGGCATATTTTCCTGACGGATACTGTGTGTATATTCTTTCGTATAAATTATTTCTTATTTGCTCATTTTCCAGTTTAGTGAGTCTATATAATGCATAATCCGCTCCTTTTGCTTTTTCAGGTTCTGAAAGTTCCAGAACTTTGTACCATCCGGATTTTGCCCCTTGAGGATAAATTAGTGCGTAATTTTCTATTACTGCATGCAGTGTATCATCATCAAGATTTTTTCCGTATTGCGGATAGTTGTATTCAAATATTTCACGTGATTTATTATAATTGCCCTGTTTTTTATAAATAAGGCTGAGGTATCCCCAGGAGGCTGACATATATGCTTTATTGAAATAATCATAAGCATGTTTTATCAAACCGTTTTTGTAGTAAGACACTGCTATGTTATAATAATCATTCTGGTTTAAAGGAATATTAAGCGCCAGTATAGAATCTATACAGTTTAGGGATAACCTTCCTGATGGTGCATCTTTTAAATATTCATTAAAATAATTTTTTGCTTTTATTTTTGTTTCAAGAATATTTTTTTCATCTTTTTCTTCTTTTGACTTTTCTGAATAAATAATTCCGAGATAATAGCTTGATGCTATTTTATACTCACTGTCTTTAAAAAACTTTCTTATATCATTAAATTCTTTTTCAGCTCTATTATAATCTTTTTCTCTGAAACAATTCTGAGCAAGCGAATAATATGCTTTTTGAATAAATATTGAGTCAGGGTATTTTTCTATAAACATTCGGTATTTTTTTGATGCGGTAGAAGAGTCGTTTAGTTCGTCAGCACTCATTGCCTGCCGTAACAACGCTATTTCATATATTGCAGATGTTTTGGAAACGTTGGAAAAATTAAAATATGCATTTTCAAAATCTTTTTTATTAAAATACTCAAGTCCCTGTCTGTATGTTTTAAAATCTTTTTCTGAAACTTGTGTCATTTTTACAACATTAGACAATACAATAAGAATCAATATTGCGAAGGCTGAAGTTATAAGAATAAATTTCAGTTTTTTTTTCCAATCCAATTTGTATTTTCCTGATATTTTAAATTTAAACCCCTTTTATAAGTATCCTTAAAACCGAATAAAAGAGCAAGGCTTTTTATAAACAAATATAGCATATATGTTTATTGTAATCCCGTATGAAAATTTTTGAGAGAGGAATGGAATATGCATATTTATTCCGAAAAAGAATATGATAAAAAAATGAAACGAAATGTGACAATTAAAATTCTTGAACCCGTTAATACAGAAAATTATTACAGAAAAGGCAAAGTTATAAAAAATTATGTTTTTTATGATCAAAAGATAAAAATTTTTTAAAACTTTTTAATATATGCTTTTTGCAATTGATGATTTTTCGTATGGAAATACTAAAGTGAACTTGGAACCTTTACCTGGGGTTGATTCTATTTTTATGGAGCCGTTATGTGCTTCCATTATTTTTTTTGTAATAAAAAGCCCGAGTCCTGAGCCTACTTTTTTAAATCTGGAATTGAGTGTTTTATTCGGATCAAATATTGCATCAATTTTTTCTTTGGACATTCCCGGTCCCTTGTCTGTAACGGAAAGTTCAAGCCTGTCATTATTCTGCCGGATACAAACCGTTATAGTAGAGTTTGCTGGTCCGTATTCAGAGGCATTTGCAATTATATTTATTAAAGCCTGTTTTATTTCTCGTTCATCAAAATTAAAAATATCATCCTGTAAGTTTGTTTTTATTTTTACTGTTTGATTTTCATTTTCAAAAAGATAGTTAAGTGTTTCCACACAGCTTTGTAAAGTTTTTTTGATGGAATAAGGGTGCTTATTAATTTTGCAGCCGCCGTTTTCAATTTTATATCTTGTTAAAATATTGTCGGTCATTCTCATCATATATTTTGATGAATTTAATATCTCTTTTATGATATCTTTTTGATCTGTGTTAAGTTCACCAAAATTTCCTTCATACAACAGTTCCAATGCTCTTTTTTCCGCTCTTACCGGAGTTTTTAAATCATGTGTCAGTGTTTCTATAAAATTTTCCCGTTGTTGTTCTATCTTTATTTCTTCCGTCCTGTCATCCATAACTATCAGATAGCCTGTCAGGTCAGATTCTGAATACATTCTGGAAATATTTGTCTTTGTATATTTGCAGCCGTCTATTACTACCCTGAAAGAAGTTTTGTCAGATACTGATGCAGCAAAATTCAAAAGAAACTCAATTGCTTCATTCTGTTTGTTATCTTTGAGTATTTCTATAAAATTGGTACAATTATATCTGTTTTTATCTATTATCTTGTTATTTTGTGAAATAATATTAAAATCAGTATCTGTTAAAATAATTTCATTGCTCGAAAATTCAAAAATGTTGTCCAGTTTGACTTTTTCGCTTAATAATTTATCTTGCATTTTTTTCAGTTTTAAAACACTTTGTACCTGCGCACGGGTTGTATTTACATCAAAAGGCTTTTCTATATACGAGTAAGAGCCCAGATTGTACCCTTTGATTTTATTTTCTTTTGCTGCATGTGCGCTTACAAAAACAACGGGTGTATTTTTGTGACTTTTTAAAAATTCTTCTGCAAAATCAAATCCGTCCAGTCCCGGCATGACAATATCTATTAAAACGATATCAATCTTTATGTTTTTTGTTTCTTTCAGTGCTTTTTGAGGACATTCAAATGTTAAAATATCATAATCCAAAGGCTTAAGTGTTTCACAGAGCAATTCAACACTTAAAACATCATCATCAACGATTAATATTTTACCTTTTGTCTTTTCCATTCTTTTTTCTTCCCTTACACTGGAAACTTATAGTAAACCGATTTTAGATAAATAAGAATTACCCACATGGATGATAATTGGAGAATTGTTTTATTCTTTTATTGCACCATTTAAAACATCCGCAATAAAATATTTTTTTCCGGCTAAAAATATAATTATTACCGGCAATGATAAGATAACAGAACATGCTGTTAGATCACCCCAGCTTATTATTTCTCTAAAAGTACTTTTGAATTGAGCAAGAGCAACAGGCAGTGTTGTTATTTCAGATGAATTTGTTACAATCAACGGCCACATAAAATTATTCCATGATGTAATAAATGTGAATAGCCCGAGCGTTACAATTGCAGGTAATGACAAAGGAAATGCTATTTTAAAAAATGTCTGATAAAAATTACATCCGTCTATTCTTGCGGCATCTTCTATTTCTGATGACATGCTTATGTACCATTGCCGCATAAGAAATATTCCAAATCCGCCGAATATGCCCGGAGCTATGAGAGCCTGATAAGTGTCAATCCAATTTAATTCTCTCATAAGAAAAAATAGCGGTATTATGTTCACCTGCGGCGGTATCATCATCGTTGCAAGAAAAATAAAAAATACAGTGTCTTTATACAAGAATTTTCCTCTGGCAAACACGTATCCTGCCATTGCGGAAAATAAAACCTGAAATATTGTGGTTATGAACGCAACAAAAAGGCTGTTAAAAAAGAATCTGCTTATAGGCAATGAGGATAATACATGTCTGTAGTTATCCGTAACAAAAGGATCCGGTAATATTTTCGGGATTTGAGAAAATATCTGTTCTTCCTGCATAAAAGAGACAAAAAGCATCCATAAAAACGGTGCAATTGTAGAAATTGCGCCTAAAATTATTATTATATAACCTGTAAAAGTAAAAAATTTTTTCACTGTTTCTATTTTAAGTGCTAAACATGAAAAACACAAACGTTATGTGTGTAATATTTTTTAATAAAGTATTATGCGGGGGTTATTATTTTTATAAAAATATGTTATACTACAAATGTAACAGACGATTTACTGCTACAGGAGTTAAAATATGAGCAGGGTGCTTTTATTGAATAATGAAGATGAACCGCTTCGTATTTGCAGCTGGAAGCGGGCTTTGAAATTATTGATAAACGGAAAAGCGCATTGCGATAAGCGTATACAAAATATTGAAGATTATTTAAGTATAGATAATAAACAAATACCTAAAGTAATAAGACTCAATTACAGCGTGGCAGTTCCTTATAAGGAACTGCCATTTTGTCGGGAGAATGTATTCGTAAGAGACGAATACACCTGTCAATATTGCGGGAGAAAATTTAGTCCTGCTGAATTGACGCTTGATCATGTATTTCCGAAATCAAGATTGGGTCCGGATATATGGGAGAATATCGTTACCTGCTGCAAAGAATGTAATCAGTACAAAGCGGATAAAACTCCGAAAGAAGCAGGCATGAAGTTATTACGCCGACCTTTTAGACCTAAAGAATATTTTGTTTATGAAATGAAAAAATATTCTTACAATGAACAACAATACTGGCGCAGGTGGTGTTATAATAAAACAGCCTGATGACAAGAATTACCAGTTCGGATAAACATATATTTCGATTACTTCTTTTGTTTTCAACTTTGCATGTCCGCCTTTGATAAAGTTTGTCAGAGAACCGCTTGGAGGAAGTATGGTAAGCGCCCATTTCAAAGGATATACCCAGAGACTTCTATCCTGTCCGATTTTTTCATAAGTATCAATAAGCTGGTTGCTGTTAATATTATCAAATCTAAAATCTCCGAAGATAATGCTTGCGGGAATTCCGTTCATTCCGCTTGTTATAACTGTTTCAACGGTTGCGTATACCAGTTCGCCTTTTTTTGCAAGACATTTCCCTTTGTGCCATACATCATTTAAGACCCGAAAAACTATTGTTTGTCCTTCTTTTAAATCTTTTTCCGATTCAATATCCGCAATAACGGAAAGCTGTATTGCTATTCTTTTTGTATCGTTGTAATTGTATTTAGTGTTAACCTGCGGTTTTTCAAGATGTCTTGTTTTTAAAGATTCAGCAAGTTCATCTTTTACGAGTTCTGCCGCCGAACACATTGTATATAATCCTGATATTAAAATTGCTAAAAAAGTTTTGATAAATTTATTCATATTTCAGCTCTTCGTTTGAACCTGTTTTAATTTTTTCTTCCAGCATTCTTCTGTTTTCCAAGGATGTTAAAAGAAAGTTCTGGTAGTGTTCATTTTCATAATACGGATTATTCGCAAGGTAGTACGGATATTTTGTATAAATATATTCATAAATATGTGCCAGTCTTTTTGATGTTAAATTTCTGTTTGAAAATCTGTCAAATCTTTTTTGCGGACAGCTTTTTTGTATAAAAGTAATCAGTCCTGCCGGATGATATCCTGCATTTACCATAAAATCAACAGCTCTTTTATCAGCAGCAAGTTCAAACTTTTTTGGTGCAGCTTTAAGCTCAAATGCGCTTAAATACCCGTTAAACAACCCTTCATAAGATTTTGCCGCAATTAATATTCCTCTTGCAAGACAGGCAGCAAGTTCATCATCATTCTGGGTAAATTTATATTCGCTTCCGTATATTACGACCTGTCTTTTTGTGAGTTCAGGGTTTATTTTTAAAAATGTATCTTTTGCATTTTCGTCATAAACAAAAACAATCCTTTTATCGATTTTGTTTGCATTAAGCAGTTTTGAACCTATATCATTAATTCTTGATTGAATAGATTGTTCCTGAGCAATTTGTTGTTCTGTAACTGCGACATCCCCGGCAAATACAGTGATTTGTGAAGTTATTAATATTAATGCTGTAATAAATATTTTTTTTATCATGAATCTTACCTATAAACTGTTAAATATTCCTCCGTATAAACGGGTATAAAAGCTTACGGCTATGTAACCCACAAGTATTCCAACCATAACAATTGCTGCAGGTTGAAGTATACTTATTATAACATCAAGTGTAGTTTTAATGTTTTTTTCGTAAATTTTTGCTATTGTTCTGTATTCTTGTCCTAGTTTTCCTGTTTTTTCTCCTATTGATATATGTGACATTGTATTATTATCAAAAAGCATGGATGCCATGAATGCAGATGTTACATCTCTGTTATTTTGAAGCATAGAATTTGTTCTGTACATACCGAGAATCTCTTTTTTTGTTCTAAAAAGCGCAGAAGCTGTTTCAACAGATTCTCTAACAGGTATACCGGCATCGTAAAAAGCCGCTAGAACAGAGAAAAAATTGGAGTAGTATATGTTTTTTATTAATAAGGAAAGAAATGTTTTTTCCTTGATAAAATCCAGTATTTCTGTACATAGTTTTTTGTTAATAAATATATAAAAGACAATTGTGAAAATAGCCGCATAAACAAAACATATTTTTATTAACGCACTAAAAAACAGACCCGAAAGATTAATGCTTGCACTCATGTTTTCAAAAATTTTGAAGAAAAAGAAATGGCAGAACATAAGAATTCCGAGGGCGCCCAGCAGCAAAAGAACAGGATATGTAAGTGATGCGATTATCGAATTTCTAAGGTTTTCTGTCCTTTTAATGTCGTTGAGTATTGTTTCCGTAGTTTCTTCAAGTTTACCTGACTTATCTCCCGCACAGAATAACATTGCATACTGTAATCCGACAATGTCTTTGTACTTATTCATAACAGCTGTTACGGATGTTCCTGATTCAATACCTGTTTTTATTATAAAAGCAAGCTGTACAATTTTTTTATTTGCACCGGAGGTTATAATCGTCTCAAAAATATCCGTATAAGAATAACCTGCATTGTACAGGCTTCCTATTGTTCCAAAAAATAATTTCTTTTCTGATAATGTAAATTCCTTCACAATAAACAGTATACAATTATTTGTACAAAATTTATACTTTTTTTCTTCTGTAGTATGATAGAGAAAAAGAAAGGGGTATATTATGTTTCACGTATATACACAGAAAAAAGGCGCCGATCTTACAAAAACATTGATAAAGGATTTTAAAGATCTTGAGGAGGCTTTTGATTGTGCTCAAAAATCAATAGAAGGAAAACCTGATTTAAAATACATTATAGAAGAGACTACAGGGCATTTTAACAGCTACGGGGAATTACTGGCAGATGTAGTTGCTGAAAGTGATTAATAAACAGACATAGAAGGAGAAAAAAAGTGTTAACAAAAAATCCCGATATTACAACGAATTTTAACGGTGTAGATTTTTCAAAATACTCTGCAAAAATTTCAGAATTTGTAAACGAATTTTCAAAAAGAGCAAATCGCAAAGGTCAATTTTTAAACTGGGTAAATTTACCGTCCGAACAGCTCAAAAGAGTTGATGAAATTTATGAACTGGCAGATAAACTCAAAGCACAGACAGGTGCAAAAAAATTGTGTGTCATGGGTATAGGCGGTTCAAAACATACAGTTGAACACATGCTTTCAATAAACGGACTGAATGTAAAACATGATGCAATCGAATTTTATTCCGATGTTGATTCTGCAAGTTTGGAAAGATTTTTGTACAGACTGGGCAATGATGTAACAACAGCAAACTTTATGATTGCGTCAAAGTCCGGCTCAACTTTTGAGACAAAAGACGGATTCTTAAGAGTTATGGATATGCTTATTGATGCATATAAATCAGGTGGTAAATCTCAAGAAGAAGCTAAAAAGCTTGCTAACAAACATTTTATTGCAGTAACAGATGCAAATTCTGAAAAGAGCGAACTCAGAAGAACGTCAAATGAAAATAACTGGCTGGGCGATTTGTATATCCATGATGATGTAGGCGGAAGATTCTCTGCTTTTGATGACCATGCATTATTTGCACTTGCTTTTGCGGGTATGAAAAAAGATGATATGAAAACAATGCTGAAATCCGCACTGGAAATGTCTGAACTCTCTTTATCTTCTGATTTGGAAGTTAATGATGCATTAAAGGAGGGTATATTCTGGGCTGATGCAAAGTTAAACGGTATTGATGCGTCTGTTCATCAGTATATGGGATCAGTTTTTGAAAACACTGTATACTGGCATGCACAAATGCAAAATGAATCCGTAAAAGATACGCTAAAGCAAGTTGCAAAGGTTCCGGATGCAATGCACCACAGTGCAGAAGCTCACTTTAATCCGGCAAATAAACTGGTATTTGCTTTGACTGTTCCTGTTGATAACGGTGTTTGTAAAGAAAATGCAGATGCTTATATCGGTGCACTGGCAAAATCTTATGAAGTAACCGGTGCAACGTTTATTGAACATATAGCAACAAACGGAATGGGATTGACTCCTAATGCGGCAGGAGCAATGACTCAACTTAGAGCATTTGCTACAGTATATCAGGAAATTGTGGAAAAAATTATGAATGATATTGCTTTTCCGGAGGTTTTGGACAGTGTGCTGCAGCCGCATGTTGAGTTTTATAAGAAAAACTTAAAAGGCGGAGTGGTTGTCCCCGGAAGAATTTCAAAATAAAAGTTCAATTTGATAAATACAAAAAAGATTGCAGAACTATTTTCTGCAATCTTTTTATTGTGAAGTGCTATGCTCGGTCGGTTTTTCTTGAGTTCACAAGCTGACAGGGTTTTTTATTTGGATTAAAAAACAATTCATATAATTTAATCTTGACAAAAAGTTAGGGACATCTTACATTGTATAAAGTGTTTACTAAAGAGGAGTATTATATGAAAATCGTACCGGTTTCGCTGCAAGGTGTAAATTTACACAAAAAAACTTATTCTAACAACAGTAATAGTATAAGTTTTGCAGCTGATAAATTTATTACGGAAGATCAATATAATGATTTAAGAGTGTTTTTTCACCATATTTATGAATATAAAAAAGGATTGCGCAGTCTTGTTCTGACAACAGAAAAAGCAGAAAACAGACCAATTATTGAGTCAAAACTAAAACGTGAAAATATCCCTTATGTAATTAATGACACCGGGAAGAAGAATATAAATGTTTTTTTCGGCAATAAGTCCTGTATAAGAGTTGTTTCAACGTTTGATAAGCAATTGGATAAACTTACTCCCGAGCAGGATTTTATGCTTGGAATAATGCTTGGCTATGACAAAATACTGCAGTGCAAAAGATACTTTGTTATGCGTGATAAACTCGCATTTCAAAACAGACATAAAGAAAGTTAATTATAAACTATTAAAAACTTTCCATTTAGGATTTGTTTCATCAAAAAATTTAACTTTCAGATAATCACCTTGTTTTATATACAATTCATCACCTTTTTCAATATAAGATAGCGGAGAATTTTCATAGACGCTTATCCCGCCCGAAGCCAGTCTGCTATTTTTATCTTCCGGATTTATAAAGCCTTTGCAAAAATAAAAAAGCTGAGAAAATCCGGGAATAATAACACCTGTTACACTAACAGCTCCTTTTTGAGCCGCCTGTTTTTTATTTAATTTTTTATGCTGTTTAACACGGGACATTAAATGTATATTCTGAAATTTTCTCGTTTGTTTTTTTGAAGGAATATAAAATATAGTCGGATGTGCTACTATGTATACATTTCTTTTTCCTCTCCGGGGTTCAGTAATTTTTTCAACTTTAAAAGTTATTATTGTTCCTTTTTCAAGCACAAAACCGCTTTTAAATTTATGTTCATTTACAACAACTGCTTTGAGATTGTAGACCGGATTCATACTTGAAAAATTACTCAAACTTTTCATCACTACCGTATTCCCTGCCGCAAACGATGGTATTTTGAGCAATAAACATATTAGAATTATTATTAAATTTCGAAGAATTTTTAAATCAGTCATTATTTATATAGTATAATTTTTAACAAAAATTGTAAATTGAGGATTTATGTCACACTCTGAATACAAAACTAATGTTATGAGAATACTTGATAAGAAAAAAATTACTTATCAGCATTTTTGTTATGTAAACACCGGTGCAATAAGCGGACTTGAAGTTGCTGCAGTATTAAAACAAAATCCTGATCAGGTTTTTAAAACACTTGTTACAATTTCAAAATCCGGAAAATATTATGTTTTCATGATTCCGGTAGCAAAAGAGCTTGATTTGAAAAAAGCAGCACAATCCGTGAAAGAAAAATCCGTTGAAATGCTTCATTTAAAAGATCTTTTGCCTGTTACGGGATACGTACACGGGGGGTGTTCTCCTATTGGTATGAAAAAGCAGTTTGATACGGTTATCGATTTCAGTGCTGAGAATTTTGATACAATTATTTTTAGTGCGGGAAAAATCGGTTATCAGGTAGAATTATCTCTTTGTGATTTACAAAAAATTGTGCCATATTCACTTGCTGATATAACTGTTGTTGATTAAAATGTACAACTCTTTTAAATAATGTATAATAACATTGTAAATATTCTCAGAGGATAAACAGATGAAACGTGCAATTATAATTGTTATAGATTCTATGGGCTGCGGGGCTATGCCTGATTGTAAAGAGTACAACGATATTCCTCAATGCAATACTCTATGTAATGTAGCTAAAGCGAATAACGGATTGAATCTTTTAACCATGCAAAAAATGGGCATAGGCAATCTGGGAGATGTTGAAGGTGTACCGCCTGAAAATAATACAATTGCACAGTACGGAATAATGAGAGAAATCTCGAAAGGTAAAGATACAACTACAGGGCACTGGGAAATTGCGGGACTTGTTCTTGACGTGCCTTTTAAGGTTTATCCGGAAGGGTTCCCGTCAGAGGTAATAGATGAGTTTATCGAAAAAACCGGATGCGGAGGAATTCTCGGCAACTATCCGGCTTCCGGTACAAAAATCATTGAAGATTTAAATGAAGAACATCATAAAACAAAGTTTCCTATTATTTATACGAGTGCGGACAGTGTTTTCCAAATTGCCGTTGATGTTGATGTAATTCCTCTTGAACAGCTTTACAAAATGTGTGAAATTGCAAGAGAAATTCTTGTCGGAGAAAATAATGTTTCAAGAGTAATTGCCCGTCCATACCATATTATTGACGGCAGTCCCGTAAGAATTTCAAAAGACAGAAGAGATTATTCAGTTGAACCGCCGGCACCAACAGTTTTGAATGATATATTAAAGTCTGGTGGACGGGTTGTAGGTATAGGAAAAATAGAGGATATTTTTGTAAAATCAGGTATAACCCATGCTGTGCATACAGGTTCAAACAGGGAAGGACTGGAACTGACATTAAAAGCAGCGGATAAGAGCCTTGATCTAAATAAAATTAAAATAGCCGGATCATCAGATAATCCGAAATTTGAGTTGATTTTTACCAATCTGGTTGATACTGATATGCTTTACGGTCACAGAAATAACTGGAAGGGCTACGGTCAGGCTATTGAAGAAATAGACGCTTTTTTACCGGCAATTATGGAAAAAATGACAGAAGATGATATATTGTTTATAACTGCTGACCATGGTTGTGATCCCACGGTCCCCGGAACCGATCACACAAGAGAACAGGTCCCTCTTCTTGTTTATTCAAAAGCAAAAAACTTTGAACCAAAAAATCTCGGAGTGCTGCCATCATTTGCTTATGTTGCTGATGAAATAAAAAAATGGTTTGGTATTTAGATTTTTAAAAAGTAAAAATTAAAAAAATTAAATGTTGTTGCGGTAGCAAATTTATTTTTTACGTGACTTAATTAATTAAATAATTTTAATTTTTTATTTAATTAAGGAACTCTGTATGAAGATCAGTTTTAAGGGCATAAACAACATAAAAATTGAAAAAAAAGAATATTCAAAAACCGGATTTTATCAACGTTTGAATAAGAATATCGGTTACGGAAAAAAAGATTATACAGAGTTGCGAATTACCGCAAATTTGACGGACGACAAAAAAGGCGACCATCTTAGGGATTATTTAAAAAGAACACCTGCAGAATTTATTAATAAATCGGAACCGGACAAAATCGAATTGCATTTATTAAATTTGGATATACCTGATGACAATGTAAATTTGTCTTTTTTCAGGTTTAATAACAAAAATTTAATTTTGGTTGATGACTGTCTGCTGCCTTTAATGACTTTTCTTGCACGGTTTACAAGAGAAGGAGGACAAAATCCCGACTTGAGCGAAAATCAGCGCAAGTATTTAAACCTTGCAAATAATGCTATCAGTAAAGAGGCTATGGAATATATTGATATGCGCTAGCAGAATAATAAAAGTGTCTAAAACAGACTAGTTCTGTACTTTTTTAGGTTGTTTTTTATCTTCTTTTAACAGGTAAACAAAAGGTAATATCAATACAACAGCAAGAGCAAAATATCTGAAAGTTTCAACATATCCCCACAGTGTTGCCTGCTGTTTCAGCATATTATACATTTGTCCCTGCGCCATGTGTATGGCTGTATTGTACTCAAAGTTATGAGCCATAAAATTCGATGCCATTGCATTCAGCCGTTCAGAATATACATTGTTTCCTTCATTTAAAAACTGAACCATTGTCATCTGGTGAATTTGAGAAAATCTTGAAATCATTGTCATTGCAATTGAAGTCCCGATAGCAGCACCGACATTTTTTACAAGATTCTGCAAGCCGGCAGCACTTGTCTGGTCTTCATTAGCCAATCCCGCACAGGAAATATTTGAAAGCGGAACCATTGCAAGAAGCATACCAAGTCCGAAAGTGAAATTTGGAATGGCTATGTTAGCAAGAGCAATGCTGGTATTGATATCGCCGAATTCAAAACTGCCTGCGGCAAGGATAATCAACCCTATTACAACGACAGGTTTTACCCCCAGTTTTATTACTAGTACCCCTGATAATATTGATGCAATAAGACAACCGGCACCCCGGGGCATCATTGAAAGACCGCTTGTAAAAGCCGAATATCCCATCAGAGACTGCAGCATTGACGGCAAAATTGATGAAGATGCCATCATTACACCCATCAATACAATTTGTCCCAGCGTCCCTATCAAGAAATTATGATTTTTTAATATAGATAAATTAATCAAGGAAGTTTTTGTTTTGTTCTTTTTTATTTGGATATAAATAAAAATTACAAGACAAATCATTGAAAATGTAAACAACTTACAAATCCAGGGAGAACCAAACCAGTCATTGTCATTACCTTTTTCCAGTACTATCTGCAGACTCAAAAGCCACAGCGCCATAAAAGTAAATCCAGAAAAATCCATGGTTACATTTTTTTGTTTCAGTGAATAAGGCGGTTCTTCTATATACTTTATAGAAAGATTGTCTGAGTGGGACCTCGCTTGTAGAAGTGGTACACGGAGTGCGAGTGGCGCCGAGTCTAGCATTTTACGGAAGTGACCCCATGCGCTTGTTGACTGTGCCG
>CALVCQ010000033.1 GCA_944326115.1 Candidatus Gastranaerophilales bacterium | reverse complement strand
CGAGAGGGGATGAGAACCTGTTCGAATCCTTCCGCAAAAAATAAAGCCCTCTTGCGAGAGCTTTTATTGGCTGGGGCACTCTGCCGAGAAAAACGATTAAGTATCGTTTTTCGAGAGGGGATGAGAACCTGTTCGAATCCTTCCGCAAAAAATAAAGCCCTCTTGCGAGAGCTTTTATTGGCTGGGGCGGAAGGATTCGAACCTCCGGAATGGCTGGACCAAAACCAGCTGCCTTACCACTTGGCGACGCCCCAATATTCATTTTTATTCATAAGATGCCCAAATCATCTGTAATATATAGTATCGGGCACATGGTGTTATGTCAAGAATTATTTAAATAACCCGAGTTGTTTTCCTGTACTGTTTTTTTTATAAATTTCATAGTCAAAACAGCCGATATCATTATAAGCAACTGGATTATCAGCCAGATCTTGTATCCTCCCCTGTCCTATTGTACAAACCTTAATATATTTGCAAAAGCTGCAGATTTTCCAATTCTTATCAAATTTATCTTTTTTAAGCATATATAAATTTTACCGCAGAATCTCAAAACATGCTAAAATAGCACTATATTATAAAACAGGAGAGTTTTATGGGTTTAAATATTAAAAGTGCAATCACATATATGTTTAAAGACAAGGATTGCAAAAAGAAATTATTAACCGGTTCTTTATTTATGATTGGTGTGACTCTAATAAATATCTTAAGCAGTGTTGTAAGAATAATTGGTGATTTAATAAAAGAAGAACATCTAAAGCCGTATCTTCATTTGTTGCCGCAATTTTTAATAATAGGGCTTGTTGTTCTTGCTGCGGGATGTGTGCTCAATATATTTACAAGCGGATATTTTGCAAAAAATATTAATCTACGTATCTTTAAACCTGATGCAGAGCTATTACCATGGAATGATTGGGGCAATATGTTTTGGACCGGGTTAAAATCCACAATTGCTACTTGTATTTATATTGTAGTATTTTTATTAATTTCAATACCGCCTTTTGTATTTATAGTTGCTGTGTTTTGTAATAATTGGGATGGGATATTATTTTTTTTAACCCTTACGATTTTGAGTATTATATTCTTCGTATTTTTTGCTATTGTATTCGCAGCTGCATCTTTGGCTTTTTGTACTGATTTGAAATTTTTATCGTTTTTCAATTTTTCTCTTATAAAAAAATTCATTACTAAAAACTTTTTTGAATTTTTTATTTATCTGGTGCTGCTTTATGTTCTGCAAATAATGGTAAATATAGTAAACCTTATATTAACATTGACAATAGTCGGAATTATTTGTATCCCTTTTGCCTTGTTTTATCAGTATCTGGCAATGAATGACCTTGCCGCACAGTTTATAAGAAATACGCTTGATATGAACAAATCTGCTCAAGAACAGAATAACGATATTTTTTATAATAAAATTTGAAATAAAATGCTTATCCTTATGAAGGTTAATAATTAAAACTACAGCCGGAATCAGTTAACAATATAAAATTTTTAACTGTTAAATTCTTTTATAAGTCCTTCTATCCAGTTAAATATACCAAGAAGTTCGTAAGGTTTTGGCAAATAAATATCAGCACCGGCATTTAACACCATTTTTTTGTCATGAACAATAGTGGACAGAATTATTTTTATGTCTTTATAATTTTTATCTGTCTTGAGCTTTTTGCAAAGTTCAAGACCTTTTAAAGTTTCGGCATCTCCTGCATCAAGCACTATTAAAGCTGGAGATGCTGTTTTTATCATATTCATTGCCGTATCATAGCTTCGAACTGCAGAAACTTCATATCCCTGCATTTCTCCTGTTGTCTTTAAAAGATAATTAAGTGCTTCATCAGGCTCAATAATAACAATTCTATTGTTGTATTCTTTATTCAAAATTGAATTTTCTGCACTTATTTTTGCTCTTTCAACAATATAAGACGATTTTGTATTCGTTTTGGCAAGTTTACATGTTGTGAAAAGAGAATTCAACGCACTGTTAATGCTTTCATAATTTTGAAACTCGCTTGAAATTACACCTATGCTTGTTGAAACAAGGCTCACTCTTTTTCCGGCGTCATCATCTCCTTGCAGTATAATATATCCGGATTTTGCATCTTCATCATTATAAAATCTTTCTACTATACTATCAAATGCGTAAATCAAAAATGAAGCAATATGTTCTATTTTCAGAGGATTTGTAAGAATTAAAAATTCTCCATCACCAAACTCGCCTAAAAAATCATTTTCATCAAGTGATGAATTTATAATTGCTGTATAAGTTTGCAGCATTTTATCAGATGCGAGATTTCCGTATATTTCCTTATATGCTTCAAATTCATTTATTTTTACAAGCATCGCAGCCCATTTTTTACCCAGTGTAATTGTTCTTTTTAGAATTCTTAAACAGAATTTTATATCCGGCAGCTGAGTTGTTTCGCATATCATATTTTCGAAATGACGTCTTAAGTGTGCGTTGATTCTGGCCTTAAATTCTTCAGATTCAATAGGCTCGCTTAGAAAATCGTCTGCACCGGAATCAAGTACATCAAGCTTATCTTGCAGTTCTGCCGATTTTGACAGAGCAACTATACAGGGTCGTGAAGGATAACTGAGCAACCTCAGTTTTTTAACCGTATCAGAAAGACTTAAATCAAGACTATCCGACACTATTATTAGATCAGGTTCATAATTTGTCAAAATTTCCAGTCCGGATTCTGTTCCGTCAGCAGAAAATACTTTTACTCCTGTACTTTCAATAAGTTTTTTGTATTTTGCAGGCAGTTCTTTGCGTTTATCTAAGATTAATGCAAGTTTGGATAACATGTTATTTGTCCTCCAGTGCTCTTGTACTCTGGTTTGTATATGTAGCTGCAGGAAGTATAACTTCAAATGTAGAACCGCTGTTCGGCAAAACAGTAGAACTTTCTACAAAAATTTGTCCGCCCATTTTTTCAATCAGGTTTTTAACTATGTATAAACCGAGTCCGCTCCCCTGGGTCTTTCTTGTCAGGTGATTTTCTATACGGGTAAATTTTTCGAAAATTCTCGATAAATTATTGGGCTCTATGCCCACTCCGTGATCAGAAATTTTTATACTCACAAAATTTTCCTGTTGAGCATTTGTAAGGATAATTTTTATCGAACCTTTGTCATAAGAGTATTTTGCTGCATTATCAAGCAAATTTATAATAATCTGTTGAAATTTATTTTCATCAGCAAGAATGTTCGGTACATCCTCAGTACAAATAAATTCAAAAGGATGGGACGGATACTGGTTTTTTATAATTTCAACAACCTGCTCTATCTGTGATTTTGCATTTACTGACTTCAACACAAGATTGCTCTGCTGCACCTGAATTTTTGAAATAGACAAAAGGTTTTCAACCAGTTTTATAAGTCTGTTTGATTGTTCTTTAATTATTCCTAAGAATTTTTGTACCTGTGTTTTATCAAGTTTGTCATAAGACATAAGCATTGTATCGGCAAAGCCTCTTATACTTGTCAAAGGTGTTCTTAGTTCATGGCTTACTGTTGAGATAAAATCAGAATAAACTTTTTCCATCTGACTGTCTACAAGTGTCAGGTAGTAATATGAATAAAACTCATCATCGTATTTGGTGATTTTATATGTGTAATCTTTTATAACAACCGTATCTGATCTTTCAGGTAAAAAATCAAATACATTTTTACCTGCAAGCATTTCGCAATTTGTATTGAATAAGGAACAAAAGTAACTGTTTGCGTATACTATCTTGTAGTCATAATCAACTATGAGAACAACGGAATTGAGCTGTTCTATAACGTTTTTAAAATTTATTTTTTCCATACTTTTATTATAACAACCAGTTTAAAGAATCTGAAAAATTTAAGCTTTTCTTAATTTTCGTAAAACTGTTGTTATATGAAATGAATAAAATGCTATACCAGTGAATTAACGAGCTGTAATGCAATAACACCGTCTATTTGATTTGCTTGCATAAGCATTGCAGAGGATGTTTGCATCAACAGTTGATTTTTTACAAAATTGGCTGTTTCTTCTGCAATGTCTGCTTCTACAACAGTAGAATAAGCACTGTTAAGATTTTCATTTTGAACCATCAAAGAATCCATAACAGAGGATAGTCTTGATTCATAAGAGCCTGCTTTAGAAATTCTTTGAGTAACCGTATCTGCGGATGCCTGTGCAACATCTATAAACTGAGCAGCAGAAGAGGCGGAAGCAAATGCCTCATCAACTGATGCAAATTTGCTGGAGCCGCCGATTAGATTTAAAGATTCAGTATCGGCTTTCTCAAAAACGCCTTCAATAAAAATAGCATTTGTATCGGGGTCTGAATTTGCACCTATCTGTATTCTAACAGGTCCGCTTTTTGAACCGTCCAAAAGGTTCAGTTTATTAAACTTAGATTCTTTTGCTATCCGGTCTATTTCATCAATTCTCTGTTGAACTTCTTCTTTTATTGCAGCCTGTTCTTCCTTTGTAAGGGTTTCATTAGAATATTGTGTCGCAAGATCTTTTATTCTCTCTATCTGGTTGTTTATTGAGTCAAGATCGCCTGTTGCTGTTGCCAGCATATTGTTTGCAAGCGAAACGTTATTGTATGCAACTGATGTACCTCTTATTTGTGAACTTATTCCGGAAGCAAAATAGAATCCTGCCGGATCATCTTTTGCGGAGTTAATTCTGTTTCCTGTTGTTAATCTTTCAAGACTCGTGTTTAAATTCCATGATGCTCTTGTAAGTGCATTTTGCGCACGCAAGGCAGACATATTTGTATTAATAACGATAGACATATCTGTAAATCCCTTTATAATTTCCGGCTGTGCAAAGCCGTTGACGATACCATCACAAAAGGCTGGCTTCTGACGACTGCTCGGTCAGAAACAACACCAATTGCTATATGCGGCTTACAAAATCTGCATGCATTCCTTTGCAAATTTTCAAGTCACATCCTAAATAAGCACAAAGCTTACTTTAGACTTTAGTTGTATATTTAAACAATAGACTATACGGGGAAATGAAACTTTCCTTACAACTTTAGTATAGTTTTTTTTTTACAAGACATGAAGTGTTATTTGAATAATTTTTACAAAACTAAATATATTCTTTATATACAAACGAAATATCTACATTATTAGGATTATTTCTTGTACAGACCTTTTGCACGTGCTAAAATAAACAGGTAAAAATTTATATATTATTAGGAGTTAAAAAGAATATGAAAAAAGAACTTATTTTTATGGGTCCCCCTGCCAGCGGTAAAGGTACACAAACAAAAAAACTTGCCGCAGAAACAGGATTTATACATGTAGACACAGGTTCTTTGCTCAGGCAGGCAATGGCTGACGGCACAGAAGCCGGCAAAATTGCAAAAGATTATGTTGAAAAAGGTGCTCTAGTGCCAGTTGAAGTAGTTGCACAAATTATAAAAGACAGACTGTCTCAAGATGATGTACAAAAAGGATTTATTTTGGACGGATTCCCGAGAAGCATTGAACAGGCGCAGATGCTTGATGAAATGCTCAAAGAAATTGATGCAGGCAAAGAAGTTTCTACCAGAGTCATTTATTTTGATGTTCCTATAGATAATCTGATGGAAAGAATTATATACAGACGTTCCTGTCCTAAATGCGGCGCTATATACAACTTGAAAACAATGCCTATTAAACAGGAAGGTATCTGCGATGCTTGCGGCAGTGAACTCGTGCAAAGAAAAGATGATACAGAAGAAATTGCAAAGAACAGATTTGACACTTACTTTAAACAAACAGCCCCTTTAATTGATTTTTATGAAAAAAGAGGAAATCTTGTAAAAATTGATGCAACAGGCACTGTAGATGAAATATACAAAAAATTGAAAGAAGTTATTGCATAAAACTTCAAAGGATAAAAAATGACAGTACACAAAAAATCTCGTGAAGAAATAAAACTGATGAGACAGGCAGGTAATATAGTCGCTCTTGTTCATCAAGAAATGAAAAAAATAATAGAGCCGGGTGTATCTACAAAATATCTGGATGAAGCTGCGGCGAAAATAATAAAAGAGCACAATGCTATACCTACATTTTTAGGATACAACGGTTTTCCGGCAACTATCTGTGCTTCGGTTAACGGCGAAGTTGTTCACGGAATTCCGAGAGAAACATGTATTTTAAAAGAAGGTGATATAGTCAGCATTGATGTAGGGGCAACATATCACGGACTTGTTGGTGACGGAGCCTGGACGTATCCTGTAGGCAACATTTCTGATGATTGTAAAATGCTTCTTGAAACAACAGAAAGAGCTCTTTTTGCAGGGATTGAAAAAATGAGAGATAATACACTTCTTGATGATGTTTCAGGCGCAGTAGAAGATGTTGCAAATGAAAAAAAACTCGGTATAGTAAGACAATACGGCGGGCACGGTGTAGGCAGACAGATGCATGAAGAACCGTTTGTTTTTAATTACAGAGTCGGAAACAAATTTGTACTAAAAAGCGGTATGACGGTGGCAATTGAGCCAATGTTAAATCTTGGCGGAGATGATGTTCATACGCTTGAGGACGACTGGACTGTTGTTACAAATGACGGAAAACCCTCAGCACACTTTGAACATACGGTACTTGTAACAGACGGGGAGCCGGAAATTTTGACAAAATTGTTATAGACAATTTACCGTTATTAACAGATAAAATAAAGAAAATCCCTGTTAACAATACAGGGATTTTTTATAAATTATGATATAAATATATTATGATAATAGATTGTACACATATTGCATTGAACAATCCGGAGGATATACTGCCTTATCCGACTTACAACTCCGGTCTACTGGATAAAGACAAAGGACATATAAAATTCGGTTATCCGTCTACTTCTTATCCGATTTTAAATATGCCGTATATTCTTGAAGATTTTGACGGAAATATACTCCCTCCGGGGTATTACCAGATAGTTCTTTCTCCTGACAGAAAAACATTGTATTTTGTTGAATCAAATCAGATTAAAGCGTCAACGCCTGTTATAAAACTTGTTGAAAAAATGGTATCACAGGAAGAGGAAATTAAGAGAATAAAGGAAAAAGAAAAACAGGAAAAAAAGTACAGAAATAATCGCAGAAGAAAACCGCTTGATCAAACAGAGAGGAAACATCAGGCAAGTATGGAAGCAACAATAGATTCTTCCTCCAGTGCGGACTATTACATACTAAATTACAAGAACGGGAATATTAAAGCAACCGGATACATAAAAAAATAAAAGTTTTTGCAATTTATAAAACTTGCTGAGTCATCTGCTCATTATGCAATCCGGAAAAATGATAAGTTATACACTAATATGGAATCTTTATAATAAATTCTGTGCCATTCCCTTTTTTACTTTTAAAATTTATACTTCCGTTATGTTTTTCTATAATTTTTTGAGAAATAGCAAGTCCCAATCCTGTGCCGATACCTATCTTTTTAGTTGTTGTTCCGGCGAAAAATATTTTATCTTTTATGCTGTCGTCTATACCGCATCCGTTGTCTTTAATTTTTACGGTCAAAATATTATCAGAATAATTTGTCGTTATTGTAATAATTCCATTTTTTTCGATACTCTGGCAAGCATTAACAAGTATATTCATAAAAACCTGATTGAGCATATTCGGATAACATTTTATCTCAGGAATATTGCCGTAATTTTTTATAATCTCAATTTTATTTTTAGTTTCATGCTTGATAAGCTCCAGAGTTAAGTCAAGTTCTTTATTTATATCAGCAAGCTGCAAATCTGACTCATCAAGCCTTACAAATCTTTTTAGGCTTTGAACAATTCCGCTTATACGTTTTATTGCTTCACGGTCTATTTTGTTTATATTGCGAATATTTTCAATTGCTGATAAATCCGTACCATCTAAACACAGTCTGTCTATGAGTTTTCCGAGCATATCATTGTTTGCATTAATTGAGCCTAAAGGAGTATTAATTTCATGCGCAACACCGGCAACAAGCTGTCCTAAAGATGCCATTTTTTCGGAATTAATCAACTGCAGTTGTGTCTCTTTCAGTTTTGTTAAAGTATTTTCAAGTTCATTATTTTTTTCTTTAATTTGAGTAAACAAAGATGCCTGAACTATTGCAGACCCGAGTTGAGTAGCAATAGACTGCAGTACATCATTTTGTGATACATCATAAAATTTCTGGTTTGTATAAATTATTAATAATCCGAATATGTCCTGAAGCCTGAAAACCGGCACAATTATCCTGTTAACCTGAGCAGGGTAAGAAGTTTTACTGTTCAAATAATCTTTTATGCAAACACTAACTTTTATTTCTCTTGCACGTATATGTTTTTTTGTATCAGCAGAAAAATCGGCTCTTTCTCCAACAATATCTTTATATTTATCAGGGTAAACATCTTTTATATAAAAATTTTTTTCACGGGATTCTGCATAGTAAACTTTGACTGCACCAAAAAGATTAAAAAGTTCCTTAAGTGTAGAATCAAGTATTCTGTCAAGATCTATGGACTCTCTTATTACACCGGAAATTCTGTGCATAAGAGCCAGTTTTACTGTTTGCGCCTGTGATTTTTGCTGAAGAGCTGCAAATTGTTTATTTTCTTCTGCCAGTGTAAGATATTGCTGGCGCATAAAAGCATATCTTTTTTCTGTTTCTTCATATAAAATTTGTGTTGTTATATTTTTAAAAACAAGAATCTTGCACCCGTTATCAAAAAAAGATTTTATAAGATAATAAAAAAACTGGTCTTTTGTTTTCTGATAAACGGCATTTGCACAGAAACTCTCTCTTGAGTCAACAGCAAAAGATACAGGATTTGCCTCCATAAGATTATCGGAATCAAGCATACAAATATCAAAAGAAAAATAGTTCCCAAATTTTTCCAGATTTTTAATATTGCCAAAATTTTTTAAAAAACTAAGATTTTTAAAAACAATTCTTTTTCTGCTGTCTAAAATTAAAATGGCAGTTTCAAAATTGTTGTATAAACTAAAATCAATAACGGAATACATGTTTTATATTTTATCATGTATTTCATATTGTCAACTGCCCCCGACTACGTCTTGGATTATTGGCGTTCGTAAGGTTTGGTATTCCGTTTCGAAATTTTTTTCTAAAATTTCTTCTCTTCAACAACCTTACTCACTTGGCTGTTCGCTTGTCTGTTTCAAAAAGGTCAAAGTTTTGTCCGAATATTTTTTTTGTTTTATCAAAACATATTTTGAAAAATCAATCTTCAATGTTGATGGATGTTCAAGTATTATTATGCCGTCTTTTGCAAGAATATTTGTTTCTTTTACTGTTTTTAGAAAATCCTCGTACAAACCGCTTTGATAAGGAGGATCAGCAAATATTATATCAAACTTTATGTCTGTTGTTTTAAGCAGTTTTAGGGTATCTCCGGCATAAAAATCAGCACTAACCTCCAATTTTTTTGCATTTTCTTTTAACAAATAAAATGTTTTTTTATCTTTTTCAAAAAAGAATACTCGCTCAAAGCCCCTGGATAAAGCTTCAAAGCCCATAATGCCTGAGCCTGCAAATGCATCTAAAAATATTTTTCCGCTGAAATCAATCAAAGAAAAAAGAACACTAAAAACACTCTCCCTTATCTGAGACAATGTAGGTCTAACATTACTGCCTTTCGGTGATTCAATTTTCCTGGATTTAAGATAACCGCCTGTAATCTGCATATAAGACATTGTATCATGAAGACTTTATGCAAGATTGTCTCAGCTCATGAATTTCTTCTATATCCTTTTGAGACAGCTCCTTTGCACCGCCGAGCAAAAGTGAATTGAGATATATTTGTGCAAAAGTTTCAGCTGTTTCCATAAGATAGTAAGCATTTTTTATATCACCGGCTCCGATTACTATACCGTGATTTGCAAGAAGTACCGCATTATGTTTTACAAAAAACTTTGCAGTATTATCAACCAGTTTATCAGAACCAGGCAGTGCATAATCTACAACCGGAATTTCTCCGAAATAAAACACATTTTCAGAAATTATCGGCTTTGACAGGGGAATATGTGATACTGCAAAAGCTGAGGTATACGGGGCATGACAATGAATAATTGCATTTATATCAGGACGCAAATTATAAATAGCTATATGCAGATTTTTTTCTGATGACGGTTTTTTGCTCCCTTTCAGTACAGCGGCATTACTGTCAATAAGAACTATATCATCTTCTGCTAAATCAGAAAGACATGTTCCCGATGCTGTTATCAAAAAATTTTGAGCACATCGTACGCTGATATTGCCTGATGTAGCAGGAGACATGTTTTTTTCGCCGAGTTTTTTTCCGTATTTAATGATATCTTTTTTAATTTGCAATATTTCAGATGAATCCATGTTTTTTATTTTACCAAATTTTTTATTAAAATGATATAATAATATCGAAATCATAAGAGGAATATTAATTGTCAGAATTAATTAATTTTGAGCAAGTTGTTGACTGGCTTGAAGAATATCAAAAAATAGATTCTAAAAAAAAGAAAGAACAGCTGCAAAATTTGATTGCAATTACATGTATGCCGCTCGTCAAAAAGGTTGCACGTGCTCTGGCAAGAAGAAGCACTGACCCTGTAGAAGATATTATTCAGGTCGGAAGTCTCGGGCTTATCAAAGCTATCCGGCTTTACAATCCCGAAATAAGCAAAAATTTTAAGTCTTACGCAACTTATCTTATCACAGGAGAAATCAGGCATTATTTGAGAGATAAAGCTTCTATGATTAAAGCCCCCAGAGCGATTCAAGAGCTTGCGTATCGTGTTCACAAAATGACACTTGAAATGATTGAAGAATTAGGAGAAAAACCTACTGATAAGCAAATAGCAAATAAAATGGAACTGCCTGTAGAAAAAGTTAAAGAAGCAATAGATGCAGACAGAAGAAAAACAACTATTTCTCTGGATCAACTGGCTTTTCAGGATGATGATGACAATTTTTCCAACTGGGGTGACAAAATTGCTGATGTAAACTATGAAAATATGCAAAGTTTGCGTGAAGACAGAATAATGCTGGCTGAATCACTCCAAAATATAGAACCGGAGCTTAAAAATATAGTTGAAATGACTTATTTTAAAGATATGAGCCAGATAGAAATAGCAAACAAACTGGGGATATCACAAATGCAGGTTTCAAGAAAACTAAAAAAAGCACTGAACCTACTGCATGAAATTATCAAGGAAAAGCAAAGCGCATAATGACACTATTCTGGATGATATATGTATTTATAATCGGTCTTTGTACCGGCAGTTTTTTAAATGTTGTTATATTGCGGGGCTTAAGCGGGGAATCTATAGTCCTTCCGCCGTCTCATTGTACAAAATGCAATCATAAACTTGCATGGTATGACAATATTCCTGTTTTTTCCTATCTTTTTTTACGGGGGAAGTGCCGGTATTGCAGCGAAAAAATAAGTATACAGTATCCTCTTGTAGAACTTTTTACAGGTCTTATTTTTGCCGGTATTTATTACAAATACGCAGGAGGCAGTTTTAATTTAAATACATTGTTTTTAATGATTGCATCAAGTTTATGTATAGTACTAGCCGTTACTGATATCAAAGAAAAAGTTATTCTTGATATCCATTCATTCATTCTGGCAGGTCTGGGACTTATCTATAACTTTTTTAATTTTGCCGGTGAAAATACTGCCAGAATAACTTTTTGGATAGCGGGGTTAAAAATAACAATATACCAGGCTTTTATCTATTCAATACTCGGATTAATTCTCGGATTTGGAT
The DNA here is from genome assembly GCA_944326115.1 of Candidatus Gastranaerophilales bacterium. Classification (GTDB taxonomy): domain Bacteria; phylum Cyanobacteriota; class Vampirovibrionia; order Gastranaerophilales; family Gastranaerophilaceae; genus Limenecus. Next base: position 9,844 of record CALVCQ010000033.1, on the reverse strand, counting down.
TGATGGCAGGCATTTCATTTATTCTTAAATTAATAACAAAAAGAGATTGCTTCGGTGAAGGAGATGCTTATATTCTGGGCGCACTGGGAGCATTCTTTGGAATAGTCAATGCTATTGTAATTTTAATTTTGAGCATTTTCATCTGGGGAGGATTTTCTGTTCCCGCCTTTATGTACAGGTGGTTCAAAAATAAAGATTACAAACTTTTATGTTCAATAGTATTATTTATTATTGCTGCGGTATTATTCTGGTTTGGAGAAGTATTTAATGTTTTTACATCAAATTTATTCCACTGGTTTGCATTTCTGCTTGTGGCAGCTATCGGGCTAAATACTTGCAGATTGATTATAAATTCTGTTAAACACGGTGCAAAGACAACCGTCATACCTTACGGACCGGCATTGATTTTTGCTGCATTTCTTATAATTTTTGTTTTTTAAACTATTTCATATAGTCAACTGACTCCGACTACTTATTGAACCTGTGCAATAAGCAAGTTCAATATTTAACAATAAGTCCGGCACAGGCAACAGCGAAATCAGACGGGGCTGACCGAATGAAATGAGGGAACGCCCCTTGTGAGGGAAAACCACGTTTTTCCCGAACGTCTGATTTCAAGACAGCGAAATTCCGGACGGGTGAAACCCGGGGAGCGAGGTGCAAAGCTGACGGCAGCGGAGCGTAGTCAGCGGCTGCAGCGAGCGGGAAGGAATTTCAAGACGGTGCATGGGGTCCAGCTCTCATAAGATATGACATTTAGACATATTTTATTGGGCAGAGTCGCAAAATGACTGATTGGGTCAGACTGGCTGCAACATCGGCTGAGATAGAGCGAAGTCTGATGTTATGCAACTGCGTTGTGGTGTCATTCGTTACCTCTCTTAATTATATTTTCTCCGGATGCCACCGGCATATTTATTCGGCAGAGTGTGTACCGCTCCCGGCTTGAGATGCAGGCGAGTTTACGAGCCGTACATATCAGGATACTCTTGAGTACAAGCGAAGCCGTCTCAGACAAAATTCAATAAGAAAAACAGCAATATGAATTTTTTTTAATTCAGTGTTGACACATTAAACTTGCGGTGATACAATATAAAAAATTTAAATAAAGATCTTTTTTTTTAAGGTAAAATCCTTACACATCGGGATCTTTAATAATTTTTTAGAAGGGCTTTTTTAAAGTTAAAGAAAAGGTAGGATAAGTGCAAGTTTGTGTAGTTAAAAACACAGAACCAAAAAACGTAAGCATACCGCTGACTATGGCAGCCGGTGGTACCGCAGGTCTTGCTTTGCGCTACTTTTTGCCTGTATATCAGCCGGAACGTGATACTGTTATGTTTAACCAGTCGGAAGAAATAAAAAGAGACAATTTTGTTTCCGCAAAACAAGCTTTTATTGAAAAAATAAAAAATCAGTTTAAAAAAGATTCTAAAAATCAGTCATTGCAGCTTTTTTTGGAAAGAATGGAAGCAAAAACATCTCAGGAAGCAAAAATTGCAAAAGAAAAAATTAAAAATGCTCCTGCTGAAATAAAAGCAAGCATAGACTATTTGAAAGCGCAAATGGCTGCCAGTATTAAAGCTTCCAGACATCTTACAGATGCAAATATAAAAAATGCCGTAAAACAAGCCCGTTCAGTATGGGGGTACCTGCTGCCAGGTATAGCGCTGGGTGCACTTGCAGGATATTTTTATAACGTTGTCGGAACAATAAGAGAAGATTAGTATCCTGTTTGTATATTATTGATTTAACGAAATTTGCTGATTATTTATTCATAAGATTAATACCGTTAAAAATTGCTTTGACATTGGCTTTTAGTGTGCTTTCATCCTTGCCTCTGGCAATAATTATGTTTCCGTGTAAATCTTCAAAATGTATAACGGTCATAGCAAGAGCGCCCGAACCGGAAATTTCTCCGTCCAGCGCATACTGCTCGTAATCAACAAGTTTTTGAGGAAATCCCGATTGTTTCAATGCGCACAAACATGCATCAACCGGACCGTTACCCTGTGCATTGATATCAAAAAATTCTGTTTTATGAAAAAATTTCAGATTAAACATATTTTCAGCAAGTTTCTCAAACGCAACAAGCCTAAAATCACCTTTTACATTAAACACTTCATTAAAATAAATATCAATCATGTTACGCACCGGCAGTTCACCTGCTTTTTCTGCGGCTTCTTTTACAACTGGAGTAATTCTTACGGCTTCTTGAATTGTTATCGGATAACCTGCTCCTGATATAATTTCAAATACTGCCGTTTTACCGGACTGGCTTGTAAATCCGATTTTTTCATCATCTTTTCTTCCGATAAGTGTCGGATGAATAGGTCTGTAAGCACCTTTTTCCATGTCTTTTGTTTTAACCGCACCATCTTGATGAATACCGCTCCTGTGAGCAAGTGCCTCCGGACCGATTAATGGAGCTTTTTCAGGAATTTCAACTTTTGACATATCGGCAACTGTAAGAGCAAGTTCATAAATTTCATTTAATTTTAACGGCACATCTACACCGCTGTTATGCAGGGCAACCGCAACTTCATAAATATTTGTATTTCCTGCACGCTCTCCGAGTCCGTTTAAACAGCACTCCAACTGTGTTGCTCCCGCAAAATAGCTTTCAACGGTTGCTGCTGTTGCCATGCCCAGGTCATTATGACAGTGCACCGCAATTATTATATCCTCCGGCAATGCATTATATACCTGTTCCACCATATCAACAAAGGTTTTAATTCTTGTTCTTTCAACAGTATTCGGCAGATTTATTACTGTCGCTCCTGCATTTACAACTTCTTTTAGCGTATCAATTACAAACGGAAGATTTTCCGTACAGTCGCCAAAATGTTCAACAGAAAATTGTATTTCGCCGTTTTTATTTACTTTTAAAATTTCTTCTTTTGAAAAAGCTACTGATTCTATAGCAATTTTTTTTACTTCCTGCGGGCTTTTATTGAGTACATATTTCATGTTGAAAGGACTCATTGCTATGAAAGTATGAAGTCTTGGTTTTTTGCAAAAGCTGATTGCTTCTATACCTTTTATTATGTCACGCTCTACTGTTCTGGCAAGTGCACTTATTACAAGATTTTCGGGTGAAATTTCAGCAAGCTTTCTTACCGCATCAAAATCCATATCAGAAGCTGCCGGAAATCCGGTTTCGACAGCCTGGACTCCAAAATCAACCAGCTTATTAAATATGAATTCTTTTTCTTTCAAGTTCCATGGCTTTTTTAGTGACTGATTTCCATCACGCAAAGTTATGTCATAAAAAAACGGTTGTCTTGTCATAAAATTTTTCTCCGATTAACATTGTTTGCATCAAATACCGGCAAAAATATATGAGATATTATAGCTTTTTTGTGTAAATTTCACAACAAAGTGGAATAATGATAATATAATAGAAAATAAAATTTCTAAATATATGGAGTTTGATTTGGACAAATACAACTTTTTAAAACCATCTAATAAACTTGAAATTATACTGGACGGCAAAAGTTACTTTTGTACGATTTATTATGTGGAAAACGATAAACTGACAGTATTTTTTGACAGACAAACAGAACTGCCTGAAAAAGAAATAGAAATTAATATATATGCAGAGGATGGAATCTATAATGCTACAAGCAGAATTCTGTCCAGCAATTATCTTAATGAAACAACTTTTTATATGCTTTCATTCCCATCAAATATAAAGCATTCGCAAAGACGTGAATTTTTAAGAGCTGATATAGAAACAGATTTTGTTATTACACTCAGTTTTGACGGAACCCAGGTGGATACAATCAGATCAATAACTAAAAATATCTGCGCTAAAGGCATAGCATTTATTGCAGACAAACAAATGAGCGCATACACGGATATGGAGGTTGAACTTTATCTGGATGGTCATGTAATTAGGTCACACGCAGAGCTTGTTTATTCAAATCCGATAAGAATTGAACATTCTTTTAAATTTTTAACTGCTGTAACTTTTACTGATATTTCAAAAGAAGAAATGAATTTTATTACTCTTCAATGTATGAAGTTTAAGGGATAAAATGTTTTTGTATAATATAAATCTTTAGTTCTTTTGCCTGTTTCTATGCTGCGGTTAATTTGTATGTCAGGATAATTTGTCTGAGTGGGACCTCGCTTGTAGGAGTGGTACACGGAGTGCGAGTGGCGCCGAGTCTAGCATTTTACGGAAGTGACCCCATGCGCTTGTTGACTGTGCCGGACTTATTGTTAAATATTGAACTTGCTTATTGCACAGGTTCAACAAGTAGTCGGAGTCAGTTGACAATATGAAAAATAGTGTCTCAAGAAGACGGCACTGCTGCCCGTTTCCGCCAATAGCAGTGCGGACTAAAAAATCTTATCACGAAATTTTCCCGAACAATCTTAATACAAATATAAAAAGTATTGAGGAATGTAATATGTAATGCTATATTTCTTGACTTTCATTTTATCAGCCGACTAATATATATTATAAAAAGAATAAGTGAGGTTACATGAAAAGTTCAACATTGTACAGATCAAATCTTTCTAAAGAAAAAATGGTTCTGTTGGAAGAGTTAAGAGCAAAATCAAACAGCAATCACACTTCTCAAGAAGCAAGAACACCTGATGTTTATATCAGACCGGCAAAAGAAAAAGAACTTGATGTTCTGTGGCAGAATTTTAAAGTAAACCAGAAGGAAGAAAAATCTCCCGGCGTTTATTTGATTACAGGTTTTATAGCAGGGGCTTTATGCATGTTTTTGATGACGGCATTATTGAGCTTTAGCTCTAATGCTATTAATGAAGCTAATAACCCTGCTTCGCCGAAGCTTGTTAAAAAAGTTAAACCTTCAAAAGCTGCAAAATTATCAATTATTCCGGCAGATCAACCGGTTGAAGAAGTAAAACCTGCTGCACCGGAAACTTATTCCGTAAAATCAGGCGATACATTAGAGGGTATTGTAATTCGATTCTACGGTAAATATTCTCCCTCAAAAGTCAGCAAAATAATGGAAGCTAATAACCTGACAAATCCGAACCAATTATCTATAGGACAATCCTTAATAATTCCTATGGACTAAGGATAGAAGATATATATAAATAAAACCCGCTTTTAAAATTAAAAGCGGGTTTTATTTATTATCTAAAACTAAAAAAGCCTTACCGTCTTTTCCACGCAACCATACGCATACCTTCGGCAGAAGGCTGAGCTGTCGTATATATATTAAACTCATTACGGGGACGTGCATAAACCCGTTTAAAATCTACGTTTTTTATTTCTTCAATACAGGTATTACAACCAAACTCATCCTGTATAATTTCAGCAAAAAACTGTTGATCCTCGTTCAGGTTTAAATCCCTTATATTTTTGACGATATTCATATTCTCATTTTATACTTTTGTATGAGAAATTACATCAAAAGTTATAAAAAATATATAAAATTGATACAATCCTTAATATTTTTTGTTCAAAAGGGTTTTGTGTGCTTTTATTTCAAAATCATCGTTTAACGGAGAAAGATCTATTTCTTCTTTGTATCTTTTATGCAGAGCAAGACTGATTAAATAATCGGCAAAGTGTGGATTTTTGGGCAGAAAAGACCCGTGCAGATAAGTGCCGAAAACATTTTTGTATCTGGCACCTTCTGTTTTGTCTTTTCCGTTGTTTCCGCTTCCTATCGTGACATAAGCCATAGGTATTGTATCACCTTGAAGATAAGTAAGTCCGCTGTGATTTTCAAAACCGACAAGAGTATCAGGCTTGACATAATCACAATAAGCTGTTACGTTCCCGATAAATCTTTTGTTACCGGCTTCCGTATACGCATCCAAAAGGCTTATACCCGGCAGCTTTTCAGCATTATGCGGCTGATAATAATGTCCTAAAAGCTGATACCCCCCGCATATAGCAAGAAATACGGCATTTTCATCTGCTGCATCCTGTAGAGACGCTTTGTGTTTTTGCAGCTCTTTAGAGACTGCTGTCTGTTGTTTGTCCTGTCCTCCGCCTATAAAATAAAAATCATATTTTTTTATGTCGATACTGTCATTCAAATCTATAGCATCTATGTTTACATCAATATTTCGCCATTCACAGCGTTTTTTTACTGTTAAAATATTTCCCCAATCCCCGTAAATATTTAGCAGTTTAGGATAAAGATGGGCAATATTCAGTGTAATATTTTTGGTCTCCATTCTTCAATTATGACAAAAAATAACCTTTTTAACAATTTTTTAACAATTTTGAATTATATTCAGCATATAGTTATAATAAAGTTATGAAAAAGTTATTAAATATAGTATTTATAATATTTTTATATCTGATATTTATTAATAATCAGGAGGCGCATGCTTATGTAAATCCGGGCTCCGGAAGCTACATTTTTCAGGCGGTTATAGGAGGTATACTTGCTATAGCAGCTTTATTTAAAAAGCTTTTTGTGTCTTTATTTGGTTTATTGGGAATAAAAAAAGCTCCTGAACAGGATAACGAATAAAATGAATAATACGTCTTACAAAGATCCTGCGGGTTTTGTTTTTAATCTGGACGGTATTGTTTACAGGCAGATTAATCTTTGTGCAAAAAATGATTATGAAATGCTTATGAATATCGGATTATATAATGAATTAGCCGAAAGAAATATGGTTGTCAGACATGAAGAAGTTTTTCTTGAAAAAGAAGCTGACGAAAATTCATACAAATTTATAAAACCAGCGCAGATTGAATATATTTCATATCCTTACGAATGGGCATTTTCTGCTTTAAAAGACGCTGCTTTATTAACACTAAAAATTCAAAAGACAGCTCTTAAGTACGGAATGTCTCTAAAAGATGCATCTGCATACAATATTCAATTTGAAGGGACAAAACCTGTCTTTATAGATACACTGTCTTTTGAGCGGTATAAGGAAAATACACCCTGGAAAGCATACGGTCAATTTTGCAGGCATTTTCTTGCACCGTTGGCTTTAATGAGTTATACGGATATAAACTTAAATAAACTTTTAATAACCAATATTGACGGCATTCCTCTGGATATCACAAGCAAGCTTTTACCGTTAAACGCAAAATTTAATTTCGGTATTTTAGTGCATATATTTTTACATGCATTGTCTCAAAAAGCTTGTGAGTCAAAAAAGCAATCTTTTGCACGAAATGCAAAAATGAGATTGTTTGAGCAGAAAGCTTTAATCGAATCTCTGGAAAATACCGTTAAAAGTTTAAAATTTCCACATATTTTTACTGAATGGGGCAATTATTATGAAAATACAAATTATTGTAATGAAGCCTTTAAAGAAAAAAAGTCTATAATTTCGCACTTTATTAATAAAGTGGAGCCAGGGTCGCTTTGCGACCTTGGCTCCAACAGAGGAGACTTTGCCAGAATTGCCTCCGGAAAAAATATAAAGACAATTGCATTTGATATTGACCCTGTTGCAATTGAAGATAATTACAGGTATGCAAAAAAACACAAAGAAACAAATCTGCTTCCTCTTCTTCAGGATTTCAACAATCCCAGTCCGGCTATCGGTTTTATGAATGATGAACGATTTAATTTTTGTACAAGATTTAAATGTGATATGGTCATGGCGCTGGCATTGATTCATCATCTTGCTATTTCAAACAACTTGCCGTTTGATAATATTGCCAAATTTTTCAGCACATTAGGCAAATATCTGATAATAGAATTTGTACCGAAGACTGATTCAAAGGTTCAAATTTTGTTATCTTCAAGAGAGGATATTTTTGATACATACAATGCAGAAACTTTTGAGGCTGTCTTCGGGAAGTATTTTGAAATACTTGAAAAAGTTAATATAAAAAATTCTGAAAGAATGCTTTATTTGATGAGGAAAAAATGATTTATTATCTATATCCGTTATTACTCTGTACAATACCTGTACATGCTATTTTTTTACAAAACCTGAGAGAAATTGAGACAAAGTATTACATCAAAACACTGTTAATAATCACTATAGCTGCAATAACCGGATGTTTTGGAATAAACATATTTGTAAAAAATTTGTTTTTATCAGAATTGATTTTTTGTATAATATTTTTTCTTTTACTTTATGGCAACAATTTTTATATGCGGGGCATAAGTAATTGCTGGTGGGAAAAAGAAAACACTCAAATCCCTTTCTTATCAGGTTATATTATTTTTAATACATTGCTTGCGTTTGGAATATATTACTTTTTAAGGAACATAAATTTAGCTTTATTTTCAAAAATAATATTTTATTTGTCTTTATTCACTATTGTTACAATGCTACTTAATAATTTAAATAACAGCAAAAAGAATATAGAAATAAAATTGGAGGAAAAAGAACTGCCGGAAAATCAGCCGGATAACCTTCCGGATATCTATCATATAGTTCTCGATGCGCATATAGGTTTTGAAAGACAAGAATACAGAGACGAATATTTTTATAATGAACTTAAAAGCAGAGGTTTTTATATATTTGAAAATTTTAAGAGCAATTATAATGTAACAAATTTATCAATGCCTTCCATATTAAATATGGATTATCTTCATAATCTTTTGAACAAAAAACAAAGCGGTTATTATCCCATTCAGGATTGCTGCTTATATTATATAGACAATAAATTGTGGGCATTATTAAAAAAATATAATTACAATATTAATTTAACGGCATTTCCGGGTTTTAATAAAATTTTACAAAAGACACGCATTGATATTAATAAGTATTTGATAGACGGAACAAATATACATCTGCGTGCTTTATTATTTCCATCTATTTTTGAATTTATATTAAATCCTGTAAAAAAAGCTTATGGTATACATAAACGTGTATTTGAAAAATATAAAAATCTGTGTATATCAACTTCTGACTCTAATCAAAATATATATAATTTTACACATATTATGGCTCCGCATGCTCCTTTCTTATATGATGAAAACGGTAAAAAATTAGAAAAAGAAGAAGTTTTTGAGCATAAAAATTATTTTTCGTATTTAAAATATACGGATAAAAAAGTACTTGACATCATAGATACTATACAAAAAACAATGAAGAAGAATTCCGTGATAGTCATACATGGTGATCACGGTCTGCATTTTTCGGATTATGCATATAATGCGCTTTGCTGTGTATATTTTCCTGATAAAAATTATACTGATATGCCGCAACAGCTTACAGCAGTTAATCTGTTTGCTTATATATTAAATAAATTTTTCAATACTTCATACAAATACAAGACTAATCAATTTTACAGAGCCTGTATGTTTGATACTTCTTATGTATATGAAACGGATACAAACAAGCACATTGATAAATATAAGGAGTTGGAAGTCGTAAAGTATAACAAAGAAAACTATCAAAGACAGCTTAATAACTTATCAAAAAAATATAAGAATAAAAAAGTTGTATTATATGGTGCAGGAATCTTTTTCAAAAATATGAAACAAAATTATGATTTGTCACAACTGAATATAATTGCTGTTTCTGACAAAAAATTTGAAGGGATAGAAAATCCTGTTTTTGATGAAGAAACCGGCTACAATGTAATTGCACCAGAGAAAATATATACACTTAAGCCTGATATAGTGATTATTATGACCAAAGAAACAATACAGATAAAAAAGTATTTAAAAAATGAATTGTTTAAAAAAACAGGAAAATCATTTAAATATATAACTTTTAGAGATACGTATAAAGACTATAAAAATTATGAATGGTTTCATGCATGTTCTCTTGACGCAACTGTTTGATGGTCGTACTATAAAGAAGTAAATTTTTACTCTTGACAATTTAATACTAAAGTATGGGCGCGTGGCACTCTGCCGACGAGAAATGACTAAATGTCATTTCGAGGAGAGGTAGGTAGCGCAGTTGATAATTT
>CALVCQ010000032.1 GCA_944326115.1 Candidatus Gastranaerophilales bacterium | reverse complement strand
ACTTATTGTTAAATATTGAACTTGCTTATTGCACAGGTTCAACAAGTAGTCGGAGTCAGTTGACAATATGAAAAAATGGACATAAAAAGGATGTTATAAAAAATGTATGAAGAAATTTTAGAAAAGCTTTCTCATTCAAAATTTCGAAGCAGGTTTAAATTAAAAGAAAAAGACAAGTTGTATATAAAACAAAAAGGCTTTGATACACTAAAAGCCCATGCAAAAGATTTTATAAAAAAGCGACTTTCTCCGGCACAAATATCCAATGACGGCAAACAGACGCCTACAAAAGGTCATCCCGTATTTATCGCCCAGCATGCGACAGCTACTTGCTGCAGAAAATGCTTAAATAAGTGGCATCATATCTTACCCGGAAAAGAACTTACTGTCATGCAGCAAGAATATGCTGTAAATTTGATTCTTGAGTGGATAAAACGCCAGATTGTATAACAAAACAAAACTTTTAGTGAAGATTGTCTACATAAGTCCTTGCACAATCAAACATAGCATCAACAAGCCCCTGATTTGTCTGCAGGTTCATGCCGGCGGTTTGAAAAAGTCTTCTCATCCGCTCTTCCCAGTAAGGATATATCTCTTCTTTTGTTATATCCAGAACCTGAGCAATAAGAGTAAGTTCTTTCCAATCCAGAGGAATAGGTCTGGCTCCTCTTAATATATCAACAATTTCAACACGCTTTTTTCTGGGAAAACTCTTTAAAAGCTGTACTGTTGAAATCCCTTTATCTTTTTGTCTTTCTCTTAAAAATTCTATGGATTCATCAACCATAATCGGCTCTTGAGGAATTTTATACTCAACAAATTCTTCCGGCTCTATATCCATAACAGTAGCAATTCTCTCAAGCGTAATACTTCTTGTCGAAAAAGGTATGGTGTTGTCTATAAGGTTATACACATAAGACAGTGTTACCCCTATCATTTCTGCAAAATCTTTTTTATGAAGATGATTTGATTCCAAAAAATTTGCAACCTTTTCACTGCTTTTTAAGTTCACTATTGCTTTGCTTTTGGTTGACATTAGTCCCCTCCGTCCCTAAAATATAAATATTTGGAAAAGTTTAAAAAATTATTTTTTTAATTTAAACTTACATTATATAGATAAACTCTTTTTAACTTTTTGTTATTGGTTAAAAGGACGTAACATCAGGATTAATCTTATTTTTTGATAAACTTAAAAGAGAATTTTGATAGAAAGTAAAAAATGAAACTGATTACAGGTTTGGGCAATCCGGGAGATAAGTACAAATTTACCCGTCACAATGCGGGGTTTATTGTTCTGGATTATCTAAGCTATCAATGGAATTTTAACTTTAAGTTTGAATCAAAATTTAACGGAGAAATCGCAAAAACCACTGTTGGTTCTGAGTCTGTTATATTTTTAAAGCCGCATACCTTTATGAATCTTTCCGGACAGTCTTTAATGGCTGTTATGAATTTTTATAAAATACAAAGGGAAGACATATTTGTTATTTATGATGATATAGCTCTTCCGGCAGGCACAATACGTTACCGTGCAAAAGGTTCTGATGGCGGGCACAACGGGATAAAATCAATTATACAGTGTTTAGGCGGTAACAACAATTTTGACAGATTAAAAATAGGTATAGGTCCGCAGCCAAACATTCCTTCAGAAGTTTATGTGCTCCAAAACTATACATCAGAGCAGCTGGATATAATAAAACAAGAGCTGCCCAGAATTAAAGATTCTGTAGAAACATATTTGGAAAAAGGAATACAAGCCGCTCAAACAAAGTTTAATTAAAAAAGAGGATACTACAATATGCTGGATACAATTTTAGTACATTTAATAAATTTTATTGAACATATTATTACATCAATGGGTCCTTTGGGAATAAGTCTTTTAATGGCAATAGAATCTTGTAACATACCTTTGCCAAGCGAAGCAATACTTCCTTTTGCAGGATATCTTGTTTCAAAAGGCGTATTTAATATTCATACTGCCGCCTGGGCAGGTGCATTCGGGTGTGTAATAGGTTCTATTCCTTCGTATTATCTTGGCTATTTCGGAGGCAGAGCTTTTGTTGAAAAATACGGCAAATGGTTTCTTGTCAGTAAAAAAGATCTTGAAGAAGCTGATAAATGGGTTGAAAAATACGGTGACTGGGCATTCTTTATATGCAGAATGCTTCCTGTCATAAGAACGTTTATTTCTCTACCCGCCGGCATTCTAAAAGCAAAAAAGAGATTCTTTTTTACTTTTACGTTTCTTGGTTCTTTGATTTGGAGCTATTTTTTGGTTTATGTCGGAGTAAAAATGGGTCAGAATATGGAGGCTTTTAAACATATCTGGCATAAATTTGATATAGCAATAGTTGTTATATGTCTGATTCTTGGTATTTTATATTTATATAAACATTTTAAACATTTAAAAGATTAATACAGTATAATTAACAAAAAACTGCTTTTAAAATAAAAGCAGTTTTTTGTTTTAAATATTTGAGAATTTTAAATTAACGTTTTTCGATTTTTTCTTTAATTCTTGTTGCTTTGCCTGAACGTTCTCTTAGGTAATATAGTTTTGCTCTTCTAACGTCACCGCGTCTTACAACCTGAATTTTTTCAAGTCTCGGAGAGTATACAGGGAATACTCTTTCGACACCAACACCCTGGAAAGTTTTTCTTACGGTGATGGTCTTGCCAACTCCCGAACCTCTCTTTTTAATGATAATGCCTTCGAAAGCCTGTGTTCTTTCTTTGTTGCCTTCGATAATTCTTACAAAAACTTTAACAGTATCTCCCGGATTCAATTCAGGAAGATTGTTATTTTCAATGTGTTTTTTTCCTAATGCTTCAACTATCGGATTCATTGTTTTATTCCTTTATACTCATTATAATTCTTTTTTTGACCACAATTTGGTGACAATAAACCTATATTAATTAAAACATGTTTACATAGCAAGAGGGGAAGATAGTTTAGGTTAAATTTTAGAAACATTTTTTAATTAATTGAATATATTCAATGCTTTTATTGATGTTTTTTATGTCTATTTCACCTTCTTTTGCGGCTACATAAAGCTGTTCTATCAAATCTATTGTGCAGTCATCAGAATTTCTGTATATAAACATGTTAACGCCGGCGTTTATTGCCCGTTTGCATGCTTCAAAGGGAGAAAATTTTCTTACACCGCCCATAACCATATCATCTGATATAATAAGTCCTTTAAAATTAAGTTTATTTCGCAGATATCCGTTTATTATGTTTGAAGAAACAGAGGAAGGAATCTTTTTTGTATCAAAAGCTCTGTAGTGAACATGTGCAATCATTATTGCAGGCAGAATATCGCATAACTCTTTAAAAGGTTTTATGTGGATATTTTCAAGCTCATCTATAGAAAGATTGGTCTCAGGCATTTCAATATGAGAGTCTGCTGAAGTGTCACCATGCCCCGGGAAATGTTTTCCGACAGGGATTATATTGTTTTTAAGATATGTCTTTATCGCAATTCTTCCATATTTTATAACTTCATCCGGATTCTTTGAATAAGAGCGGTCTGCAATTATCGGGTTATCAGGGTTTGTGTCCACATCCAGAACGGGAGCAAAATTCATATTTAGCCCGAGATATTTTAGTTCCTCCGATATCCATTGGCACTGCTGTCTGACTGTATCTTCGCCTTGTTTTGCAGCTTCTCTTGCACTCAGGTAATGACTTTTGCCGTAAAGATTCAGTGTTCTTTCCACTCTGCCGCCTTCTTGATCAATACTTAAAAACGGCGGTATCAGTGAATCTTCTTTTATCATTTGTACGGCATTTTTAAATATTTCTTTGTCGTAAATATTTTGTGTAAAGAATATCACACCTCCAAGACCTGATTTTAATGCATTAATCAGATTCGGACATGCCCGTGGATTTTCTCCTTCATATCCGAGAATAAACATTTGATACAATTTTTGTTTTAAATCAAGCTTTTGTAATAAATCTTCTTCCATACTGTTTTATAAGTATTTTTTATTAATATTGCGGTCTTGAAAAGATATTAATCCTTGTTGGTGGCCAGAAAAGAAATACTGCCCTGCCTATAAATCTTTCTTTAGGCAAAAATCCCCAGAATCTGGAATCCTGCGAGTTTCCTCTGTTATCGCCCATCATAAAATAACTGCCTGCAGGGATTTTCATAGGACCGCAAAACATCTCTTTTGTACATGGAATGTAATCATCAGGACTCATTATGTAATTTTCTTTTAACGGTTTGTTATTTATATAAACTCTGTAGCTTCCGTCAGGCATTTCCTTTACTTCAAGTTTATCTCCGGGTACACCTATTACTCTTTTTATGTAAGCAACATCCTTGCAGAAAAAGCCGGTAAGCCTTGCCATGACAGAAAGAGGATCTGTTTTTATTTCTTCCTCAGGAGGATAAAAAACCATAATGTCGCCCCGTTTTGGTTCTGTATAAAATCTTGAGAACCTTTCTACAAAAATTCTGTCGCCTTCAATAAGTGTAGGGTGCATTGATGCTGATGGAATCCATCTGATTTCACCTATAAAAAATCTTATAATAACCACCATAACGACAACAAAGACTATGGTCTCCACTGTTTCTTTGATTGCCCCTGTTATTTTCTCTTTTTGTTTTTTATCCATCATTTTATTTATTCTTTTATATAAAGGTTACATAGCTGAATGATTGACTGCTTGTATAAATTATCCTCAAGAAAAGATATATTTTCAATAGCCTGATTAATATAAAATTTTATAAGATTTTGCGTTTTTGCAATTGCATCTGTTTTCTTTAGTTTTTTTACTATTAATTCCGGATTATTAAGGTTTAGATTTTTAGTGCTTTTTTCATTTGCATAAAAAATCACAGGTGCGCTGTAGTCACCGTTTCGGATATCTTCATTAAATTTATCCGGGTTATTCAAGTTCTCTAAATCGTTATAAATTTGAAAAGCAATACCAAAGTTTATTGCAAAATTTTTCAAATATTCTGTATATTTAGAATCATTACTTCCGGTAAGATACGCACTGACAATACCTGCTTCAAAAAGTCTTGCTGTTTTTGCTTTCGACTTTTCTATGTACTCTTTTGCAGATAAAATTTTAAAACGGTGAAAATACTGATTGAGCTCTCCGTTTATCATTACTGAAAGAGTATTTGTATAAATTTCTCTTATATTAATATCCATGCAGGACAACAGTTTCAGAACTTCAGCGAGAAGGTAGTCTCCGGCAAGAACTGCAAGTTTGCTGTCATAGTTAAAATTTAATGTTTTTTGTCCCCTTCTTATAATTGAACAGTCAATAATGTCATCATGTATCAATGTTGCATTGTGAATAATTTCATTCGTCAGTGCTATCTTGTAGTGTTCATTTTCTATATCTATGTTTAGTGCTTTTAATATAAAAAAGATTAGCACAGGGCGTATTCTTTTTCCTTTATTTGATAAAAATTCAAGAATAATCGGCTGTATTTCATTTCTATTTTCTGTACAGAAAAAACTGTTTATGTGTGTATCCAGTGTTTCAAGATATTGCTTAATTGGCGTTATTATATTTAAATATTTTTCATTAAAATTTCTGTCAGACAATTTTTCCACCTTATAATTTTTGTCAGATTATATACTAAAAATATTCCTTATTCTATAATCTTATCAGGCAATTACGTTATTACAAAAGAACCTGGGTCCCTACCATAAGCCTGTGAGAATCATCAAGACAATCGTTTTTGCAGAAAACATAATTAAAAATCAACTTTAATGCCTGTCCTTTAAGATAGTAGTTTGTGCCAAAGGTAATCTCTTTTCTGTTATTGCCTGCAGTATTTCTGTCCGGATCAAAATCATCATATCTTGCAAGAATTTCTGTTTTTTTTGTCAATTTGTATGCAGCAGTTATAAACAACCCCTGTGCATGCTTATTTGTAAGACCTGAACCTCCGTTTGAGCCGTTTGCTCTTGCATATTCAAATTTTGTCCAGAATTTTTTATATTCATATCCGGCATAAGCTCCTGTCATATAATAGCTTGTTCCATGTTTTTCACCGGATTGTATACCTGCTCCTGTCACAAGTTTTCCGTATTTGCCGTCAGTTTTGCCCAGCGGTTTTACATTGACCCAGGCATCAACTTCGTGTCCCGGAAAAAAAGAACTAAAATTAGTCGAGGAGCTGTATACCCCTGCATCATAATCCATAAGCGAATAATCACCTCTGACTCGAACACCGAATTTACGCTGATTTGCTAAATTTCTTGCAATTTGCGATCTGTTTATAAAAGACAGCGTGTATGGGGATTGTGCACCTTCTATTCCAACCCCGGGACGGGAATTACCGATAAGCACTCTGGTATGAGGAATTCTTCTTGATTCGATATATAAATCCTGAAAAAATGTCTGCATAAAAGGTGTATGAGTGCTTCTATGCGCAGGATCAAGCATTATTCTGAAATTTTCTTGCCCCCCTTTGAATTTACCATCAATAAGTATGTTAATTAGTCCAATGTCAAATTTTGAACCGGTATCATGTTCAGAAATATCTGTAAGGAAATTGCTTTGAACAGCTGTCCATATATGTATATTTTCAACTGGTCCTTCTGTCCGTTCAAAAGTAAGCTTATCTTTCAAAAGAGCAGAAGGTACATCCGTACGTTCTATTTCAAGATTATAAATATCTTTTGCTGCATTTGAAACAATATTCATTAAAAAGAATTTTGAAGAAAAGTCTTCCTGTTTGTTATTGATTGTATCGTAGTTTAAATTTTGGTTATATTTGGATTCTTTATTTTTATTAAGATAAATAGTTTTTTCATCAATATTAAAAACAGGATTGTCGTCTGAATCCTGAATATCAAGAACTGTATCAGTAAAAGAATCAGAAGAATTAGTCTGCAGAGATATCGTATCCAGTGCAAAAACACGCATTTGGCATAACAAAAGTAAAAGCACTAAAAATAAAAACTTTTTCATCTCTTATTTCTATAATGTAAAAAACGTATGACTTTATTTTATCTTAAGAAATAAAATCATTACAGCTTAAAATAACAAAGTTTACAAAAAAATTATCAAAGGTTAGAATAATAGAAATAGTAGGTATATATAGTTTATTAAGGTCTTTTATGATTCTCTTTACAGGTGCGGCAGGTTATATAGGTAGCCATACCGTTTTAAATTTTTTAGATAAAGGTTTTACGGATATTGTAATATTTGATAATCTGGAAACCGGTCATATAGAAACAATCCAAACTTTGCAGAATATTTGCGGCAATGTAAAATTCGAAAAAGGTGACTTAAGAAATATTTCTGATATTGAACAAGTATTTCAGAAATATAAAATTAATTTTGTTATCCATTTTGCAGCGTTTGCTTTTGTTGAAGAAAGCATGAAAAATCCCTCGAAATATTACCGTAATAATATTTTGGGAACATTAAACCTTCTTGATACAATGGTAAAATACGGTGTAAAAAAAATAATATTTTCTTCTACATGCGCAACTTATGGTGAACCGAAATACACACCTATAGATGAAAATCATCCGCAATCTCCAATCAATCCTTACGGATTTACTAAATTAGCCGCTGAAAAAATGATGGATAGCTTTGATACAGCATTCGGGTTAAAATCAATAAAGCTGCGTTATTTTAATGCAGAGGGTGCGGATAAACAAAAAAGAACCGGTGAACAGCACATGCCTGAAACTCATCTGATTCCGAACATATTAAAGGCTGCACTGAATAATGAAACTTTTAAAATGTACGGGGATGATTATAATACGCCGGACGGAACATGTATAAGAGATTATATAAATGTGGAAGATCTGGCGGAAGCACACAGGCTTGCATATATATATCTGGAAAAAGAAAATAAATCCAATGTCTTTAATCTTGGCACTAATAACGGATACAGTATAAAAGAAGTTATACAAGCATGTCAGGAGATAACGGGTCAACAAATCAATGTGCATATAGAACAAAGAAGGCAGGGAGATCCGGCTAAATTATATTCCGACTCTAATAAAGCTAAAGAAATTCTCGGATGGTATCCAAAAAATTCTTTAAAAGACAGCATTAAAACAGCCTTTGAATATGAAAAATTACAACAAAGCAGAAAAATCAGTATGAATTAAAAAATTTTATCAGTATAAAGAAACGGAGAAATAATGAAAATTTGCGTAATAGGAACAGGTTATGTCGGGTTGGTTGCCGGCACATGTCTGGCGGAAATGGGCAATGATGTAATCTGTGTTGATACAAATACGGAGAAACTTGCACAACTGGAAAAAGGTATAGTTCCTATTTACGAACCGGGTCTGGAAGAATTGATAAAAGTGAATGTGTCTGAAAAAAGATTGTCTTTTACAAATGATATAAAATCAGCTGTTGAAAAATCTATTGTTTGTTTTGTTGCTGTAGGAACACCTCAGGGTGAAGACGGATCTGCTGATTTGCAGTATGTTTATCAGGTTGCAGAATCTATTGGCAAGTCAATAAACGGATATAAAGTAATTGTTGATAAATCAACCGTACCTGTCGGAACTGCTCAAAAAGTTACAGAAATAATCAAATCTTATACAAAAGAAGAATTTGATGTAGTTTCAAATCCGGAATTTCTGAAGCAGGGTGCGGCTGTTGATGATTTTTTAAAGCCTGACAGAGTAATAATAGGTTCTGATTCACAGCGTGCAACCGATATAATGCAGGAGTTGTATGCTCCGTTTTTAAGAACCGGAAATCCTGTTATTATAATGGATGTAAAATCAGCGGAAATGACAAAGTATGCGGCAAATTCATTTTTAGCTGTAAAAATTTCTTATGCAAATGAAATTGCTAATATTTGTGAAAAAGTCGGTGCGGATGCAGAAATGGTCCGGATAGGTATGTGTACCGACAAACGCATAGGCAGACATTTTTTATTCCCGGGATTAGGATATGGCGGCAGCTGTTTCCCAAAAGATGTAAAAGCTCTTATAAAAACAGCTAATGATAATGATTGTGATTACAGTCTTTTAAAATGTGCTGATGATATTAATAAAAAACAACGACAAATTTTTATAAGTAAAATTATAAACAGATTTGGAGAAAGTTTATCAGAAAAAACTTTCGGGATTTGGGGACTGGCTTTTAAACCACAGACAAATGATATGAGAGAGGCTCCTTCCGTGACAATAATCAACGCATTGCTTGAAAAAGGCGCAAAAATAAAAGCTTATGATCCTAAAGCCGAAGAAACAGCAAAAGAAATTTTTAAAGATAAAATACAGTATGTAAAAAATGCTTATGATGCACTGGAAAATGCGGATTGCATGCTTCTTTTGACTGAATGGAACGAGTTTAGACGTCCTGATTTTGAAAAAATAAAAACTTTATTAAAACAACCGGTAATATTTGACGGAAGAAACCAGTATGAATTTGAAAAAATGCACCAAAAAGGATTTGAATATTTTTGTATAGGAAGAAATACTGTTTTATAAAAATAAAAAATCCCGGTTACATTTTAAAGCATAGTTTTGAAAGATTTGTATCTAAAACAGCCTCTATGCCAATTGGAAATGTAAGTTTTTTAGGTTCATGTCCGAATTTTAGACCGGACATTACGGGTATTTTTAGGTAGCATGACAATTCTTTTATCAGGTCTTGAAAATATGCTGTATCATCGAGACCGCTAAAATCCCCCAGAACAATACCTGCAAGATTATTTTTAAATTGTTTAATATTTAACAACTGTGTAAACATTTTGTCTATTTTGTATACAGGTTCGTTTACATCCTCTGTTACAAATATAAATTTTTTATCCGGAATAAAATCAAGCCCGCATAAAGACTGAACAGTAGAAAGATTTCCGCCCCACAATATACCTGAAGAAACTCCCCCGTAAAAAACTTTAGAATCATCAAGATAAATTTCTTCTGATCCTTGCTCGAGCGTTTTAAAAAAGCTTTCTTTTGTACAGGTGTCAATATCCTCTCCAAAATCAGTATAAGCCATAGGTGCGTTGTATGTAACAAGTCCGGTTTTTTTGTAAATCATAAGCTGTAATGCAGTAATATCAGAATAACCGCAAAAAATTTTCGGATTGTTCCTTATTGTTTCATAATCTAATTTATCAAGAATTCTAATTGCTCCGTATCCGCCCCTGCAGGCAACAATTGCATTTATTGACTTATCTTCAAAAAAATCATTTAAAGCATCTGCCCTTGAGCTATCATCAGCACAGAGATAATTCTTTTTTTTTGAAGCAGTTTGTGAAATTATAACTTTATATCCAAGATTTTCAAAAAAATTTTTTGCATTTTCTAATCTGGAAAAGTCATCAATTACTCCTGCCACAGAAAGAAATCCGATTGTATCGCCTTTTTTTAATTTTGGTGCAATTATATTGTCCATAGTATAATTATATTATATAGAAGACTCGGAGCAAAGTTTTGGCAGAAAGATATTTACCGCTATACAGAAAATACAGACCACAAACCTTTAAAGACCTCATCGGTCAGGAAAATATTGTAAAAGCATTATCCAATGCGATAAATTTGAACAAAATTTCGCATGCTTATTTGCTTTGCGGTCCCAGAGGAACAGGAAAAACTACCACTGCCAGAATTATAGCAAAATCTCTTAATTGTGCTAAAGGTCCTACTCTTGAACCCTGCGGTGAATGTCCGAGTTGTAAAGATATTGCAAACTCTACGCCTATTGATGTTATAGAAATAGATGCCGCTTCCAACAGAAAGGTTGAGGATGCAAGAAATATTCTTGAAAAAATACAGTTTGTTCCTGTTAACGGCAGATATAAAATTTATATTATAGACGAAGTTCACATGCTTACAACAGAAGCATTCAATACACTGCTAAAAACCCTTGAAGAACCTCCGGAAAATGTAATTTTTATACTGGCAACAACCGAACCTCACAAAGTTCTTGATACAATTATTTCCCGCTGCCAGAGATTTGATTTTAGAAGGATAACAACACAGGATATTGTTGCAAGACTAAAATATATATGCGAACAAGAAAAAATCAGCATAACAGAAGATGCTCTATATACAATTGCAAGAAGTTCCGCCGGCGGGATGCGTGATTCTCTTGCTCTTCTGGATCAAATAAGCGTACTGGATACTGATAAGGAAATTACTGCTGATGATGTAAACGAAATGCTCGGAAGGTTATCTTTTGAAACTCTTTTTGAGCTGAGTTGTGCACTCTTAAATTCTGATACCCAAAATTCTGTTATACTGTTGGATAAAATTTATAACAAGGGAAATGAACCGCTTCAAATCATAACAAATTTGATACAATATTTTAGAAATCTTCTTGTTGTAAAAAACTGTACTGACAGAAAAATAGCAGCTGAGCTGACGCAGTTGAGCGAAGCACACATTCTGCACCTAAAAGAGCAATCTGAAAATATTGAGCCTGAACAGGTGTTATACACAATAGAAAGATTGTCCTATTATTCAAAAGAAATAAAAGAAACAACAAACAGATACCTCTGGCTGGAATTGTGTATTCTTGAACTTTCTTCAAATGTAAAATATGTTTCTTATGCTCAACTTATTGAAAGAATTGAAAAATTGGAAGCCGGTCAAGTACCAGGCACATTAAATAATGTTACTGCAGCAGCAAAACCATTATTTATAAAACAGGAACCAAAAACACTTCCGGAAGAAGAAAGTCTTAAAGATTCTTTATCAGAAAAATCAAGTACATCTTCTTTGGAAACGCAGGAAAAAGTTCAGGAAGTTGAAATAAAACAAGAAATTCAACCTGTTTCGCCCGCCAATACTCATGAAAAGGAAGATTTGTCTGTCAAATGGCAGGGTATACTGCAGAATATTGACAGTATTCCTTCAAGAATGTTTTTCTACAATCTGTCAAAACCTGTTGAATTAACCCCGGAAGGTATTACGATTACTTTTGCAAAAGAAATTTTTGTCAAACAAGCACAGGATTCTTCTAAAAATGCACCGCTAAAAAAAGCAGCAATGAATTATTTCAGTGTTGAAGATATAAATGTCCATATCAAACTTGCAGACGAAAATGATAATACTCAAATTTCTAAACCGCCGCTTGAAAAATTGGAACGAAAACCTGCTGCAGCAGATGTTCAACAGCCGGCAAATGAGCAGGAAATACAAGATGATGCACAAATTTTGGCAGAAACACTTGGTCAATTACCTGAAAAAAAACAAGATTTTGAAACAAATAGTGCGGATTATTCAGAAGAAGATTTAACAGAAAATCTTTCTGACCAATCTAAAATGGTTTTGGAGCTATTTAACGGAAAATATATAGAATAAAAAAACTCCGGTCTTGTTTAAAATATTTATTTACCGGAGTTTTTATTTTTTAATATTGTTTTTTTCTGTTAACCTTCATACTTTTTGAACAGTATTGAGGCGTTGTGTCCGCCAAAGCCAAAAGAGTTTGTCAAAGCATATTTCACTTCTGCTTTTTGAGCTTTATGAGGAACATAATTTAAATCAGCAACTGCCTCATCTTGATTATCAAGATTTATTGTAGGCGGAATTATACCTGTATTTATTGCTTCAATACAAACAATCGATTCTGCAGCGCCTGTTGCTCCTAGCATGTGACCATGCATTGATTTTGTAGAGCTGACTTTCAATTTTTTATTTGTTTTTTGATCGCCAAATACTCTTGCAATAGCTTGAGATTCAGCCATATCACCAAGCCCTGTGCTTGTACCGTGAGCGTTTACATAATCCACATCCTTCGGATTTATACCGGCATCTTTTACGGCGAGTTCCATTGCCTTTGCTGCTCCGGCACCATCGGGGGCAGGGGCTACAATATCGTAAGCATCTGCTGTTTGTCCGTAGCCGACAATTTCCGCATAAATCTTTGCTCCACGCTTTTTAGCATGTTCTAATTCTTCAAGAATAAGAACAGCAGCACCTTCTGCCATAATAAATCCGTCTCTGTCTTTATCATAAGGACGTGAAGCCTTTTGCGGTTCATCATTATGTTTTGATAAAGTCCTGGCACTTGTAAAAGCACCTATGCCGAGTTTTGTAATAACAGCTTCGGCTCCTCCGGCAACTATAACATCTGCATCATCCCATTGAATGGAACGGAATGCATCGCCTACAGAATGTGCCGAAGTCGCACATGCGGTAACTACGGCTTTGTTTACCCCTTTTGCTCCATGCTTAATAGAAATTCTTCCTGTTCCCATATCAGCAATAATCATAGGGACAGTAAACGGGGAACATTTTGTAGGACCTTTAGCTGTAATTATATCGTGTTGTTTTTCAAAAGTATCAAATCCGCCCGCAGCTGATCCGACTATTACGCCATATCTGTATGGATCAACATTTTCACCGGCAACTATACCAGAATCTTTAATTGCTTCATCAGCCGCTACCATAGCAAATTGTGTATATCTATCCATTCTTCTGGCTTCTTTAGGATCGAGATATTCTTCAGGCTTGAAATTTTTAACTTCACCTGCAATGTGTACAGTATGACCTTCCAGCGAGATATTTTCTATTGTAGAAATTCCGCTTTTACCTTCAACGAGACTGTTCCAAAATTTATCTATACCTACACCAAAAGGTGAAACAATCCCTATACCTGTAACAACTACTCTTCTTTTGCTCATTGTGTAAACCTTTTCTTATACTCTTTAAGCAGGATAAACCCGTACTTTTGAAAAATTACGGGGAGTATATAAAACATGCTCCCCGCAAATAAACTCTATAGTTATAAACTATGAATGTGATTCGATGTAGTTTACTGCATCCTGTACTGTTGCAATTTTTTCTGCATCTTCGTCAGGGATTTCACAGCCGAATTCTGTTTCAAAAGCCATTACTAATTCAACTGTGTCCAGAGAATCTGCACCCAAATCTGCTGTAAAGCTTGCTTCGGGAGTAACTAAATTTTCGTCTACACTTAATTGTTCAACTACAACTTTTTTTACTCTCTCAAGAACTGTACTCATGTTTTTTCATCCTCATTTAATTAACTACGTATTTTTTTCATTTTTTATTATACTATCACAAGATTTTTTTGCAAATTTTGTAAAGCGAAAGTAAAGACATTTAACGTTTTTTTACATCCTGAATGTTGCTATCGATTACAGAACTTGAAAAGATAAATCATTAATAAATTTAATTACATATAATAAGCAACAAGCTGGCAAAATCTTATCATCTTGTCGGCAAACAAACATATAATTACTGTTGCTGCGCTGCAGGCATACAGTATAAATTTAGGAGAAATTACCGAATTATCTATCAATATGTCTGTTTCTATTCTTCTGAACATTGCTCTTATTATCCGCCAGTATCCATATATCAAAATAACGGATGCCAGTAATGCAGCTATTAAAAACGGTAAAAATATAAACCCGGAACGAGCAACAGCAGAACAAATATACATTTTCGCAACAAAGCCGCTTGTCGGCGCCAGACCCGCAAGTGCAATGAGTATAATAGTAAATGCTATTACATAATATGGTCTGTGAAATATTATTCCTTTTAAATCATCAAGATTTTCCAGTTTAGCAGAATTGTACAAAAGTATTACAGCGGACCATGCTCCAATGTTAGCAAACAGATAGCAAAATAAATAGAACAATACACTGGAAAGACTATAAACGGAAAATACACATAATCCCAGCAGCATTATTCCTGATTGCACACTCATAGAATATGCCATTATTCTTTTCAAATTCTCTTGTCTTATCATAGATAGAGAACCAAATGTTATTGTGATTACAGATATTAACGCAAGTACTATTTTTATCGTATAGGTATAATGAAGAAAAGTCATTAGTATTCTTGATAAAACGGCAAAACATGCCAGCACCGGAACTAAAGACATATAAGCGCCTATAGGATGACTTGCTCCCTCAAACGTGTCCGGCAGCCAGCTTGAAAACGGAACTATTCCGACCTTAAAGAGAATTGCACAAATTATCAAAATTAACGAGAATGTTAACAATATTTGCGGTTGAGATGATTCAACATTTGCATTTAAAAGATACAGAGAAATTTTGTCAAAGCCGAATTGTGAACATATTCCATATATTACGGACACGCCGGTTAAAAATAGAGATGAAACTACTGCATTTTGAACAAGATATCCGAATGTAAGCTGTTTTGCATTCGGGTTTTTGTTCAAAGAAAGCATTAAATAACAACTTAAGCTTAATGCCTCAAGAGATACAAACAGTACTATAAAATTCACAGCGCTAACAGCACACATTGCAAATAATATACCGGATAAAAATACACTAAAGTATTCAAAAGCTCTGTCTCTTTTTTCCCGAATCATATTTCTTGAAAGCAGGGTAAGGAAAAATCCTGACATTAAAATTAAAATTTTAAAAAATACAGTGTATATATTTGTTAAAAATGTAGCGTTAAAAGCAAAAAATTCCGGTTCAATTTGTAAATAGATTGTGGACGCTATTGCCAGAACTATACCAAACAATGTAAACCATTTTGAAAGCTTATATAAATATGTACTGAAAAACAAAGAAGCAATCAGATTAAAAATTATAAAAACTGTTATTATAAACTCCGGCATATATGCTGAAATTATTTCTGTCATTTATAAAAGCTCCGGTCTTTATACCTGTAATATATCTAAAATTATACTTGAAACAGATTGATATATTTGCACAATACTCATTGGATAAATTCCAAAATAAATTATTACGAGGCAAAAAACAGATAAAACACTGGTTTCTTGCACAGACAAATCTTTTACTTTCTTCCACTGTTCAAGCAAGACAGAACAAAATACTTTATAAAAAAAGTATAATATATATCCTGCCGATACAATAATTGCACAAAGTCCGATAAATGCAGCTATTTTAACAAGAAGCTGCTGTTCTAAATTGGAAAGCATTGCCCCGGTTAATACCATAAGTTTTGGGGTAAACATCATTAAAAACGGTACTCCGATTGCACAAAAACATATAATCAAAGAAAGATGCATGCATTTTGGCATAACCTGTCCCAGCCCTCCCAAAGAAGTAATATATGTTGTTTTTGTTCTGAATTGAATACTTGAAATAACTGTAAAAAGAGCACTGTACACTATAGCTGAGGCTAAAGCCGTAAATACAGCACCGTTAAAACCTGCTGTATTGAGGCATGCAAGACCCAGCATGATGAATCCTGTGCTTGAGATCTGAGCATAAGCCGCAATTTTTTTAATACCTGCTTGAATGATAGCCAGCCCGCCGGCATAAACAATATTTACAATACCCCATACCATCAGTACGGGAGCAAAAAGTTTAAATATTTCCGGAAATACCTGTATATTGAATCTGATTATACCGTAAACACCTGTACATAAAAGAACTCCTGCCAGAAGTATATTTACAGGAGCAGATGCTTTACTCTGCACATCGGGATACCAGAAATGAAAAGGTACAAACGGAACCCGTATACAAAAACCGATTATAAAATTTATAAATACGGTAATTTGGAACCACAACGGATATATTTTTTCATTCATATTTAACGAGTCAATGTTAGCGGTAAGAACATTGCTTACTGCAAAATTATAATAATAAAGAAGTAACATGCCGAAAAACAAAAACATATTTGCAACAAAAGATATTACTGTAAATTTTGTTGCAGCTCTTCTTGCTTCTTGATTCCCCCATTGTGAAATAAGAAAATATAAGGGAATAAGAGATAATTCCCAGAAGACAAAAAATACGAACATATCTTTTGCACAAAAAATACCGAGTATTGATGACTCCAATAAAAATACAAGAGAATAATACAGCTTATGTTTTGAGCGTATATGCATTTTGCTCATAAACAATGTTATTAATACTATAAATGTTGTTAAAACGACTAACAGCAATGCTATCCCGTCAACAGCAAATTTTGCACTGATGCCAAGACTTTTGAGCCATGACATTCCGAAAAATGTAAGCTCTTTTTCATAAGACATTCCGTACATCCCTGTATCAAAAAACAACAGGAAGAACAACGCATATATAAAATGAAAACTTGCAAACCATTTAGCAAATCGTCTGACAAGAACCTGATGATTCGGAAATCTCGGGAACATGATTATTAGTGCTGCTATAATCGGTAAAAATATCAACCAAATTAAAGATAAAAATTCCATATATTATTACTCCGCAATAAATCTATATCTATATTTTTATAATCATTTCAAAAAAAACAAATACAAATATAAGTATTAAAACCAGTCCTGCCAGTGAATAAATCAAATATGACTGAAAGTTTCCTCTCTGCAATATTCCGCACAGGTATGAAAAAAAACGGAATATTAAAGCAGCCAGATTAACGGTTGATTCTACAATATAACATTCTATCCATCCGAAAATTTTACATATTTGTATAAAAATTTTGTTTAAAATGCCCAGTATTACAAAAAGTAAAACAAGAACAAGTATTGTCCACACCCAGTTATTGTTTAACTCAAAAAAGAACGGATTAAATCTCAAAAATAAATATACTCCGGCAAAAGCTATCAGACTGTTTTGGTATAACACAATTTTAGAAAGAGAACTGTTATTTTTAGGCTCAAATATTATGTACATAAAAGCCTGCATAAATTTCATCAGTACTACGAATATCAAAACAGAACAGAAAATAACAAATGCAGGTGTGCTCATAAGTGAACTTATACACGGTGCAATGTTATTCATATTTGAAAATGACAGCGCATTTATTCCGGAAAGCTGATTATAAATTACAGAATAATACATTATTGTTAATACACAGAATAAAAGCATAAGATCCCCTATTCTGTTATATATAACTGATTTTATTCCGGCTTTTGATTGTTCTCTGCTTGAAAAATCAAAATTTATCATTAAGTAGCAGGCAACGCCGGTAAGCTCGCAAAACAAATACGTCTGGAATATATTTGAACTTATAAAAATACCCAAAAGACCTGTATAAAAAAGATTCAGATAGAACAGCAGCCTGGGGAAATCTTTATTCTCTTTAAATATGTAAAATGAATAATTTTGAATGAAAAAATTTATTATACAAATAATAAGCAGGAACCAAGCAGATATTTTATCCAGAAATGTACCAAGGTAAAAGTTTATTTTTTCAAAAGCAAGCCACTGAAAATTTGAAGCAAGAAAATGATTATTTACTACAGAATAGTTTAGAGCAACTGCGCTAAAAATAAGACTAACAAATGACGCACCGATGCTCATTGCAAACAGAGTATTTTTATCCAGTTTATTGGAAATTAGTCCGTTAAATCCTATTATCGCACACATTATAAGCGGCAGAAACAAAACAAGATTTATATTTTCCACAAAAAAATCCATTACGTCTCCTTATCTTTGATTTTTTCAGCATCCAGATATTCATTTGATTGATAAATTTTATATAAAATAACAAGAGCTATTATTGTTTGCAGCATAACGATTATTAGTATAAAAATGCTGATAATATTTGCATTTTCAAGTGTTCTGTCACAATAATTTCCGAATGTAAGAAAATTTAATACAACAGAAATTGTCATTATAAACAATGACATAACAGTTCTTAGCATATTTCTGGAAATTAATACACCGGTAAGTCCTATTAAAAACAGTATAAATGATAAAACAAGATAATGGAGCAAGCCAATATTGAGCAGAGCCTCTGTCATTGTTGTTCCTCCTCATTTTTATTTTGAACAAGAAAAATTCTTAATACAATTGCTGTAACAATTACAAGTATTATAATAAGGTGCAATGGAAATATATTTATTGCAAATTTTACAGAATCAAACGATTTTTCCACTAAAAAATTGAATATTGAATATAATGAATTATTGAATTCTTCTCTGAAAAAAATGACTGTTATCAAACCAAAAGACAGAACCCAAAAGACTCCCGTAATAATTTTTGCAGGATTCACAAGTTTTAGTTTCAGACTTAACCTGCCAATTTTTCTTAATAGCATAAATATATATACGGATAAAAAAATGCCGCACAGAATAAATTGGAAAACGGCTATATATTTTGCATTTAAAGTCAGATATAAAAAACCGGTCGAACAAACGAGCAAAAATAAACATATTAAAGACATAAACATTCTTGATGCGAATATAACACAGCCTGCAAAAAATAAAATTAAAACAGATATAAAAAAGAAAAAAATAATATTAGACTCCACTTAGCCCGCCTTTTGTAATCCAATTTTGAACAAATGTTCAATTTTTGCATACCGTTTGCTGCATTTTTTGTGTATAACATTCTTATTTTATTTATAACATATATTAAAGATGTTATAATACTAATGTTGTGAATTATTAAGCTTAATTTTTATATGAAACAAATAATACGATTTTTTATAATTATCTGTATAGGAATCTTTTCTGTTAATTATTCGCAAAATACCTCTGCGTACGAATCTCCCTTAACACAAACAGCAAATGAATATTGCGTAAAAGGAGATAAAATACTTGATTATTATGAAAGGTTGGAAGATAAATCAAACGGGGATAAATATCTGAATGCAGCTAAATATTTTTATTATCAGGCAACAAGGGTGGATCTCTCCAATGCAAATGCACTGGTAGGAAGAGCAAGAATTGCACTTTATCAGAATAAAATCAGAGATGCAAAAAATGAGCTTATGATTGCACTGAATTTTAATGAGGTTAATCCCAAAGTCAGTTATTACCTCGGGGAAACTTTTTTTCAGGAAGGAGACTATACAGAAGCTATAGATTATTATACCTGGGCATATTCTCACGGATACAGATATGATTACAAAACTAATTTGAAACTGGGTATTTGCTATGAAAAATTAAACGATGTAAAAAAAGCAAGAAAGCATTATACAAATGCAATAAATATCATGCCTGCTTCCGTTGAAGCAAAAGCACGTATACAGGGGCTTGATATAATTAATACAGACTACAGCAAAGTAAAATAAATATTCCGTTACAAAATAGCTATTCTACCCTGTTTATACAGGATGTGATTGCATCCATAAGTCTTTCTGCCTCAGTTATTTGTATATTTTTAAATTCTGTTTTGTTTATTTTGTTTGATGCAGGAACAATAATTCTTTTAAATCCTAATTTTTCAGCTTCTTTAATCCTTTTATCGAGGTTGTTTACTGCTCTTATTTCTCCTGACAGCCCTATTTCCCCGACAATGACGGTGTCAGGGCTAACACAGACATCTCTTGCACAGGTTGCTACAGCAAGTGCAACACCGAGATCAGCTGCCGGTTCGTCAATTTCAAGCCCCCCTATAACATTTACATATACATCCTGCTTACTTAAATTAAGACCTATTCTTTTTTCAAGAACCGCAAGAATCTGCAAAAGCCTGTTATAATCTATACCGTTAGATACACGTCTGGGAGAAGGATATGAGGTTGTTCCGACAAGCGCCTGAATTTCTATTAAAAGAGGTCTTGTGCCTTCGTTTGTTGCAATTATTACACTTCCCGGGGTATTGTTTTTTGTCCTTTCATTTAAAAACATTTCGCTCGGATTGGAAATTTCATGGAGTCCGTCATCACACATATTAAAGACACCGACTTCATTAGTTGTGCCGAAACGGTTTTTCATGCATCTTAAAAGTCTGTATGATTTATATCTGTCCCCTTCAAAATATATTACCGTGTCAACCATATGTTCAAGAACTTTTGGTCCTGCAATATTTCCTTCTTTTGTAACATGCCCTATCACAACTACTGTTATATTCTTATTTTTTGCTATATCCATAAGAATATTCGTGCATTCTCTTATTTGAGAAACACTGCCGGGAGAGCTTGTAATATCCGTTGAATATACAGCCTGTATACTGTCTATAATAAGTATTTCCGGTTTGATTTCATTTATTTGCTGTTTAATTGCGTCAAAATTTGTCTGCGAATAAATATACAACGAATTTGAATTTACCCCCAGTCTCTGGGCTCTCAGCTTTACTTGAGAGGCAGACTCCTCTGCAGAAACATACAGAGCTTTTCTTCCGTCTTTACAGATTGACTTTCCTGTTTGTAAAAGAATAGTTGATTTCCCTATTCCCGGGTCACCTGCAAGCAGAACAATAGAGCCCTGAACAAGTCCGCCGCCAAGCACTCTGTCAAATTCTTCTATTCCTGTTGAAAATCTTATGGAATTATCTACTTCTATTTCATTTATAAGACAAGGCTTTATATCATTTAAGACAATTTTTTTTTGTATGGGTGAAGATTGTTCAGTAACTTCTTCGACAAAAGTATTCCATTGTCCGCAATCCGGACATTTTCCAAGATATTTTGCAGTCTCATAACCGCAGTTTTGACATATCCATTTTGTTTTTAACTTTGCCATTATTTAATTTTACCAGAATATAAATAACAAATATGTAACAATTTATTCTGACAAATGTAATATTGTTATGTTGATTTATTTTAACATCTGTCAATAGTTTTGCAGCTGATAAAAAATGATTGATTTCTAAAATACACAGTGCTAATATATGTACGCCAAACATTAATAATAATTGTAAAGAGACATTAACAATATGATAAACAGAATACGAAGCATTGCTTTGCTCAGAAAAATTCCTGTAAAAAAAACGCTTGAAAAATGCATTGCAACAATAGAACTTACCGGAATGGTTGTTTCTGCTCCTGTTTCCATAGGGTATATACAGCCGCAGGAAGCTATCATTATTCCGGTAAAAAAAGCTATGTCAACAAAACCGAATAAAGCTGACTGGATTAGAGTTCAGCAGCATATAGCAGATATGAATCGTATAATGCTGTTAAAAAAATCTGAATTTATTAAATTGAAAAAACAAAAAGCTCTTGTACTAAAAATTATGCAAGAGGATAAAAACTGTTCTCCTTCCACAGACAAAAATAAAATTGCGGATTACATTGTTATTTTATCTAAAGAATATAATATCGATCCGGTATTTATTGCTTGTATTGCAAAAAAGGAAACACATTTTACTGAAAATCTCAACGGAAAAAACGGCAAAGGAATGATGCAGCTTACAAGTATCGCAGTCAAGGACATGTATACAAGACCCAATTTGTATCACAGCGGTCTTAATAAAATTAAAGAAAAATATCCTACCTATGAATCTCTTTTTGAGGCAATCCAATCTGACCCCGAGTTGAATCTAAAAATAGGAATAATTGCATTTGCACAAAGATTAAATAACGCAAAAGGTAATCTGAAAATTGCACTTCAAAATTACAACGGCTCCTCTCAAAAAATTGCTTATGCAAATGATATTATGAAAGATATACAAAAATACAATATTTAGCAAAAATAAACCGTTTACACCGATTTTTTAATAAAAATTAAGCCGTTGCTGTTTAGGTTATCAACAATTGTCATCATGAATCGGCTGCAAAATCCGTTTAGCAGAGTGGTAAAACGTGATTTTATGCTCCTGCATTGTGTTTCATGGTCTTACTAAATTGGCATTATCTTGCTTTCTGATAAGCTCTCGAAACAAGATTCTGTATGACAGCACGCTTATAGTTAACACGCAAATTTAAAAGGATCAGAAGAAGAAACCGCAATTCTTTATCAATAATTTTCTGCGTCTTTAGCAAAAATCAAAGGAGTGAAAATTCCGGAATATGTCTGAAAGGTTTTTGCAAAGCATTTAGAGTAAAAGAAAAAATATCTAAAGAGACTCGAGCCTCTGAAACCCCGGCTGATTAAAGGCTTTAGCCTGTTTTTAAAAATTTTAGGTTTTATTCTTATTTTATCGCAAACACCGTAAATATTAGTGATTCAACGGTGTTCGAATTTGATTTGAATGGTGGTGTAAGCGGTCTGATGAGCAAGAGGCTCTGTATAAATTCCCTGTTTTTGGCTTATTTACAGGGAAAATAAAAAAAATAACAGAGAATTTTATGTTTTTACCCTGACAAACGCTTGGTATAGCAAGGCTTTATATCAAATTCCCTGCAACAAAAAAACAGGGAAGTAACAG
>CALVCQ010000031.1 GCA_944326115.1 Candidatus Gastranaerophilales bacterium | reverse complement strand
GCATGTATGAAGCACGCCGCCAGCGTTCGTCCTGAGCCAGGATCAAACTCTCCATTGTCAGAAAGTTTATGTCCATCTGTGAACTGTGTTCACAAGCTCGACTTTGCTTAAATCGTGTCCGTTAATTTTATTTGTTGTTGAATCAACAGGTATTATCGTTTTTAGCTATTCTATTTTCAAGGTTCAAACTTTGCCAAATAACGTCTACAATTTTAATTGTTGAAATTACTCAGCGGAAACTTGTTTTCAGATTTTAGTCAACCATATAAGGTTTCCAACTCATCCTTCAAGACGTTACCTCATCGTAACACTTTAAATTTTGTTGTCAAGAGAATTATTTAAATTTGTTATCAATTTAAATTTCAGCTAATTTCAAACCATTCCAAACAAGAACTAGTTTAATTATTTAAAGGGCTTGCTTATAATTTATCAGGGAGTTAAACTCACCGCTTTAAGCAGTTCCCTCGGCGGTCCGCTGACCACTTTCTTAATGTATCCCAAAGTTTTTTTTATTTCAAGCGTTTTTTTTAGATATTTTTTCTTATTTTTTACACAAAATCGAGAAACGCAATAATAAAGCAGGTTTTCAGGCTTTACATTTCTTTATAAATGCATTTTTTATACAATTATTTATAAAAATAATCTCTATTTATTTATTAATTTTCATGCTCAAAAATAAAAATACATGCTCTTTTTTACAAGACGCATGTATTTTTATTTTGTTCCGGCATGCCGATATCAAATTTTATGCAAATTTAATATCTGAACGTGTAGTGCATCTGAAAGATTAAGCATGCACGGCTCAGTTCCCTGTGTTATGCCTTCTTTTCCATCCTTCAATCATATTTTTCATTTTATCCGGATCCGGCTTATATTCCTCCATCCTTTCAATATCTAAGGACGAATCTTTCTGGTTGATTGTTGTATCGCCATCGGTCTCTACAGTTGTATCAGTTTCAAACCACAGCGTTTTGTCATGAACACCGTCTGTTGTTAAGGAACCACCATACATAGTAATCTCATTAATTTCAGAGTTTTCAACTTCTACATCCGTATTCGAAGCGCTAAATCTGTTTTCTGTTCCTTCTGCGTTTATAACAGATAATTTACCTTCCTCAAAATTCATATCAATCTTAGTATTATTTCCTTCCAGAGATATACCGCCTCTCATCATTGTGTATTTATTTTTTGTTTTGTATTTATCAATATATGTTTGATCAAAAGATATTCTATCCTCCGAATAAGACATCCGATTGTAGCCAGAGCAATCCTCTAGACCTCTCTTGGATTCGCCTTGACAATCCAATGTATTTTGCGGAGCCGTAATGTCAATTCGCTGATTTTTACCGTCTTGATTATTAAAGATTGAAAGTTTTTTGCCATCTTCTGACAAGGTACGTTCAGTATTGTTAAATGCCTCTACTTCATCACCGGTCAGTTTGCCGTCATTGTTTGTATCATAAATATTGATTGCTCTTGCATCGGCTCTGCTGCCGTCTCTTTTAATTTTATCAACGGAAATACCTTCATAAGCCTGTATTGATGGCTGATTGTTTCCTGTGTTACCTACATTATTTGCGCCGTTTACCATAATTTACTCCTTTCGTTTTAGCATGGTTCCCTGTTTCGTAATTTAATTTGCAAATTTCTTACAAACAGTTATTCGGCATATTGTCCAAAAAACTTTAGCAGCGTGCAATTTACCCGACCTATCCTATCCTATTAGGCATTATAACTGGGTTTCCGGGCTTTAAAATTCATATTTACATTTGTTTACAATTGCTGTTTTGCAAATTTTTGCTTTTAATTCAAGCGGACTTACAGATTTTTTCAACAAATCACTTTATTAGACGAGGCATTTTAAAATTCTATCCAATAAAATAAGAAAGTATCCTTACAAAACACACGTAAATTATCATATAAAAAGGAGATTCCCCATGAAAAAGAATATTGTGAACACCGCAATTGTTACAGCTGTTGTTCTGGGAGGCATGCAGATTTCTGCAGCTGCACTGGCTGACTCTATGCCGTACGAACCTGTTTTTGAAAGTGTGCCCATTACGGAATCGATGACAACAGCAGCAAAAGAACAGACTGCAAAAAGCACTATTTCCGAAGTTCCAAAGATATCCGCAGTACAAACAACATCAACAACAAATGCTGTCAATACTGCCGCTCCTGCGGAAAATAACAATCTGCAAAGCGCTTTAATGCAATTGGACGGTGCACAGGTTGAGATAAGGAATCAGCTTATTCAATACAAAAATGAATACTCTGACATAGACAATCAGTACAGAATAATAAAAGAACAAAGAAAGCTCAAAGCAAAACAAATAAAAGAAACAGAAAAGAAGATAAAATCACTGGATTCTACTAAAGAAAAAATCAGAAAGAATATGGATTAGTTTCCAAAGATTTATAAAAGCGAAAAAGACAGCCTTTATTTATTCCGGCTGTCTTTTTTACAGGCTAATTTGGAGCTTTTTTGTTTATAATATTCGGCAATACCTATATGTATAAAAGTCAACACACCTGCAAACAGTGCAAGGTATTTATGCAGCTTTATCTTTTTGCGGCTTCCTGCTATTGCACTCCCAATACCGAGCGCAGCAGCAGCATAGCCGGTATCTCTTAGTGAATTTTTCCATATTTTCTTTTTTGCAGGTTGTTGAGTAGTTATATTATTAACCGGTGCAATCGTCACAGAATCTCCATTTCATTCTTTAAAAACCAAAGATCGATTATTACGGTCTTTGGTTTTTAATATTAATTGTTAATTATTTCACCTTTTCAGGTTCAATCTCAGGCAAATCATTTATGCATTTGCTGGAATCTGCATATTCCGTAATTTTCTTTGTCGTAATACGTTTATTATTTAAACATGCAGAACCTGCAACGCAGCCGCCTTCACATGCCATAACCTCAACAAGGTTGCCCTCTGTACACTGTCCTTTTTTAGCCCAGTTTTTCAAATCTCTTACAGACTTTGTATTCAGACCGTTTACACATGTAGGGTATAGTTCAGGAAAATCTTTCAAAGCAACCTTTACAGACTGGGCAACCCCGCCCGTAACAGCAAAGAATCTTCCTTCTTTTGAAGCTTCATTTGCGAACTGATAATCTTCGCAATTTGCAACTTCAATATTCATTGCAACAAACAAAGCACCCATTTCTTCAAAGTTCATTACAAAATCCGTATACTCATCTTTTTGCGCTTCTTTTCTTTTTGCTACGCAGGGTCCGATAAATACAGTTACTGCATCAGGATATTGTTTTTTTACAAACTCTGCTGTGTAGTGCATAGGTGTTCTTGTTTCCGAGCGGAACGGTTTTAACTCCGGTATGTGTTTGTCTACAAGCTCATTATATGCCGCACAGCAGGAAGTTGTCATAAACTCGTCGCCTCGCTCCATTCTTTCTTTGAAGTCTTCTGCTTCTGTTCTTGCTGTGACATCAGCACCCTGAGCAACTTCAATAACCTCAGAAAAGCCGCAGTGAGTCAATGCCATTGCTATTTTATTAACAGAAGCCGGCAATTGTCCGACAACAGCAGGTGCAAGCATTGCAACAACTTTTTTGCCTGATTTAATTTGTTTTAACACGTCAATAACCTGACTTTTTTCATGAACGGCCGCAAACGGGCAAGCACCTACACATGCTCCGCAGCTGATGCATTTGTCAAAATCGATTTCAGCATGTCCTTTTTCATTTTTTGCAATTGCACCTACAGGACAAGCGTCTTCACACGGTACTTTTAATCTTACAATTGCACTATACGGACATACATTCATACACATACCGCAGTTTTTACATTTGTCGCCGTCAATTACGGATTTTCCGTCTTTAATTGAAATTGCACCGAACTTACAGGTAGATACGCAGGGTCTTGCCACGCACCCCTGACACAATTCCGTAACATAAACACGGCTTGGAACACATCCTTTGCAGGCAGTTTCTATTACTGTCAGAATTTCTTCATCCGGCTTTTCTCTGTGAACCGCTCTCTGTGCATAATCATTTAACGATGTAATTTCATCATCTGATTCAACGTCAAAACCGAGACCGGCTATGGCTCTTTGTCTTAAGATTGCACGTTCTTTATATATACAGCATCTGTAAGGAACTTCAGCATTTTTTGGTCTCATGTCGAAAGGAAGTTTGTACAAATCCTTCATTTCCTGATTTATAAATGCCCTAATCAGTCTTACAAGAACTTCTCTTTTAAGGTGGGTAGTATTGCTATTATCCATTTAATTTACTCTCTATTGCCTTTATTACCTTTTCTACTGTAGCCTCAGAGATTATTTCACCGTCAACTTTTACAAAGGGAGCTTTCATATAAGTTGCATTTTTGCATAAATCAAGACAGGTATGAGCTTTTATATCCACTTTTTTTCTGTATTGAGGCGGAATCAAAGACTCTATTTCCTGCAATTTTGAAGCACCCATGACAAAACATGTTGTTCCAAAACATAAATCCAACGTAATTTTTCCGGTATCTTCCATTTAATTCTCCCTTGGTTATTGTCTTTCAGACGTTAAATAAACTTGAGGTTTACCTTTTTAATATAACGTCCTGATAAAATTTTTTCCAGTTGTTTTACAACATTTTTACGAATTCCTAACTCCAGAGGCAAATCAGGGTCATAATGCGCCTGATTCAATTTTGACCCTATCATAAACTCAATGACGTCAGAATCCAGCAAAAGTTCAATCAATCTTCCCGCTGCATCATCCGGCCAGCGGTCATAGCCTTCGTTTAAGTATTCCAAAACTTTTGTCAGAGTCAATATACCTTCCGTAATCAAATCAACGCCATCCATGTGAGAGCATGCCGGAAGCATACCTTTATTGTACTTTTCAGTTGTAATTTCCCTGCCGAGTTCTCTGGCTATTAAGTTTGCTGTAGTACCTCCGACAATAGCTTTTTTGCCTTCAAAATCATCAAACATTTTTGAATACTCTGCGTCTCTGTCCTGTCTGTAAGGCGGTCCTGTAAAAATAAGAAGTTTTCTGGGCTTTCTGAAATACAAAATCAAGGCTGATACATCATCCATAGATTTTTTTTCAGGTTCTTTTCTGATAGCTTCTTTTACTATTTCGCAGGCAAGATGGCTGCTTGAGATTGTCGGATTTCTTTTCAATTCTGAAGAAACAAAATCTATAAGTCCCTCTCTTCTCCATCCCAGCTTGTATTCTTCTGTACCCATGCCGGCTTGAGTTACACCGTCAGAACAGAAAACCAGTCTGTCCTCCGGCAGGAGTTTGAAGTTGTAAAGATGCATGTGCCGGTTAGTGAACTTTTTTGAGGTAATAACACGGGGTGTATGCTCAACAACTTCTCCGTTTCTAAAATGTATAAAATCAGGATTTCCTTCTTCAACAATGCGGATATTACCGTCATCCATGCATTCAAATGCGGAAAATGTTGCATAGCTGATTTTTCTGACCTGACAAATAGGAAGCGAGTTCATAATAACTTCCGTAGCGGTCAGAATATCCTTGCCTTCCTCCATAAATTTTAAAATCATGGTAGCTGTCATTGTAGCAAGGATATCAGCTTTTATGCCGCTGCCTAAACCGTCAGACAGCACAGCAAGCAAACGTCCTTCATCTGTGAAACGTTTTGATTTGAAACAGTCACCAAAGGCATTTTGTCCGTTTTTTTTCTGCTGATAACAGTCTATGTCTACAAAAAATGATTCTTCAGGCATGAGTTTATCCTTACTTCAGTTCCTGTTCTTCGTCGGAAGGCGTTTCTTCATAGCCCTGAGCAATCTGGCTTAACAACAATTCCGTATCAACCATGTGTTCACCGAGAAGACATGCAATATTTTGTACTGTTGCAATGTTCTTTTCGATTACCTCATGGGCTTTACGTGCAATTTGACCCCGTTTCATTTCCGTTTGAGTTACATCAGTTATAACCGCACCGACAATCTTGTTGCGCTCAATTTCAAACACTGCTATATCATACAGATTTTTGTCCACTGGATATCTTTCTTTGTGGATATCTTTACCTGATTTTAGGGTACGTTTAAACAAATCGGTAAACGGCACGACTCTGTCTAAAGCACCGCCCGCCAGACCTTCCGGTCTGTCTTTAAATATCTCAAGCAGATCAGGTGCAAACATCCTGACAAAAGCTTCGTTTGTCTCAATAATATTAAGGTTTGCGTCAGCCATAACTATAGCCGAAGGCATAGAACGAAGCATTGCACTTGCTTTTCTTATGGCAAGCTTTCTCATATAAGACACGCACATAGACGGTTCTGCATCACCTGATAATAAAGCCTCCGCAAGCTGTCTGCAGGTGTCATATCCGCAGCCGCCACAATTAAGCTCGTCTTCTATACCGTGTTTTCCTATACCTGCCATTGCTTCAGCAATTTCTTCCGGTGTATATTTTCTTGTATTCTGCGGGTGCGGTTCAAATTCTTTATCAACAACCACTTCCGGCTCAGACGGAATATCATCTCTCAATTTCACAGTGCGGAGTATATCTGACATTGTGATAATTCCGGGTTTTGATTCATCTTTACAAGGTCCGTTTGCACACCCTCCGGCACAGGCAAGTGCTTCTATAAATATCGGTCTGTCAACATTTTCAGGCTTAAGATTTTCTAAAGAATCCCGAAATGCAGTAACAGAGCTTACGCTTACAAGCTGTATATCCTTTGCACATCCGGAAAGACGAATGGTTTTGTTCATACCGCCTTCTATCGGATAATATGCCCCTTCATAAGCCTTTTTGGGTACAAATTTAATCTCATTATCTTCTGCGGGTATTTCTGTTTCATCAGGGTTTATGCCTTCCTGCGCCATCCATTGAGCAGCTTCTTTAAAAGTCAACGATACATCTATAAGTTCCGGAGTTCTGTCAGCTTCATTTTTCTTTGCTATACAGGGTCCGATAAATACAACACCTATATCGTCGCCATATCTTTTTTTCAAAAGTTTGGCATGTGTCATAGCAGGAGAGCCCACAGGTGTAATATATTTTGCATATTCCGGCATGTATAAACGAACATAGTCTACTATTGCGGGGCAGGCACTTGAAATATGTATTTGATTTTCCCTTTTAGAAAGAAGCTTTGTAACTTCTATGGAGACCTCCTGAGCACCGAGTGCAGTCTCCGAAACACCTTCAAAGCCTATTTTTTTTAAAGCTGTTATTAATTTTTCCGAACCGCAGTTCCAAAAACCTGCCCAGCTTGGTGCAAGAGAAACAAACACACGTTTTTTTGCTGTTAACACCGCACGGGCTCTGTTTATATCATTTCTTATCTTCTTTGCTTCCGAAGGACACACAAGCACACAATGTCCGCAGGCAATACATTTTTCCGGAATTACGGAAGCATGCCCGTTTTCTATACGGATAGCTTTCACAGGACACTGGCGTACACATTTATAGCAGTCTACGCACTCGCTTTTGAGTGTATAAATCGGGTAGTGATCGTTCATTGATACCTCTTTATCTAATCTGGTTCGCAGCTACAGCCGGCAACTTTCCGCTCCCGCCAATAGCGGGTGGAGACATAGTATTCATTGTCACGAATTTTTCCGACAATTTTAAGACGCAGTTTTGATTATAAATATTTTTTCAAAATAGATTCCAGTCTGACAGGAGAAGCCGCTTCACAATTTTCTCCGTCAATAATAACATTCGGACCTACAGCACAGTTATTTTCGCATCTGGAGCCGATAACTTCTATCTTTGCATCAAGCCCGTGTTCTTTGATATAGTTTTCTATAAAATCGAGATTTGCCGCATTCCCTCTTGCAAAACAGGAACTGCCCATACAAACCTTGATAGTAATAGTTTTTGTTTTCTCTTTTTCTTGTTGCATTTTAACTTCCTTTATCTGTCTCAGACCTATGCAGATATCGTGAGGAAATTCCCCAATACCATACAATATTTTAAAATATTTTAAATTAAATATCAAGAAAAACATAACAGAGAAAATAAAAACAAGAAATTTGAATTTATTTTAAATCGTGATTTTTTTCTTTATTTATAATATAATTTTGTTGGCGTTTAGGGATATAGAATTATGAGCAAAAACATACCTGAAAAAATCACAAACAGACTGACACTTTACCACAGCATAATGGTAGAATATCTTGAAGCAGGAATCGAAACCATATCCAGTCCTCAAATAGCACAGAGGCTGGGCATCGACGATTCTCAGGTCAGAAAAGATTTTAAACTGTTAAACAATGCCGGCAAATGCCGTGTAGGATATATGGTAAAAGATCTAAAAGATTCTATTGAAAAAACTCTCGGATTTGCACATGCAAAAGACGCTTTTATTGTCGGAGCCGGACACTTAGGGCTTGCACTGGCAAAATACGACAGCTTTAACAGTTACGGTTTAAATATTCTTGCACTATTTGATAATGACCCGCAAAAAGTAGATATGCAGGTTAATAACAAACAAATTTTTCATATTTCAAAACTCCCTAACCTTACGCAAAGATTAGGTGTTGATATTGCAATATTAACCGTGCCCAGACAAAATGCACAGCCGGTCGCTGATTTTTTAATTGATTCAAACATAAAATACATCTGGAATTTTACCCCCGCAGTGCTAAAAGTTCCGCCGGAAGTAAAAGTTTGGAATGAAAATTTAATGGGCAGCTTCTTACAGTTCGCTTGTAAAGATATCATATAATTCTATGCGGATAAATAAAATACTGATTTTGTCCTGAAAAATTCTCCTGCATGCTATTTTTCATGATGAAACGAATGGTAAATCTATTTTTTAAATCCCCAAATTAGATTAAGTGTACTTCTTACCATAAATAAATATAGCTTACTTTTACAGGATTTTAACTTTTGGAATTATGAAGAAATATTAAGCTTAAAACAGGCATACTGATTGCTTTTTAAAAAATATATCTCTTTTACAATTGTAGTAGATTTTAATATGTGTTACAATTATAGTAGAAAGGATAATAAAAAGAGTTAATCAAGATGAACACTACATTAGCCTACAATCAAAAAAGTATAAGAAAGATGATAAATCATTCATTATACTTTACTGTATTGTTAAGTGTATTTTGTTCTCAATCTTTTTTGATTAACAACAATCTTTTTGCAAGTGAAGCGATTAATAACGGAGCGAATATTAAACAAAATACAGTAGAAGAGCAGACACGGAGTCTTACGGAGGAAAAACAAAGATGGGAGTCAATGCTTCGGCAGAGATATCGCAACGGAGCTATTCTTACCATTGCCGACGGGGTAAAACATGTCCGGATGGTGAAGTATATAAACGGAAGACCTGTAAAAATAAATATAGTCGAAGTTAATACAAAATTAAATCCAAATATCGAAATCGCTCCACAACTTGCATCCACAAATTTAAAACGAAGGGCAACTATTAGAACAATTGCTACACGCAACAATTCTATCGCCGCAGTAAACGGCACATATTTTAAGCCCCAGACAGGAGTACCTTTAGGTACACTAATGATTAACAAAAAGGTCTATACGGGTCCGATTCACAACAGAGTAGCCATGGGTATAGGGAAAAATGAATTTAAAATGGCTCAGGTAAAGTTTGATTCCACAATTAAAGCAGGCAGAAATATTTTAAAAATAGACAACATTAACCAGCCGAGAATGCTTTCTACATATACATTATTATACACAAGAGACTGGGGGCAAACCTCCCCGACACCACCAAAATACGGCGTTAATATAGCAATTCAAAATAACGAAATCACTACAATATCTTACGGCTCCACAATTATACCGGAAAACGGATATGTTATATCCGGACCCAAGTCAAAGTTGGAGCCGTTTTTTTCTGCTAAAAAAATTAAGCTTGATATAAAAACATCACCTGAATGGGAAAACATAGATCATATAATTAGCGGCGGTCCGTACCTTGTAAAAGAAGGACAGATATATGTAGATGTTACCGCACAAAAGCTGGGTTCCATAACCGGCAAAAATCCGAGAACAGCGATAGGTTACACATCTAACTATGAATTCATAATGGTTGCAGTCGACGGCAGAGAACATGCCTCGGTCGGGATGACTTTAGGCGAACTGGCAAGAATGATGAAATCTTTCGGATGTATAAATGCAATGAATCTTGATGGCGGCGGTTCTACTGTAATGTATGTACAGGGCAAAGTAGTTAACAACCCTGCACAAAAAGGCGGAATACCGATATCAAATGCTTTAACAATAACGGAAAGGACGAAGATAGCTTATGAAGAAAAAAACAATTCTTAGATATTTAAAAAGGCTTAAAAAACGTATCGTAAAAGAAATTAAACACAGCTGGAACTATTTTATAAGCAACAGTCTGATATTAATTTTTTAAAAATTGTTTATCTGTTCAAAAGCTCTTTGTGCCGCTGCTTGACGTGATGCAAAACTGTTGTATTCATCTGTAGCTTTTTGTGCTTTTTGTTGCAGTTTATGTAATTCTATTTTCATTTTATGTAATTTAAAATATTCTTCTGGGAACTGTCTTGAATACTCATCATAATAAACTGTCTTTGCCAAATATTCTTTTTGGGCTTCAGTCATTTTTTTTGAAAGAGTTTCTATTTTAGGCGGATTCAAAGCAAACTGGGCATAAGCAATAAACTCATCCACTTTAGGTCTTACTCTTGCATAGGTGCATTTAGCACTTTCTATTGCTTCTTCTGTCAAGTCAGCAGCTTTTTGTGCGGTTTCTTTTATTTTTGGAGCAGCATATTCCTTTGCTTCCTGTATTTTTTCTTCGACCCAGTCAGCTGCGGTTTGCGTTGTTTCTTTTATTTTCGGAGCAGCATACTCTTTAGCTTTTTTTATTCCTTTTCGTATTTCTTCTTTTGAAACGGAATACCCTTTTCTAAGCTGCTCTGTTAATTCACGGTATAAATTACTCTCCGGTTTTATTTTCATGGATAACCTTTCAAATATTATTCTTAATCGCATTAAATCATAAAAATATTATTTTTTGCTATACATTAGTCATTTACCTGTATATATGCTAGAATTTATCTTAAATAAGGGGTAAAGTATGGATAAAAGAAAAACACTGATTCTGATAGACGGACACGCACTGGCTTTTCGAAGTTTTTTTGCACTTGAAAGAACAGGAATGAAAACCTCAGAAAAAGAACCTACCTGGGCTGTTTTTGGCTTTTTTAAAGCAATATTCGACCTTTTAAAAAATACAAAAATAAGTCCGGATTGTATCGCTGTAACCTTTGATGTGAGCCACGATACTTTCCGTACGGAATGCTATCAAGAATACAAAGCAAACAGAGAACAGATGCCTGATACAATGAAAAGTCAGATGGAACTTATTATAGAAGGGCTTAAAGCATTTAATATTCCCATCTATACAAAAAAAGGTTTTGAGGCAGATGATGTAATCGGCACAATTTGTAATAAAGCAACAAAACTCGGTCATAAAACAATAATACTGACCGGTGATCAGGATGCATTCCAGCTGATAGACAGAGAAGGCAATGTTTCTGTTTTAATTCCCTCAAAAGGAGAA
This sequence comes from Candidatus Gastranaerophilales bacterium, assembly GCA_944326115.1. GTDB lineage: Bacteria > Cyanobacteriota > Vampirovibrionia > Gastranaerophilales > Gastranaerophilaceae > Limenecus. The sequence continues at coordinate 11,464 of CALVCQ010000031.1, read as the reverse complement.
CTTGTAGAGTATGATTGGGCAAGGGTTTACAATAAACTCGGAGTTTATCCGGATCAGGTTATTGACTACAAAGCTCTAAGAGGAGATACCTCTGACAATATTCCGGGGATTAAAGGAATAGGAGAAAAAACCGCAGCTAAACTGCTGGACAGATTCCAGACATTAGACAATGTCCTTGCACATATAGATGAAGTAGATGGGAAATCGCTTAAAGAAAAATTAAAAAATGGTGTAGAGGATGCAAAATTAAGCTATTATCTTGCTACCATTAAATGTGATGTTGATATAGACTTTGATTTTGAAAAAACGAAACTTGAAATGCCGGATGTCGACAAAGTCAGTGAATTTCTAAAAAGGGTACAGTTTTATAGTTTTTTAAAGAATCTGCCCGAGATTTTGCGTCCGTTTAGTGTTTGTACAATTGCTTCAAAACCAGAAAACATTGATTCTGCCGAACTAAAAAAGCAGCAGATGATGGATCAAAAACTCATTGATTTTATCAGCCTAAAAGAAGGAAAAATAAAACAAAAAGAAGAAGAAAACCATACATCCGCACCTGCTGAACAAAACGTGATTAATACACAGCAGCAATTAGGTTTGTTTGCAGCAGTTGAATCAGAGAAAAAAAACAATCTCTGTAACGAACGAAAAACCATAGTTACACAAAAAGATTTTGAAGAACTTGTTTCTGTACTAAAAAAGCAGACACTGATAGCAATAGATACGGAAACTACATCTGTTAATGCTCTTGAAGCGGATCTTGTCGGTATCTCGCTTGCTTATAACGAAGAAATTAAAGCACGGGATTCAAAAGTTGTGCTTACAGACAAATCCGGACAGACAAAATCTTTTTATATTCCGGTCTTTCATAAAGTCGGAGAGCAGTTAGAAATGGACTATGTGCTTGAGAATTTAAAACCGGTTTTTGAAAATCCCGAAATTTTTAAAACATTTCAAAATGCAAAATATGAAATTAATACTCTTTTAAAATACGAAATAAATCTTCAAGGCATAATATTCGATACCATGCTTGCCAGTTATATAAATGATCCGTCAAGAAAACACGGATTAAAAGTTCAGGCTGCTGAGAACCTTGATTATTTTATGACCGAAATAGATGAATTAATCGGAAAAGGCAAAAATCAGATTACAATGGATAATGTAAGTATCGAAGCCTGTTCTGATTATGCTTGCGATGATGCATTCGTAACACTTGAATTAACGAGATACTGGCAAAATAAACTTGATGAAGAAGGCAAAAAACTTCTTTATGAAGTAGAGGTTCCGACAAGTCTTGTACTTGCAAAAATGGAAGCACAGGGAGTTTCTCTTGATACAGAGTATCTGGCTGTTCTGTCAAAAGAACTTGAAGAAAATTTAAAAGAAATAGAAACACAAATCTATACAATTGCGGGTGAAAGTTTTAATATAAATTCTCCAAAACAGGTTGCAGCAATACTTTTTGAAAAACTTGGAATAGAACATAAAACAAAAAAAAGAGGCTCCCAAAAATTTTCTACTGATGCAAAAGTTCTGGAAGAATTGGCAAAAGACCATGAAATAGCAAGATGCCTTTTGCAATACCGTCAGTACTCAAAAATAAAATCCACATACGTAGATGCTCTTCCTGATTTGATAAGCCCAGTAGACGGAAAAATTCATACAAGCTACAATCAGACTGTTACTGTAACAGGAAGATTATCATCGTCAAATCCTAATCTGCAAAATATTCCTGTAAGAACAAAACTCGGAAGCCGTATAAGAAAGGCATTTGTTCCGGAAAATAAAACATCTCAAGTACTTTTATCCGCAGACTATTCACAGATAGAATTGAGACTGCTTGCTCATTGTTCCGGAGATGAAAATCTTATACAGGCGTTTAATTCAGGCGAAGATATCCATGCACAAACCGCAGCCAGAGTATTTGATGTACCCTTAAATGAGGTTACAAAAGATATGCGAAGCCGTGCCAAGGCGGTAAATTTCGGAATTATATACGGTCAGACACGATGGGGATTGGCATCATCACTTGGTATTTCAAATGAAGAAGCGCAATTGTTTATAGACAAATACTTTTTAACATATCCGAAAGTAAAAGAGTACATGGACAATTCCGTTCAAGAAGCCTATCGTAACGGCTATGCCAGAACACTATACGGCAGGAAAAGATATCTTCTTGATGAATTAATGAGTACAAACCGCAATATTAAAGAATTTGCACAGCGTGCAGCAATAAACACTCCTCTTCAAGGGACTGCTTCAGATTTAATAAAGCTCGCAATGATAGAATTTGACAAAATGCTGGCTGATAATAATCTAAAATCAAAAATGATTATGCAGGTGCATGATGAACTGATTGTCGAAACATATAAAGAAGAACTTGAGCAGGTACAACATCTTGTAAAACAGGCAATGGAACTAAACCAGCCGTTTAAAGTACCGCTTGTTGTTGATATAGAATACGGTTCTACCTGGATGGGAGATGAAGAGTGATAAAAAAATTATTCTTTTTAATTCTTGCAATAAATTTAATTTTTTCCGCAAATATTTCATCTTCTGCTTTTGCCGAAGATGAAATTGAAACATCTTATGCACAGAGTGCCTCAAAATATACAAATTACAGAGACTGCATAAAATTATATAAACTACCTTTTGATAAAACTTTTTATCTTGCATTATCAAGTGTCGCCGGATCAAAATATGAACTTGTAGAAATACAATCCAGAAACGGATATATAAAATTCAGAACTGATGGCAGGGATTTTTTAATCAGCGTTTACAAAAAAGACAAAAATTCCACATACGTTAAAATTTCACCGTGTAATAACAGTTATTATTTTTCTCAGACAATTGTCCAAAAAATCTTTAATTATATAGCTTCTCATTACAACAATGAAGTTAAGGAACTTAAATTTTAACGGTTGGCTACTTAAATTTTAACTGTCCTAAAGTATTCGATTGTTTTTGTTAATCCTTCCGTAATATTTACAATCGGCTCCCAGTTAAGTTTTTCTTTCGCAAGAGAGATATCCGGTTTTCTTTTCACGGGATCATCGGAAGGAAGAGGGAGAAATGTGAGTTTTGATTCTGACCCTGTAAGTTCCAAAACTTTTTGTGCAAGATCCAAAACCGTGCGTTCAGAAGGATTGCCAAGATTTACCGGTCCTAAAAAACCTTTCTCATTATTCATCATGCGAATAATACCTTCCACAAGATCATCTACATAGCAGAAACTTCTTGTCTGCGAACCGTCTCCGTAAATTGTAATATCTTCATTTTTGAGAGCCTGCATTATGCAGTTTGAAACGACCCTGCCGTCTTTTGGATCCATATTCGGACCATAAGTATTAAATATTCTTATAATACGAATGTCAACTCCGTACTGTCTGTGATAATCGGTCATCAGTGTTTCTGCGGCACGTTTGCCTTCATCATAACAGCTTCTAATCCCGATAGGATTAACATTTCCCCAGTATGTTTCCTTTTGCGGATGAACCAGCGGATTTCCGTAAACTTCTGAAGTAGATGCCTGCAAGACTGTTGCTTTATATTTTTTTGCCAGCTCAAGCATATTAATTATGCCAAAAACCGATGTTTTCAGGGTTTTTACAGAATCATACTGATAATGAGGAGGGCTTGCGGGACACGCCAGATTATAAATTTCATCAACTTTTATATCTATCGGCTCCACAATATCATGTTCTATAAGTTCAAAATTAGGATTAGCGAGCATATCAGCAATATGTTTTTTTAAGCCTGTAAAAAAATTATCAAGGCAAATCACATAATTGCCCTCTTTTAAAAGTCTTCTGCACAGATGATTCCCTATAAAACCCGCTCCGCCGGTTACTAAAATCTTTTTCATTTGTAAAATCCTGTTAAATAGTTTTAAGTTTACATAATCTTACCACAAATAGTCAATTTAATCTGTTTGTAATTATTTCTTCGGCAGAGTGTGTACCACTCCTAGCTTGAGGCAAGAGCTCTGTCGGGAATTGACTAAATGTCAATTCGAGATAGAGACCCTGCCGAATAAAAGCAACTAAATGTTGCTTTTATGAGAGGGCTAAGTGAGATACGAAGTATCTCACTGCAGTATAAAGATTAACAACGCCGTACGCCTCAGGATGCCCTCGGGTACAAGAGAGGTCCCTCTCAGAGAGTTTATGATACTACAGAAAAGTTGTTATAAACTAACTTAAATATTAACGGACATACTTAGGGATTTATCGCATGACATTATGTTCTATTTATTATAAAATCAGTTATAGAGATTGATTAAAAGATAAGGACATAAAATATGAAAATTTCACTGGAATGGCTTAATGAATTTGTTGATTTATCTGATGTAACACCCGAACAGATTGCTCATGAACTTACAATGAGCGGGCTTGAGGTAGAAGATATCGAAAAAACCGGAGCGAAATTTTCAAATATAAGAACTGCTAAAATCAAACTCATAGAACAACACCCGAATGCAGATAAACTTCACCTTGTTACTGTAGATATAGGAAATGAAGAAAAAACCGTTGTCTGCGGTGCACAAAATATAAAAGAAGGTCAGATAATTCCTTACGCTTCTGTCGGATCTAAAGTTCTTGACAGAAAAACAGGAGAACAATTTGAACTCACTCCGGCAAAAATCCGAGGTATAGAATCTCAGGGTATGCTTTGTTCTCAGGATGAACTGGGGCTTGAAGGAATGCAGGAGGAAGACGGTATCCTTATCTTAAACAGAATTTACAATGACATAAAACTCGGCGAGCCTCTTGAAAAATTGCTTAATATAAAAGAAGATATAGTTTTTGATGTTGCTCCTACCGCAAACAGAGGCGATGAAATGTCCGTAATCGGCATTGCAAGAGAATTATCTGCCATATTCAATAAAAAATTGCAGTTTTCTCCATTGCAAAGCACTCAGGACAATTCAACCGACAAATTTAAAGTAGAAATACTCGATAATGAAGGCTGCAAATATTACAGTATAGGATTATTAAACGCTGTTGAAATAAAGCCTTCTCCTGATTGGATGCAAAGACGTCTTACTGCCTGCGGAATCCGTGCAATAAACAATATTGTGGATATTACAAACTATGTATTACTGGAATACGGCTGTCCTTTGCACGCTTTTGACAGAGACAAACTCAACGGGTATCTGTGTGTGAGACGGGCTCATGAAAACGAAACCATAGTAACACTGGATGAAATAGAGAGAAAAACAAACAGCGACACTGTTTTGATTGCCACAAAAGAACAGGCTGTATGCGTAGCCGGTGTATTTGGCTCAGCAAACAGTGAAGTTGACAGCAGCACAAAAAATATTGCACTCGAGGCAGCATACTTCACACCTGCTCAGAACAGACGTTCAGCAAGAAGCATAGGCTACAGAAGCGAAGCCAGTGCCAGATTTGAAAGAGGCGTTGATATTGAAATGGTAAAACCTGCTCTTATGCGTGCTATGCAGCTTATGGTAGAGCTTGCGGGTGCAAAAGTAGACGGCATTGTTGAGACTGGTGAAAATAAATTGCCGGAAATTGATATTACACTAAGATTTGCACAGATTAAACGCATTCTCGGTTCGGAAATTCCGGCAGAAAAATGTATAGAAATATCTGAAAATCTTGGATTTGAACTACTCGGTAAAAATGAAATAGCCGCAAAATTTAAGGTTCCTTCTTTCAGAAGAAACGATGTATACAGGGAAATTGACCTTATAGAAGAGATTTCAAGAATTTACGGTTATGACAAAATAGCTCCGACTCTGCCTAAAAATACCCAATCTCCTGAAATCACACAGGAAGCAAAAATTATTAAAAAAATTCATAATATGTTTTTAGGCAAAGGATTTATGGAAATTGTAACATCTTCACTTGTCGGAAATCCCTTGTACAAAGAATTCAGCGTAAAATACGACGATTCTAAAGCAGTTAAAGTATGTAATCCGCAGAGCGATGAACATACAATGCTCAGACAGTCAATGATTCCTAACATTTTAAATGTCGTAAAGCTTAACATGTCTAACGGACAAAAAGATTTTTCAATTTATGATACAGGCAGGACTTATTTTATTGAAAAGCCTGCTGATGAAAAAAATACCGGTGTAGCCGAATACAGAATGATAGCCGGTGCAATGACAGGTCATATTGAAAATAACAGATGGACACCGGCAGCAAAAATTTGTGAAATCGACTTCTTTAGTTTAAAAGGTGTTATACAGAATCTTCTCGAAATACTCGGACTGGAAAATAGAGTTCAATTCCGTGCATTCACTACAGAAGACAGCAAAGATTTTTTGCACCCCGGCAAAAGTGCAAAACTGGTTATGTTAGGCAAACAGCCGCTGGAAGTCGGTTTTTTCGGAGAACTTCACCCTATTTTAAAAGACAAAGAAAAATTCCAGCAGAATGTTTATCTTTTTGAAATAAATCTTGAAGAACTTTTAAAAGCACTTCATATTACAACAGCAAGATACAAAAAACTTTCACAGTTCCCTGAAGTTCAAAGAGACCTTGCTTTTATCGTGCCGGAAAAAGTTTCTCATGAAGAAATTTCAAAAATCATTAAAAAATCCGTTAAATCAAATCTCTTTAACGGAGAAGAGCTTTTTGACGTATATCAGGGCGAACATATACAGGAAGGCTTTAAAAGTATGGCTTTCAGGATTAAAATGCAGGATAAAGATGCCACTTTGACAGACGAAATTGTTGAAGAACAGATGACTTCCGTAAGAAATAACCTCAAAAAATCCATCGCAGAATTAAGTTTTAGAGAGTAATTTTTATGACAACAGATAATGAACAATTAGTAAAAGACCTGACAGCAAAAGATGAAACAAAAGCGCTCTTAGCGGCAAAATGCATTGTTGATAATGCTAATACGGAAGCTTTTCAGCTTCTTTCGGATAAGAGCGAGTTCTTATTTGATTTTGTAAAAAATAATGTAAATAAAAGACTGCAAAAATCTGTTAATAAGGACAACTACAGAAATCTTTTTGCCTTCTTAAAAGTTTATGCACCGGATTTTGAAGACACAATTGTCGGCTGTCTTGCACAATACGCCGATGAAAATTTGACCGATGAACTGTATGAACTTCTTGAAAAAGGCGCAGATGAAGAAAAAACTTATGCTGCAAAATACTTTTCCTATATTCCTGATACAATAGCTGCTGATATTTTGACAGAGTATGCTTTTTCAGATAACGAAGCGCTTGCGTTTAACGCAGCAAAAGCACTAGGCGCAATGAAAATTGATACTGCTTATGACAAAGCTCTGGAACTTTTAAAAGCCGAAGATGATTTTACTGTTTTAAAAGCGGTTAAATTTCTTGTAGCTTTTGAAAACAAAGCGTCAGTTCCTTATATTTTGAAAGCAATGGAACATTCATCAATGAGCGAAAATATTGCCGGAGAAATTCCATATATACAGAGTCTTATGGAATTGCTGCAGGGTGATTTTGATAAAAGTTACGTATTGCTTTGTATAGACAATATTTTGTCAGGTCTTGGCGAGATACTTCCTTTGAATCAGGTATTTTGCTTTGAAATGTTTGAAGTTCTTGAATATCTTATTCATTACAATACTCAGAACAAAAACTCACAGGCATCCGTTGTACTTTTAAAAGCACTGTCTAAGTTTGATACACTTGCAAACAATGAGGAATACACTTTTGATGAGGACAAAAATACAAAACAGGAGATTCAGGAGATTTATCATCTTTTGAAAAAGCAGCAGGAGTATTTTTGGAATGCCCAAAAGAATCTTGTTAAAAATGAACTTTCAGCAAATGACATCCCTTCTTACCGTATCAGCAGTGCATTGAGAGCTGTGTCTGAATACAAACTCGTTCAACTTGAAGATGAGGTAAAAAAACTGCTTGATTCTGACAATGAAATTTTGATTTGTGAAGCAGCCGGCGCCTTAAAACAACTCGATAAATTGAACTGTGTTGATAAAAATCAAATTTTAAATAAGATTCACGATGAAAATAAAAAAGCTATTATAGAAAGCATGTTTTTAGGTTAAAAATGCTAATAGATACACATACCCATATTGATATGGACAACTACAAAGACCGTTTTGATGAAGTACTTGCAACGGCAAAAGACTACGGCGTAGAAAAAGTTGTTATCCCTGGAGTTACGCCTTCCGGTTTTAAAAGGATAGCTGAGCTTTGTGAGAAATATGAGAATGTATACGGAGCTGTAGGTGTACATCCCGAGGATTTGGACTCTTATAACGAAGAGGGTGAAAATTTAATCCGTGAATACCTTAAACAAAAAAAAATTGTGGCTGTAGGAGAGATAGGACTTGATTATTACTGGGATAAATCACAAATTGAACGCCAGAAAGAAATTTTTGAAAAACAGATTTTGATAGCAAAAGAAGCCGGCAAACCAGTGCTTGTGCATGACAGAGAAGCACACCTTGATACTTTTGAAATTTTAAAAAAGACAAAGGCTAATGATGTAGGTGTTGTAATGCACTGTTTTTCCGGCAGCCCTGAATTTGCAATGGAGTGTGTAAAAGAAGGCTTTTATATTGCACTGGGCGGTGTTGTAACTTTTAAAAATGCTAAAAAAGTCAAAGAGGTAGCAAAAATTATACCTCTGGACAAATTGCTTTTAGAAACTGATGCGCCTTATATGACACCCGTTCCTTACAGAGGAAAAGAAAATCAGCCGGCTTATGTAAAATTTGTGGCGCAGGAGATTGCAAACCTGAGAAACATAAGTTTTGAAGAAGTTGCGTTCAGAACCACAGAAAATGCTAAAAAGTTTTTAAATTTATAACAGTATTCCGGCTATACAGGCAGAAAGATATGAAGCAAGTGTACCGCAGATTAAAGCTTTCACTCCGAGTTTTGCAAGATCTTTTCTTCTGTTTGGTGCAAGTTCTCCTATACCGCCTATTTGTATTGCAATAGAGCCGAGATTTGCAAAACCGCATAATGCAAATGATGCAATGATAATACTCTTCTGGCTCAACACCGGTTTTAATGCGGATAAATCAAGATATGCAATAAATTCATTGAATACAAGTTTTGTACCCATCAATGCACCTACATCCACTGCCTCTTTAAAAGGAACACCCATTGCCAGAGCAAATAGTGAGAATATGCTGCCGAGTATCTCTTTTAAGGACAAATGCATTAAATCAATGTGAATAAAAGACAGGTTCAAATGTAAAACATTCGCCATAAACAATCCAACATAACCAAGCACCCAGTCAACCATTGCAATCAATGCGGTAAGTGCAATAAGCATTGCAATAACATTAATTGATACTTTCATACCGTCAGAAGCACCATGTGCAATAGAATCAATCAGATTTACATGAGTTTTTTGGATTTCTACTTTGACTTCATTTTTTGTTTGAGATTCTTCTGTTTCCGGATAAACTATTTTTGAAATTACAAGTGCACCAGGTGCAGCCATTATCGAAGCAGCCAGAAGATATTCCGCAGGAATACCCATACCTACGTACATAGCCATAACACCTCCTGCAATACAAGCCATAGATCCTGTCATTGATGCCAGAAGCTCTGACATTGTCATGGTTGCAAGATATGGTTTAATCATAATCTGTGCTTCCACCTGTCCGACAAATGCAGACGCTATATTTGATAAAGATTCCGCTCCCGATACGTTCATAAGTTTGTACATTACCTTTGCGCAAAGCTCTACAACCCGTTGCATTATTCCGTAATAATACAAAATATTGACCAGTATTAATATAAAAATTATTGTTGGTATCAATTTCAGTGCAAAAATAAACCCGGTGCCTTCTCCGAATAATTCCTCCATTCTGACAGGGCTGTTTGTTAGAACACCAAATACAAAATTTCCGCCTTCATTGGAAAAATCAAGAATTTTCTGTATAAAAAGACCTATTGCATGAAATATATTTTTTCCAACAGGCGTTTTTAAAACAAATACCGCAAGAAGTATCTGCAATACAAATCCGGGTATAATTGTTTTTAAAGAAATTGCTTTCCTGTTATTTGACAGTGCATAAGCTATGCCAAGTATCAAAACTATCCCCAGTATTCCTACAAATCTATCCATACACTTTCCTTTTTTTGTATAAAATTATTGTACTTAAACAACAGTTAAAATACTAAGAAATTTTTATATATTTTTGATATTTGTAACAAATTTAATAAAATATTATTTTATAAAGCAAAAAACATCTGTATTTTGGTTTATTTTTTATGTAAAGTGTGAAGGAACTAAAATGACCGTACCTGTATCATCAGTACAAATACAGCAGCCTGTAGGTGCTTATACAATCGGAGAATCCCCCTATCAAAGCTTGAGACCCGGGCATTTTGTAGTGAATCCGCCTGTTATTACACCGTATTCTTTTTATGATGAATTAAAAAAAGGAGACAATTATTATAAAGAACTTTTAAAAGTCTACGCATCAAAAGAAAATCATCTTGGAAAAACTACAAATAAAACCGGTGTACTAAAAAAAGTTTTGGGCTGGGGATTGCTTGTAATTTCGGGATTACTTGCATATAAAAATCGTACGGCAATAGCAAATTTCTTTAAAAATCTCAAAAAATAAAAATCCCTTATTTAACGGGCACAAATTTATTCAAATTATTACATAATAGCAGATATGGAATCTAATTCACAAAATAAAAAAAATGATAATAAGCAGCAAACACCTGCGGGTTTCTTTCAACTGACAGGTCAGCAGCTTTCCGTAAATCTTGAAAAATATGACAGAATAATAAAAGGCAATCCTGTTTCTCTGTTCAATACCACAGAAATAAAAACTTATAACGGGACAAAACCCGTGTTTCAAAAAAGACTAAATTCGCTGGACTCTGCAATGATTGAAGATGCAGCATACATGGTTATTGATGACCCCGAATTAAAACTGGAAAAAAAAATTGAGGATACGGAAAAAGCCTTGAGAGAGCTAAAAGAAAAGCTAATTGTCGCCGATACAATAAAAGACGAAAAAACTAAAGAAGAATTATCTTCACAAATAAAGTATCTAAAACAAAAATTACAAAATCTGAACATTCAATATAAATCTCAAAATACAGAAACTCATCTGACCGGTATTATTACACAAATTATTTGCCTTCCTCAAAAGATAAGAAAAAAAATAAAAAAGAATATTAAAAAATTTTTGATACATTCCAAATTTTTGCACAAATATACACCTCTAATGAAACTGCTGATGCTTCGTGATACTCTCGGCAAACTCAACAAAATTAATAAGTCCGTTGATGAACTTGTAAAAATGCATATCCCGTTTGGAGAGCAAGAAGCTAAATATGAAATCCTCGTTAAAAGTTTATCCAAAGCAGGAACATTGCATTCACAAATTTTGAAAGAATTAAAGTAATTAAAGCAGTGTATTTTTATAGCTATATTTTCATATTGTCAACTGACTCCGACTACTTGTTGAACCTGTGCAATAAGCAAGTTCAATATTTAACAATAAG